>CAZRBS010000001.1:0-1982 GCA_964598405.1 uncultured Dehalococcoidaceae bacterium
GGAAGAGGTACTCGCCCTTGCCTGACATTTACACACCTATTGACAAGACCTCCTTAATGGTTCTAAGAGAAGGATTATGGCTGAATGCTTGGTTCCAAATGTTGTAACTCCCGATATGATCCAAGCTATCTATGTGGGAAGACGTGACGTAATAGATAAACTCAAGGCAAGTAATCCAGGGCTAAAACTACCAATTATCTATGAACCTAATATGTTTTTCTTACCATCAAGAGTATTTAGCCTTACTCATAATCTTCATCTTGCTGAAGGCGACATGTTTTTCTCAAAGTTACAGACGCTTACAGTGAGCGTAAATGTCATTGGTGTTATGGGTGCGGGGCTAGCATCAAGGGCGAAATACCAATTCCCAGATGTATACGTCTACTACCAAGATTTATGTCGAAAAAAGAAATTGCAATTGGGAAAACCACGGCTTTATAAGCGCGAGGCGTCTTTTGAGCATGACTTAGCTGATGAGCCGTCTAGCTTATCAAACGCTGATATAGCTAAGTGGTTTCTGCTGTTCCCGACAAAACAACATTGGAAAAACCGTGCTGATATGGAAGGGATTGAAGAAGGCCTGCGGTGGATTGTGAAGAACTATAAAAAAGAAGGTATTAAGTCATTGGCAATTCCTGCCTTGGGGTGCGGTCTCGGACAACTTGAATGGCGAGAAGTTGGGCCTTTGATATGTAAGTACTTGAGAACTATCGAAATTACCGTTTCTATATATTTACCAGCTGAAAAGAAAGTGCCGGATGAGGAAATTTCAAAGGAGTTCCTATTAAAATAGTTAATCTCTGAAATATTGAAGAGGAAAAGGAGTTCATACGTTGCGTTTATCTGAGTTATTCGGCAAGACACAGCGGGAAATACCGGCGGAGGCGGATACCGCCAGCCACCAGCTGCTGCTGCGGACGGGGATGATAAGCCAGGTGGCGGCGGGGGTCTACTCCTACATGCCCCTGGGGTGGCGGGTGCTGAGAAAGATTGAGAACATCATCCGCGAGGAGATGAACAGGGCCGGAGGGCAGGAACTGGCCATGCCGGTGCTTCAGCCGCTGGAGCTGTGGCAGGAGACGGGTCGGGACCGGGCTTTCGGCAAGGGGCTTTTCACCCTTACTGACCGCCGGGAACGTCCGCTGGTGCTGGGGCCGACCCATGAGGAAGTCCTGACCCGGATGGTCAGCCACCACGTGCAGAGCTACCGCGATTTGCCGAAGCTGCTTTACCAGATTCAGACCAAGTTCCGCGATGAGCCGCGTCCAAGAGGCGGGCTGATGAGGGTCCGCGAGTTCATCATGAAGGACCTCTACAGCTTTGATGCTGACGAAGACGGGCTGGAGAAGAGCTACCAGAAGATGATTCAGGCTTACCGCAATATTTACGAGCGCTGCGGTCTGCCGGCGATGCTGGTTGAAGCCGACAGCGGCGCCATCGGCGGCAAGGACTCTCACGAGTTCATGGTTATTGCCGGGACCGGCGAGGACGAAATTATCTATTGCGGCGACTGTGAATATGCCGCTAACGTTGATAAAGCGGAGAGCGTTAAGGATAAAGTGCCCGCGGAACAGCCTTTACCGCTGGAGGAGGTGGCTACCCCGGGAGTGGCTACCATTGAAGACGTGTCCGCTTTTCTCAAAGTCCCTCAGAGCCACACTCTGAAGACGCTGTTCTACATTGCCGACGGTGAGCTGGTCTTCGCCGTTATCCGGGGCGACCTTGAGGTAAACGAGGTCAAGCTGAAAAACGTTCTCCATTGTGTTGAGCTCCGCCTGGCAACCGAAGCGGAGGTAACCGGGGCAGGCATCGTCGCCGGCTCGGCATCGCCGGTGGGTTTCAGCGGCGTTAAGGTGGTTGCCGACGAGTCGGTAACTCCCGGGGTGAACTTTGTCGCCGGGGGGAACAGGCCGGAGACCCACGTCAAGAACGCCAACTACCCCAGGGATTTCAGGGCTGATACGGTTGCGGATATCGCCCGC
>CAZRBS010000001.1:1992-6204 GCA_964598405.1 uncultured Dehalococcoidaceae bacterium
GCCCGCGCCAGGGAGGGAGAAGGGTGCCCCAGGTGCGGCGGCAAACTGGCTTCCACACGCGGTATCGAGGTGGGTCATGTCTTCAAGCTGGGTACCCTGTTCAGTGAGGTGCTGGGTGCTCCCTTCATTGACGAAAAGGGTATTTCTCACCCCATTGTCATGGGATGTTATGGCATAGGTCTGGGACGGCTGATGGCGGCAGCCATAGAGCAGAGCCATGACGAGAAGGGCATCATCTGGCCGGTGCCAGTTGCCCCTTACCACGTCTACCTTTGCCCTCTGTACCGGCAGGGCACCGGGGTTTCAGAGGTTGCGGAAAAACTTTATGCCGAGCTTCAAGCTGCCGGCTTGGAAGTGCTCTTTGACGACCGGGAAGAGTCTCCCGGGGTAAAATTTAACGATGCCGACCTTCTAGGGATACCCGTCCGGGTTACGGTCAGCTCCCGTACCCTGAAGGACGATAGCGTGGAAGTGAAGAAACGCGCTGAAAAAGAGTCCCGCCTGGTGCCGGTAAGTGATGCGGCGGCGGCACTCAGGGAATTCATTGCCGCTGAAATAAGTTGACATAACAACAAAGCGAGGGGAAAGTGTAAGGGTGAATTCGGAACAATACCGGCCGGACAAAAATGGATTAATCGACCTTGTTTCTGAGTCCCCGCACCTTACCGTGCTGCATTACGGGATATGGTTTGAGGAGACGGCGCGCCATCTCGGGCTGGATAAGGCGATAGAGATGGAGGATGTGGTGTGGGGCAGGGTGGTGCCCATCTTCCGTGACCGCCTGGCAAAAAGGCTCGACGCGTCAGAGAAGTGTGGTATCGCGGAATACCTCGCCGTCGCCGGTAAAGAAGAGCTGATGCAGCTTCTTACCGACATGGCGAAAAACTGGCTGGCCAGTGACGGCGTCTGGTTTCAAACGATAGAAAAAGATTCGGGTATCAGCACCGCCAAGAAAATTAACGATGCCTGCTGGTACAAATTTTCCTATCTGGAAGCCAGGAGGATAGCGAAGAAACTTAACCTGCCCCAGAATGGCGGCATACCGTCCCTGAAGGAAGCCCTCAAATACCGGCAGTATGCTCTGGTCAACCGGCAGGAGATTGTTGAAGCCGGTGAAAATAAGCTCGTCTTCAGGATGAATGAGTGCCGGGTTCAGCTGGCGAGGAAGCGGGCCAACCTTCCCGACTATCCCTGCAAATCAGCCGGCATGGTGGAATATACGCGTTTTGCTGAAGGTATTGATGCGAGAATCAGGACCACCTGTCTTGGCTGTCCCCCGGACCCTCATCCTGCGGAATGGTTCTGCGCCTGGGAATTCACCCTTTAGGCGATAGCCAGGCTAACCGCGCAGGGTGGCGCCGAGTTCCCCGGAAAGTTTGCTCAGGATTTGCTGCTGGACTTTGTCCACCTCTCTGTCGGTCAGGGTGTGGGCTGGTGACTGGTAGGTAATCCTGTAGGCGAGGGACTTCTTGCCCTGAGGCACCTGTTTGCCGGAGTAAACGTCAAACAGAGTAACCTGGCTCACCAGAGGGAAGCTCTGAATGATATCCAGGGCTTGCTGGTGCTTTATACTGGCATCAACTACCAGGGCGATGTCCCTGACCGTGGGAGGGAAGCGCGGTACCGGCTGGAACATTTTGTGGGTGACGGTAAGAGGCGCCAGGGAAGTGACGTCGATTTCGAAGAGGCAGGCGGGTTCCGAAATATCGAAGGCTTCGGTTACCTTGGGATGCAACTCGCCGACAACTCCCAGCCGGTTGCCGCCGGTGACTATGGCTGCCTGCCGGGCAGGATGCAAACCGGCATCGTCGCTCTTTTCAAAGCTGCCTTCTATGTTCAGGTGCTTCAGCAGACCCTCCACCGCTCCCTTGGCATCGAAGAAATCAAGCGTACCGCCATCGCCATGCCACGATTTCTCCAGTCTGCTCCCGCTGAGCAGACCGCACAGTATCTCCGGCTCGGCGGGCAGGTCCTTCTCCTGCGGCAGATACACCTTGCCCAGCTCAAAAAGCCTGATACCGTCATCTTCATGTTTTCGGTTGGCGGAAAGAGTCGCCAGGAGGTTTGCCCGCAGGCTGGGGCGGAGATATTCCTGTTCGGCGGTCATCGGGTTGACCAGACGGAGAGATGCTGGCCCCGGGGGGGACTTCTCGGGCGTCAGCCTGTGCAGCATTTCCAGACCGGTGAGGGAGTAGGTGACTATTTCCTGAAACCCGTAGCCGACGAGTATGTTTCTTATTTTTCGCTTGAGGCCTATGATGGGTGCGGGGTTTTGCTGGGGCGGGGCGTGGCTGAGCATCGTGGTCGGAATCCGGTCGTAGCCAGCGATGCGGGCTACTTCCTCGATGAGGTCAACCGTCTGAGAAATGTCATTGCGCCAGTAGGGAGCCGTAACCCGGATTTCTGAAGCTGAAGATCCCGGTTCGCAGTCGAAACCCAGCGAAGTGAGCGTTTTTACAATCAGGTCGGGGGCAAATTCCACGCCCAGAAGCCGGTTCAGCTGTGAGACTGCAAGCGGGATGGGCTGCCGGTCCTGTTTGATGGAGTAGGCATCGGCAAAACCCCGGGCGGCTTCGCCGCCGGCCAGTTGCAGCATTAACTGGGTTGCCCGCTTCAGTGCCAGCACGGTCATCTCGGGGCGGATACCCCTTTCAAAGCGCATGCAGGCTTCGCTCGGCAGGGACAGCTGCCGTCCGGTGTGGTGGATGCTTGCCGCATTGAAGTTGGCCGATTCCAGCAGTATCGAGGTCGTTTCTTCGGTGACCTCGGTGTTGGCTCCGCCCATGACGCCGGCAATGGCTACGGCCCGCCCGCCGTCGGCGATAACCAGCATATCACGGGAAAGGGTCCGTTCTACCCCGTCCAGGCTGACGAGGGTCTCGCCTTCTTCAGCCCGGCGGACGATAATTTTTCTGCCCTCGATTTTGTCATGGTCGAAGGCGTGCAGGGGCTGCCCGTACTCCAGCATGACATAGTTGGTCACGTCGACGATGTTGCTTATCGGGCGCATACCGCAGGATAGCAATCGCTGCTGCATCCAGGGCGGAGACCCGGCGATTTTTATGCCGGTAATCAGGCTGGCGGAGTACCGCGAGCACAGGTCGGGGTCGGCAATTTCTATGGCTATTTTCTCTGATATAGGGGAGCCCGCTTCCTCGTAGCTGACCTCGGGAAGGTGCGTGCTCTGGCCGGTCAGGGCCGCCACTTCCCTGGCGATGCCGATTACGGAGAGGCAGTCGGGTCGGTTGGGGGTTACGTCCAGGTCAAGAATGGTGTCACCGAGGTAATCAGCCAGGGGTGCGCCTACCGGTGCCTCCGGGGGCAAAACCATAATTCCTTCATGTTCGTCCGAGATGCCAAGCTCTTTTTCCGAGCAGACCATGCCCCTGGACTCAACGCCGCGAATCCTGGCCGGTTTGAGGCGGATTGTCTGACCGCCGTCACCGTGTCCGTCTATCAGCTCGGCGCCGACGTGGGCAAAGGCTACCTTGTCACCAACCCTGAGGTTTGGGGCTCCGCAGACTACGGTCATCTGTTCCGTGCCCAGGTCCACGGTGGGCAGATGAAGGCGGTCGGCGTTGGGGTGGGGGTTGACCGCCACTATCTGACCGACGAACACCTGTTCCCAGCCGCCGCCGACGGTCCGCGTTACTCCGGTTTCAATGCCGGCCATGGTCAGCCTGTCTGCCAGCTCGGCAGCCGGCAGGGTAATGTCCACGTATTCTTTAAGCCAGCCTAGCGGAACTTTCATCTTTTCAACTCTGGAACTGCCTTAAAAACCTGAGGTCGTTGCCGTAGAAAAGGCGGACGTCGTCAATGCCGTAACGGAGCATGGGCATGCGGTCAACGCCCATGCCGAAGGCAAAGCCGGTGTAAACTTCCGGGTCAATGCCGCCGAACCTGAGTACCCGGGGATGGGTCATTCCGGCGCCCAGTATTTCAATCCAGCCGCTGTTGCCGCAGAGGCGGCAGCCTTTGCCGCGGCAGACCAGGCACTCGATGGCCATTTCAACTCCCGGTTCAACAAAGGGAAAATAGTCGCAGCGAAAGCGCACTCCTCTATCTTCGCCGAAGAAGCGGCGGGCAAACTCATAAAGCGTTCCCTTCAGGTCAGCCATGGTGATGCCTTTGTCCACAACCTGTCCGTCAATTTGATGGAACATGGGCACGTGAGTGGCATCGCTGGCCACATAGCGGTAGACTTTTCCGGGC
>CAZRBS010000001.1:6214-20183 GCA_964598405.1 uncultured Dehalococcoidaceae bacterium
TATCGGCGGTTTCATGCCCTCAATGGTGCGGGCGCTTACCGAGGTGGTGTGGGTGCGGAGCAGCATTGCCATCTCACCGCTGTCCGCCTGGTAATCGACCCAGGAGGTTGACATGGTGTCCCGGGCGGGGTGCTCTTTCGGGATATTTAAGGCTTCAAAGTTATAATAGTCCCACTCCACGTCCGGCCCCTCTACCACCTGGAAACCCATGGCAACAAAGATATCGCATATTTCATTGATTGTCTGGGTAATCGGGTGCAGCCGGCCTGTCGGTAAGGGGCGGCCGGGTAGGGTGATGTCAGTGGCTTCTCTGTCAGCCGGGGCAGCCGGATGCGCAGCACGCAGAGCCTGCTCTTTATCCTTTAAGCCGGCTTCCAGTTCCGCTTTGACCTGGTTTGCCCGGGCACCGGCAGATTTTCTTTCCGCCAGGGGTAATGCCGCCAGGCTTCGCAGTGTCGTGGTGAGAGAACTTTTCTTGCCCAGGTACCGGACACGCCAGGGTTCCAGTTCCTTGACGCTGGTGATGCTACCCAGTTCCTGGAGTGCCCTTAGCCTCAGTTCTTCAAGCTGTTGCAGCATCTTCCTGTCTTGACCTTTCCTTGAGCGGATGGATGGGGTGGCGGGGTTCGGATTTTATGTCTTAAGCCCGGGCCTGTTCTCTGGTCACGGTTATCAGGTTGGCCAGAGCCTCCGGCTCTCTGACTGCCATATCAGCCAGCACTTTGCGGTTGATTTCAACGCCGGATTTTTTCAGGTTGTTCATAAATTGACCGTAGGTCATGTCCTGGGCGCGAGTGGCAGCATTAATTCGCAGAATCCAGAGTCGTCTCATATCACCCTTGCGCTCACGGCGGTGGCGATAGGCGTAACTCAGTGATTTGAGCATGGATTCGTGGGCCCGGCGATAGAGGGAGTGCTTGCTTGCTCTGTGCCCCTTGGTCAAGGCCAGGACCTTCTTATGCCGGCGGTGTGCGGTTACACCTCTCTTTACTCGTGACAAGTGACAACTCCTCCTGTCTAGCTAACCCCGTAGGGGATGAGTCTTTTTATCCTGCTTCTATCAGCGGTGTGCAGAGGCACTTTTTCATCAAAAAGGCGCTTGACCCGCTTTGCTTTTCGGCGGCGCAGGTGGCTTTTGCCACCCTTCATGCGCATGATTTTGCCGCTGCCGGTGATGTGAAAACGGCTTTGAGCTCCTTTGTGAGTTTTAATTTTTGGCATCTTGAATTTCCTTCATCTCTTCTTTGGCTCTGGGTTTTGAGGTAGCCGGCGACAGGATTATGTTCATCGCTTTTCCTTGCAGTACCGGTTGTCTTTCCAGGTAAGCTACCTCGCTCAGCGTTTCTGACATCCGCTTGAGCAGCTTCCAGCCCAGTTCGGGGTGGGTAATTTCGCGCCCCCTGAACCGCACCATGACTTTAACTTTATCCCCGCCGGCGAGCAGCTTGCGGGCAGACCGCGATTTGGCCTCAAAATCATGGTTGCCAATCTTGGGGCGCAAACGTATTTCCCTGAGCAAAGAAGCCTTCTGGCTTTTCCTTGCCTCCTGCTCTTTCTTGGACTGGTCGTATTTATACTTGCCATAGTCGAGCAGGCGACATACCGGGGGTGATGCGGTCGGCGCTACTTCAACCAGGTCAAGATTGTGCTTCAGCGCTGTCTCCCGTGCCTGCCCCAAGGGCATAATGCCTAACTGCTCCCCCTTTTCTCCTACCAGCCGGACCTCTTTTGCTCTAATCTGGTTGTTGACGCGCAGTTTCTTAATTATGTCCTTGTTTACCTCCTCTGAGCACAGGTAATCTTACGAGTAAAAACTATACCACTTTCTCATCAACTAATCAAATTTACGGCGCTCTATTTCCGGTTTTCTTTGATTTATGCTCCTTGCCGGGCAGCGCCGGTAACGTTTCTTTGCTGGCGATAGCCCTTAGAATGGCTTTCTTGAAGCTGGCGAAAGGCTGGTCATTCAGTTGTTCCCCGCTGCGCAGGCGGGTGGACACGGTAGAGCTGGCCACTTCTTTATCACCGACTACCAGCATGTAGGGAGTTTTTTCAAGCTGGGCCTGCCGAATTTTCAGGTTTATCCTTTCGGAGCGAGTATCAACCTCCGCCCGTAACCTTTCTCTTTTGAGTTCCGTTTCCAGATGATGGGCGTAATCCAGATGGCGGTCTGCCACCGGGATTATTTTAACCTGGACCGGAGACAGCCAGACCGGGAAGGCGCCGCCAAAGTGCTCCAGCAGCGTGGCCAGAAAACGTTCCATACTGCCCAGTACGGTGCGGTGTATCATGGCTACCGAGTGCTCCTGCCCGTCTTCGCCGATGTAGGTAACATCGAAGCGCTGCGGCAGGTTGAAGTCGACCTGAATGGTAGGACCCTGCCAGGCTTTTCCCAGGGCGCTCTCAAATTTGATATCTATTTTTGGCCCGTAAAATACGCCTTCGCCGGGGTCAATATCATAGTTGACTCCAGAATGCTCCAGCGCCCGGCGTAGAGTATCCGTGGCTTCTTCCCATATCTGGGGAGTGCCCGCGTATTTATCCGGCCGTGTGGAGAGCAATATCTGGTAGTTGCTGAAACCGAAGGTGTCTATCATGAAGAGGGCCAGGTTCAGCACTCCGGCTACCTCTTCCTCCAGCTGGTCAAAACGGCAAAAGATGTGGGCGTCATCCTGGGTAAAGCCCCTGACACGTGATAAGCCGTGCAGCACTCCGGAACGTTCGTAACGGTAGACGGTGCCCAGTTCAGCATAGCGTAGTGGCAGTTCCCGGTAGCTGCGCAGCCTGGTCTTGTAAATCAGGATATGTCCCAGGCAGTTCATCGGCTTAACGATGTATTTTTGCTCCTCTACATCCATGGGGCTGTACAGGTAGTCCCGGTAAAAGTCCAAGTGCCCGCTCGTTCTCCACAGGTCCATTCTGGCCAGATGGGGAGTGTAGACGATGTCATAACCGCGTTTGACGTGTTCGTCCTTCCAGAAGTCTTCTATGGCGCGGCGGATGACGGCTCCTCTGGGGTGCCAGAGAACCAGCCCCGGGCCAAATTCGTCCTGGATGCTGAACAGGTCGAGTTCTTTGCCCAGTTTCCGGTGGTCACGCCGGGCGGCTTCCGCCAGTTTTTCCAGATGTTCATCCAGAGCCTTTTGAGTATCGAAAGCGACGCCGTATATTCTTTGCAGCATGGGACGGTGCTCGTCGCCGCGCCAGTAAGCGCCGGCGATGCTGACCAGTTTAAAAGCTTTTATCTCCCCGCTGGAGCTAACGTGAGGGCCGCGGCATAAGTCCACGAATGAGCCTTGCTGATACAGGCTCACCTTTTCATCGGGAAGTTCGTCAATCAATTCCAGTTTATAGGGCTGAGCGGCAAAGAGATGCCGGGCCTCCTCTTTATTTGCCTCCGTTCTGACGAAAGGCTTGTTCGATTCGATTATTTCAGCCATTTTTTCCGAAATCACGGGTAAATCATCCGTGGTCAGCGGGCGGGGAAGGTCAAAATCATAATAGAAACCGTCTTCAATGGCGGGCCCGATGCCAAATTTGGCGCCGGGGAACAGGGATTGAACCGCTTCTGCCATAACGTGAGAGGCGGAGTGGCGCATTGTTTCCAGTTCTTCTTCCCTGGTCTGTCTTTTGTCTTTAACCACGGTCAGATTTCCTTCGGCTTATAAAGGAAACCTCTCATCCTGTACGGGAACGAGAGGCTACTTTCGCCAGCCATCACTTGTCCACACCTTATTATACCAGTGACAATTCATGAGTGCAATCACCTCGTTTCTTTACTGCGGCTTAGCTCAGCTTGCCATATCTGGCGGCGTGGCGCTATAATGATGAAAGCCTTCATGATAAGAAAAGTCTTCCCCATTCTGGCTCTTTCCATCTTTTGCTGTATGCTGGGCTCCGGGATAGTGGTTCCGCTTCTGCCTCTTTATGCTGAGAGCCTGGGGGCTTCTGGCGTCTGGCTGGGGCTAATCTTTGCCGGTTTTGCCATAACCCATGCCATTGCCACTCCTGTCTTCGGCAGGCTTTCCGACCGCAGCGGGCGGAAGCCATTTATTTCTATCGGGCTTCTTTCCTACGGCATTATCTCGCTGACTTTCGTGTGGGCGGATACGATATCCCAGCTGATCCTGCTCCGCTTGCTGCACGGCGTGGCTGGAGGCATGATTTTGCCGATTGCCCAGGCTTATGTTGGCGACCTTTCTCCGCAGGGAGAAGAGGGAAAATGGATGGGCTATGCCAATGCCGCCTTTTTCGGTGGCTTTGGCTTCGGCCCCCTGCTGGGCGGCACTTTGGCCGAGCACCTGGGAATGGATGCCGCTTTCTTCACCATGGGCGGGCTTAACTTTCTGGCTTTCTTCATCGCCGTGCTTTTTCTTCCCCGGATCGACCGGAAAAAGGTGGCGGCAACCCCCGCCGTATCATTCAAGGAGCTGGGAGCCAGCGGTGTGATGGTGGGTCTTTTTACTTTTCGGCTGACTCTGACCCTGGGCAGGTCTGCTTTCCTTACTTTCGTACCAATTTATGCGGCAGCCGGGCTCGGTTTGCGCACCACGCTCATCGGGGTTTTGCTGGCGGTTTCTACCCTGCTCCTGTCAGTGCTGGGGGTCCCTTCGGGCAGAATTGCGGACCGGTTCAGCCGGAGGGCGTTGATAGTTATCGGCTGCCTGGTCAGCGTTACCTACCTGGCTCTGGTACCGCTGGCAGATAACTTCTGGAACTTGCTGGCACTGACCGCTTTGGGCAGTTTCGGGGGCGCCATCGCCGTTCCGGCGGCCTCGGCAATGGCGGTCGGGGAGGGGAGGAAATATGGCATGGGCTCGGCTATCGCGGTGTTCAGCATGGCACTCAGCATAGGCATGTCGCTGGGGCCGATTTTGAGCGGGGCGATAACCGATTTCTCCGGCATCAGTGCCGCATTTTACTTCGGAGCGGTGGTAACGCTGGTGGGTACCGCCCTGTTTATCTGGCTGACCAGGCCGCGTGAATCCGGCACTCAGCCGACCGCAACCAGGTAGAGATTGTCTTTTTCGCTCCGCTCTTTGACCATTTCCAGGTGCATCAAAGGTATGAGCTGGGCGTCCATTTCTGCTTCGGAGAGATTGAAGTTTTGCCCTACCTCTTCCCGGGTTACTTTACCCCGGCTTTTGATGAATTGGTAGACTTTCCTCTGTAGCTCGGCAAGCCCCTCCGTGCCCTGCATCCCGGAGTTCTCCCGGCTGTGGGTGGCTAAATAAGACGCCCAGGGTTCGCATTTACCGGCATGAAGGCCAGTTTCCATGAGGCAGTCTTCACATAACACCTTGCCCTGGTGCACGTAGCTTTCCTTCTCGGAGATTTCACGCCCACACCGGCTGTACTTCACTGTTAGCACCTCTTTTTTGGCCTTCGGACGCTTTTATGCTTTCAGGGAAGGCGCCAGTTTGCCCACTTATCCCTGTCTGCTTCTCCGTTGTAGGCCAGTTTGGGAGTTATTCCCCTGGCTATACCAGCTGCTATAACAGCCTTGGTAATGTCGCCGGCAATAAAGGGCAGCGCTCCCATCATGAGGAGGCTGGTAAAGGTCACCGGCTCTCCTTTTACCAGGCTAACCCAGAGTCCGAGCTGAAGAAGGCCGGGAATATATATCAGGATAAAGTTGGCAAGGAGCATAAGCACGAGCATGCTCAGGAAACTCCTTGACCGTATGTACTTGTCGGTAAAATGTCCCAGGAACAGGGCGGCCAGGATGAAACCGATGATGTATCCCCCGGTGGGACCGGCAAGATAGCCCAGACCGCCGCCCCAGCTGGCAAACCAGGGGACTCCAAGCGCCCCGAGGCCTGCATACATAGCCAGGCTGATGCCTCCCCACCACCTCCCCATTATGACGCCGGCGAGCAGTACGGCAAAGGTCTGTCCGGTAACCGGGACCGGACTCCATGGCAGGGGGGCTCTGAGCTGGGCAGCCAGTCCGGTCAGCAGGGCTATGCCCAGGGCCAGGGCCAGCTTTTTGGGCAGGCTGAGCTCATACCTCCATCGGAAAATATCGTATTTGGTTCGGTTAATTCTGGCGGCGATTGCCATATTTACCTCCATCGTAGATTATTGGCGGCGGGTGGCGCCTTTTATACTCTTCGAACCTGACGGAAAGTATTGCCGGGACTTAACGTGTCAAACTTCATCTTCTCGGCTTCTCGATGCCGATGAGGGCGATTTCTATATTCTGCCCGCAGTTTGAGCAGGTTACGTTTACGGTGATGGGCTGTTTCATTACTCGCTCGGCAACTGCGGTGACTATGGAATCAATATTATCCAGACGCTGGTCAAGCATATCCAGGCGCTTTTTAACCCGTTCGATATCTATCTCTCGCTCCTGGTCCACCGCATCCCGGTGTTTCTTATCTGCCAAGATTGAATCCTCCGAAGGTCATGACTGACTTAATTATACGTATCGTGTGCCAGTATGTCAAAAGGGTTATTTCATATTGATTTATCTAAAACGGGAAGGTATAATTTCAAATAAGCGGATTATTTTATACCACCTTGAATACAGTAAGGAGGGAGTCAGATGCCTGAGGAAGAAATCGGAACGGTAAGTGACTTCTTCGCCCACCCGGTGGTAGCTGGTATTGAGCTAACCGGGACCCTGAAAACGGGTGATAAAGTCCATATCAGGGGACACACCACTGACCTTGAATTTACGGTTGCCTCAATGCAGATTGACAACGTGGATGTCACTGAAGCTAAAGCCGGGGATGCGGTGGGAGTAAAGGTTAGCGACCGGGTGAGACGGGGTGATACGGTCTACAAAGTTACTGACTAGTTTTCCTTCCTTCAATCCTTCCGCAGGCCCCCGTCTTTCTGGCTGCGGCCCCGTCCGGGCAGGCTGACCGTGCAGTTGTGAGTTTGCGGACGTTTATCTAGCCTATGCCCTTGACCAGGTTGGCCATTTCGATGGCGTTTACCGCAGCCTCAAAACCCTTGTTTCCCGCTTTGGTCCCGGACCGCTCAATCGCCTGCTCCAGGGTATCCGTGGTGATTATGCCGTTTATCACCGGCAGGCCGTTTTCCAGCCCCACCCTGGCGATGCCCTTGGTAGCTTCAGCGGCGATGTATTCCCAGTGAGGAGTGCCACCGCGGATTACTGCCGCCAGGCAGATGATGGCATCATATTTCCTGGTCTGGGCCAGCTTTAAGGCAATCAGCGGGATTTCAAACGAACCCGGCGTCCAGGCAACTTCGATGTCCTCTTCATTGACTCCGTGGCGAAGGAGAGCGTCCTGTGCCCCCTCAAGCAGTTTGCGGGTAAAGAACTCGTTGAAGCGGGAGACAATAAGCCCGAATTTGAGTCCCTTTCCCAGCAGGCTCCCTTCAATTTTTTTGCTCATTATCCTCTCTCTCCTTGAATTTGATTTTACCGCCGCCTAGCCGTCGGCGGTCTTTGGAAATTCCAGGATATGGCCCAGTTTTTCCCTTTTTGTTTCCAGGTAGCGACAGTTGTGCCGGTTGGGTGAGGTGATGATGGGTAACGTCTCCACCACCTTCAGACCATAACTTTCCAGACCGACAACTTTTTTGGGGTTGTTGGTGAGTAAACGGATGTTGTGCAGCCCCAGGTCAGCCAGAATCTGGGCACCGATACCGTAGTTGCGCAGGTCAGGGGCGAAGCCCAGGGAGAGGTTGGCCTCCACCGTGTCCAGCCCTTTGTCCTGAAGGGCGTAAGCCCTTATTTTATTATGGATGCCAATGCCGCGCCCTTCCTGTCTCATATAGAGGAGAACGCCCCGTCCCTCTTCGGCAATATTTTGCATCGCCATCGTAATCTGACCGCCGCAGTCGCAGCGGAGGCTGCCAAATACCTCTCCGGTGAGGCACTGGCTGTGGACCCGGACCAGGACGGGCTCTTCGGTAGCGGTTTCTCCCATAACCAGGGCCAGGTGTTCATCGGGGTCAATATCACTCCTGTAGGCGATGGCCGTGAAGTCACCGAAGACCGTCGGCAGCTTGGCTTCAGCTATCCGGTGTACCAGGTTCTCGTGCCGGTGGCGGTAGGCAATAAGGTCGGCCAGCGTTACGATTTTAATCTTGAAACGTTCTGCCATCGCCTCAAGCTGGGGCAGACGTGCCATGGAGCCATCGTCGTTCAGAATCTCGCAGATGACCCCGGCGGGATAGAGGCCGGCCATCCTGGCTAAATCAACTATCGCCTCGGTATGTCCCGCCCGTGCCAGAACGCCGCCTTCTCTGGCTCGCAGGGGGAACATATGTCCCGGCTGGATAAAATCCTCGGGCCCGGATGCCGGGTCAATCACCGCTTTTATGGTTTCCGCCCGGTCAGCGGCTGAAATGCCGGTGCTCACCCTGTGTTTGGCTTCTATGGATACCGTAAAGGCGGTGGCAAACCTGGAGGTGTTGTTCTGTACCATCATCGGTATCTTCAGTTCATCCAGTCGCTCGCCGGTGGTGGGCAGGCAAATCAGCCCCCTGGCATGTTGTGCCATGAAATTAATCGCTTCGGGGGTAACTTTCTCGGCGGCGAGAGCCAGGTCACCCTCGTTTTCCCGGTCCTCGTCATCGACGATGATGATGAACCTGCCGGCTTTTATCTCTTCGATGGCTTCCTTAACGCTGTCTAGACCCATCTTTCCCCTTCCTTTATCTGACCGGGAACCCGTGCTCTAGCAGGAAATCGGCGGTTATGCCGCTGCTGCGGGCCCGGGTGAGCTGTTCGACGTATTTGGCGATTATGTCTGCTTCCAGGTTAACCAGGTCTCCAACCTGTTTGCTTCCCAGAGTGGTGTGCTTCTGAGTATAATCAACGACGGAGACGCGGAATGAGTCCATGTCCTTTTCGGTGATGGTCAGGCTTATCCCGTCCACGGCGATAAAGCCCTTTGGCACCGTGAAGCGCATCACTTCCGCGGGAGCTTCAAACCCCAGCAATCTGGTTTCCCCGTCCCGTATAACTGAGGCTACTGTTCCGGTCGCATCCACGTGTCCCTGCACCAGATGCCCGCCCAGCCGTCCACCAAGGGCTACCGGGCGCTCCAGATTGACCGGGTCCCCGGGGCGGAGCAGGCCGAGGTTGGTTCGCTGCAATGTCTCCGGCATGGTATCCACGGAGAAAGAGCTGGCATCAAACGCGGTTATCGTCAGGCAGACCCCGTTAATGCTGATGCTGTCGCCGTGCTTCATTTCTGGCATGACGGTGCTGGCGCCAATGGTGAGATGGCCCGCCGGTGCTGAGATAACTTTTCCTGCTTCTTCTATAATTCCGGTAAACACCGCCAGTCCCTTAACATAAAGTCCGACTTATTGTTATTCTAGCATCTCTTCTGAGGAAAGCGCAATACTGGTTAGGCTAACTCGCCCGGTTTTGCTATTGGATACTGTATACCACCTGGACCGAAAGGGAGACTTCAGTTTCCCCGGCGCTGATCGGTGTCGGTGCTGCTGGTGCCGGTACCGGCATGGGCGCTTCGGGATAAAACTCGCGTACCACGGGGGTGAACCCGCCGCTTTCACTGATATAGGTGGGCTTGCCCAGTTTAACCCCGCCCAGGTCAGCCAGTTGCATGGCTTTAGCTTCGGCATCGGCCATTGCCTTTTCTCTGGCTTCTTCCCGGTAGGGAGCGGGGTCATCCACGGTGAAGCTGATGCTGTTGATTCTGGTGTAGTCTCCGCCAGCCCTGGCGGCGGCATCAATGATGGCGCCGGTATTATCAATTTCCCTTATTTTGGCGGTCACCGTGTTGGTCACCCGGTAGCCGATGAGGATTTCTTCTTCCCTGTCCTCTGCCCATCTCCTCACCGGGGAGATGCTGAAGTGCGTGGTCTTAATATCCTTTTCGGCAATCCCGTAACTGTCAAGCTGGGCCACTATGGCTGTCATGGCGCTGGCCGCCTGTTCCTGGGCTTCAGCCACGGTGGCTGACTGCGCTTCCACGCCCAGGCTGAGTATGGCGGTATCAGGGACAACGCTGACCTTGCCTTCCCCGGTTACCCAGATTCCAGTGTTCTGCTGGCTGAAAAGTGCGCCCTCGCCTGCTGATGGGGCTCTGGATGAGGACGGCGGAGAGAGGGTTTCACAGCCGGCGGTACCAAAAGCAATGGTGACGATTAGCAGGCAGGTGGCGGTTAATGATTTCCACTTCATTTTTCCGGTCCTCATAGCCCGGGGTGAGTCTACTAACAAGTATAGTTAATTTTCAGGGCAAAAAGCAAACCGGCTCTGCACTTTGCGGGGCTGACCGGGCTAATTTTTGAATTACCTGGCATAGGTAGTGCTATAATCAAGGTGGTGGATATTTTAGCGGAGCTTAATCCAGCACAGAGGGAAGCTGCCCAGGCAATTAGCGGGCCGGTGCTGATTCTGGCCGGCCCGGGCAGCGGGAAGACCAGGGTTATTACCCACCGGATAGCCTATCTGCTCAAGGTATGCGGAGTCAGCCCGCGCCGGATTATGGCGGTGACCTTCACCAACAAGGCGGCGCGCGAGATGGTGGAGAGACTTCATCGCCTGGCCAGTGGTTCGGTGGGGGACCTGACCATTGGCACCTTTCATGCTATCTGCGCCCGTATCCTGCGCCGTGATGGCAAGGCCATTGGCGTTAAACCTGATTTTGTCATCTACGATGCCGATGACCAGCTAAAGCTGATAAAGAGGAGTATCCAGGATGCTGGCCTTGACCCCAAACAGTACGCACCGCGGGCGGTACAGTCGGCCATCAGCGCCGCCAAGAGCTGTCTGCTGACGCCAGCGGATTACCGGCAGCGCAGCAGCAGCTATTTTGAGGAGGTCGTGCAGCGCGTCTACGAGCGCTATCAGCAGTCGCTGACGGGAAGCAACGCTCTGGACTTTGACGATTTGTTGATGAAAGCGGTATACCTCTTCCGGCAGAACCCTCAGGTCCTGGCCCGCTATCAGTCGCGGTACCTGCATCTTCAGGTAGACGAGTTTCAGGATACCAACCTCGTGCAGTATGAGCTGATGAAGCAGATAGCCGGGAAATTTCGCAACATCTGCGCCGTTGGCGACCCGGACCAGTCGATTTACTCCTGGAGGTTTGCCGACCTGCGTAACATCCTCAACTTTGAAAAGGATTACCCCGACGCCAGGGTGGTGCTGCTGGAGCAGAGCTACCGCTCGACCAAGATGATTCTGGAAACGGCGAGCCATGTCATTTCGGCCAGCGCCCAGCGCAAGCCCAAGGGGCTATGGACCGAGAATGAGCCGGGCGTGCCGACCGTGGTTGTGGAGACCTATACCGAGCATGAGGAAGCCCAGTTCGTGGTCAATGAAGTCGAGCAGCTGGTCAGTCGGGGAGAGGTAAAGCCGGGCGACTGCGCGGTGATGTACCGGACCAATGCTCAGTCAAGGGTGCTGGAGGAGGTTTTTCTCCGCTACGGGGTGCCCTATAAGCTGGTCGCGGGCACCCGCTTCTACGAACGGCGGGAGGTCAAGGATATTATTGCTTACCTCCGGCTCGTCCAGAACCCTTATGATGGCGTCAGTCTGATGCGGATAATCAATGTTCCCCCGCGGGGCATCGGGCAGCGCAGCCTGAGCCAGCTTTCTCAGTGGGCGAGGTCCGCGGGCGTCCCGGAGTATGGGGCATTGCAGGTACTGGCCGGGCAGAAAGGAAGAGAGACCGAAAATCAACCCCCGTTCAACCCCCGCACCACCAGGGCTCTGGCCGGCTTCGTGGACGTGCTGGAAGGCCTTATCGCACGGGGTCGCGAGCTGAACCTGGTGGAATTGCTTGATCTGGTGGTGGAGAAGTCGGGTTACCGGGAATACCTGCTGGGCGAGCCGGACGGCGAAGAACGGTGGGAGAATGTTCTCGAGCTGCGCACCGTGGCTCAGGAGTACCGTCACCTGGAATCCTCTGAAGCTCTGACTGCCTTTCTGGAGGGGAGCGCCCTGGTAGCCGATGTTGACGGGCTTGAGGAGACTGTGGACGCGGTAACCCTGATTACCCTGCACCAGGCAAAAGGGCTGGAATTTCCGGTGGTGTTTATCGTGGGTATGGAGGACGGCATTTTGCCCCATATCAGGTCGTTTGACGACCCGGAGCAGATGGAGGAGGAGAGGCGACTTTGCTACGTTGGCATTACCCGTGCCAGGGAGAGGGTGTATCTGGTGCGCGCTTTCCGCCGCAGCCTGATGGGAAGCAGCACGGTAAATCAGCCGTCGCGCTTCTTGCGGGATATTCCGTCGCACCTGGTTTCCGGCGGGGGCTTCTGGCGGGGAGAGGAGAACCAGGTTGCCCGGGCGATGTATTCCTGGAACAGGGCTCCAGAGGTGAGACCGCCGGCACCGGAGGTAAAGGCGGGCGACCACGTTCGCCATGCCAGCTTTGGCGAGGGGGTGGTGGTGAGCTGCCAGCCGGTAAAGGATGATGCCGAGGTGGTGGTTGTTTTTGACGGAGCTGGCTTGAAGAAGTTGCTTTTGAGCTATGCCAGACTGGAGAAGCTGTGAGCATGTCCTTTCACAGGATGCAAAGAGGGGTCAGCGCCCTCTTTCTTATTTCTTCCCTCAAACCCCTCTCTGTCTCCCTTTGCCAAAGGGAGACGATTGGTTTCCCCCTTTTGTAAAGGGGGATTAAGGTGGTGAGGTAGCTGAAATATTCTTTGACCGGGGCAAAACAAAGGGTTAAACTCTATCTATAAGAGTGTTGACAGTTTACACGAAAACGTGTAAACTTCGTTAGGGTCTGGTTATGGGTATCCGGGTTCTGGAGAAAAAGATAGTCTCCCAGATTGCCGCCGGGGAAGTGGTAGAGAGGCCGGCTTCGGTGGTGAAGGAGCTGGTGGAGAACGCGCTGGACGCCGGCGCGAGCCAGATTACGGTCGAGGCCAGGGGTGGCGGGGTGAGCCTGATTCGGGTGACCGATAACGGCACCGGCATACAGGCAGGCGAAATTGAACTTGCCTTCGAGCGCCACGCGACCAGCAAGATTGGCAGCCTGGATGACCTGCGGTCAATCCGCAGTCTGGGTTTCCGCGGGGAAGCGCTGCCCAGCATCGCCGCGGCGGCCCGGGTGGAGGTTGTTACCCGTGCGGCGGATGAGCCGGCGGGCACTCGCCTTGTCCTGGAAGACGGGGTCATCGTGAACCGCGGGAGCCAGGGGCATCCCCGGGGGACGGCGGTCGCGGTGCGGGAACTGTTCCGCAGGGTGCCGGCGCGGCTGAAATTCCTCAAGTCGGCTTCCACCGAGAACGGCCACATCGCCGGCGTGGTGAGCCAGTATGCCCTCGCCTTTCCCGAGGTCGGCTTTGCCCTGTTTATCGAAGGCCGAAAAGCGCTCCGGACCTCCGGGCGGGGACGACTTCTGGACAGCATCATCGAAGTTTACGGTGTGGAAGCGGCGTCGAACATGATAGAGATTGGGGATGGGGAGTGGGAGAGCGGTGTGCCTTCGCCCCGGGTGACCGGCATGGCGGGTTCGCCCGCGGTGAGCCGTTCCAGCCGGAGCTATCTCAGTTTCTTCATCAATCGCCGCTGGGTAAACAGTCGCCTTTTGACCTGGGCGGTGGAGGAGGCGTACCACGGGCTGCTGATGGCGGGGAAGCACCCGGTAGCCGTTGTCAACCTTTCCCTGCCCCTCGAGGAGGTGGACGTTAATATCCATCCGGCAAAGAGCGAGGTAAAGTTCCAGAACGAGCGCAAAGTATTCGGCGCTGTCCAGAGGGTGGTGCGGGGGGCTCTGGTGGCGCAGATGCCCGTGCCCGGAATCGAGGAAGTGGCGACCGTCTATACTTCTCCACCGGGAAGGGAGCAGACATTGCGGGTGCCGGTACCGGGCAGTCGCCCGACCCCCGGCCCGCTGCAGGAAGCTCAGCAGACGATGGCGTTCTCTTTACCGGCGATGAGGGTCCTGGGGCAGCTGATGGGCAGTTACATCATCGCCGAAGGACCTGACGGGTTATACCTGATTGACCAGCATGCCGCCCACGAGCGTATTATATACGAGCAGCTCAAAAACCA
>CAZRBS010000001.1:20193-38100 GCA_964598405.1 uncultured Dehalococcoidaceae bacterium
TTTGAGAAAATTAAGGAGCAGCGGGCGCGGCAGGCGGTGGAGGTGCAGGGGCTGCTTGAGCCGGTAACCTTCGAGGTTAATCCCAGGCAGGAGGAAGCTTTGCAGTCGCACCGCCAGGACCTGGCCGATTTCGGTTTTTCCGTCGAGCCTTTTGGCGGCAGGTCCTATGTGGTGCGGACGGTGCCGCACCTGCTGGGAGAGGCTGGCTGGGTGGACGTATGGAAAGAGTTGCTGGAATCTCTCGGCGGAGAGGACACGGGCGACCGGACGGAAAAGCTGGCCACGTCCATCGCCTGTCACGGGGCGGTGAGAGCGGGGCAGATAATGAATGGCGATGAAATGAGGGAACTGGTGCGGCAGCTGGAGCAGGCAGCCAATCCCCATACCTGCCCCCACGGCAGACCGACCATGGTTCATCTCAGTTCGGGGCAGTTGAAAAGGGAGTTCGGCAGGAGCTAGCTCTGCTGCTGGCGGGCAGGGTCAGGCCTCTTCTTCCGGCAGCCTTTGCAGCAGCTCCCATCTCACCATGCCGTCCTCGATCAGCTGGCGGACTTTTCTTTCCTGAGGGCTGAGCTGGCTATTCTTGCCCGTTTTTATCTCCATGATGACGATTTCCTCGGGGTCGCCCCGGGACAGGCCGGGGAAGATAATCAAGTCCACGGGGCTGCCGATGAACCTGGCTTCGGTGGGGTCGTACTTAAATTCGGGCAGATAGGGCGCCAGCTGCTCGGTGAACTTGCCGCCCAGCACGGCCCGGCTCTGGGTAACAGCTCCCCTGATCGCTTTTTCCCTCTCTTCTTCCCACTGCAGCCATTCCGCCTCCTGCCACTGCCGGAACTTCCTTTCGAATTTGAGCCGGGTGGTGTAGTAAACGAGAAGGAAGCCCAGGACGGCGGCGACGGCCAGAATGGCAATCAAGGCAACGATTTCCATGGCAGACCTCCTGAGTTTTGCCCGCGGGTTCTAACTACTGCCCGGTTTGGCCAGCGGGATTCCGGCGGCGCACAGGGGGCAGTCACGGGGGGAGTAGGCTGGCGTTACGGAGCGGTGGCAGCTGTAAAGGGGCACGCCGAAATCCGGCTCCCGTTTGGAACGGTCGACGAGGACACCGATGCCGACCAGTTTGCCCCCCAGCCTGACTACCGCGTCCATAACTTCGCGTATGGAGCCGCCGGTGGTGAGGATATCATCGACGATGAGGACCTTCTCCCCGGGGTTGATGGTAAAGCCCCGCCGGAAAGACCTTTCCGCGCCTTCTTTTTCGGCAAATATGCCGCGCACTCCCAGCTGTTTGGCGACCTCAAAGGCGAGGATGATTCCCCCGGTGGTTGGCCCGGCTACCACCTGGACTCCCTGCTTTTGAAAGTGGGCGGCAATCATCCGGCAGAGCCGCCCGGTGTAATCGGGGAACTGCAGGACACGGAACTTCTCCCAGTAGAGAGGGGAGTGCAGTCCCGAGGCAAGCAGGAAGTGCCCCTTGAGCAGGGCGCCCGATTTTTGAAAGATTTCCTCGATATTCTCTGGCAAGGTCACCCCGAATGCTTTTTTCAGCGGTCATTCGCTCATGGCGTTGGCCAATTGTTCTGACGGAGAGAAATCAGAAACAAGCCCCCACTCATCCGGAGGCCAGATGGATATCCATGCTTTACCGATTATGTTTTCCCGTGGTACCACCCAGCCATTGTGAGAGTCATTGCTGTTGTTCCGGTTGTCACCGAGGACAAAATAACTGTTTTCCGGAATCTTCTGTTCCTCGACGGTGTAGCTGGGAGAGCTCTTGATGTAGGACTCTTTCAGCGGCGAACCGTTGACATATACCGTGCCCTTTTTAATCTCCACGGTGTCGCCGGGCAGGGCAATGGTTCGTTTGATGTAGTCTCCGCGGCTGTTGCCGGGTGGCTGAAATACAACCACGTCGCCCCTTTCCGGTTCGTGCAGATAATAAACGGCCTTATTTACCAGCAGCCGCTGTCCGTCATGGAGGTTGGGTTCCATGCTGATACCGACGACGATGAAGCTCTGGATGGTAGCCTGCAGCAAAAAGAAGATTACTACGGCAAAGATGACTGTTAGCAGAACCTCACGGAAAAATGTTTTCACTGCCTGTTGCTCCAGATTCAGTCCTAATTATACTCCAAATAATTTTCTCATTCCAGTTTTGGAGCTGGTGCCAGGTATCGGCACCGGCGGCAGCGGCAAAGAGGGAAATACCGGTTCGGAGGGGGCTGGTGAGGAAGAAAAACCGGCCATTGAGCAAACACGGCAGGCTCAAGAGTTCTTTGGAGCTAACCATAAGGCGGTGAAACCAGCTTCCAGAACGCGGATTTAAAAGACTCTGCGGGGTAATTGCTCCGGTGCCTATTTCTTCCGCCTGATGATGAAGAACAGGATGATAAGGATGACGATTGCGGCGATGCCAATCCAGGTCAGCATTTGATAATCACGCTCCTCTCAGTTTTTTAATATTCGAGAGAATACCCTCTGATATTTTAGCCACAGTATGCACCCTGATAGCGGCCTTGTCAATAGGGGTGTGATTGGCCAATCATGTGGACGGCTGTCAGGCGGCTCACTTTTCCGTTTTCACCCACAGCCTTTCTCCGTCCGTGATAAATTCTATTGTCCCGCGCTCATCGGTGCGGTATACATTTTCCGGCTCCAGCCTCCGTTCCAGCCGGTCCAGAACTGCATCAGCAGGGTGGCCAAACCTGTTATCGGCTCCGGCAGAGATAACGGCAAGCCGGGGGTCAACCACCGACAGGAATTCGGGGGTGGTGGAGGTGTCCGCGCCGTGGTGGGCAACTTTGAGAACGGTGCTGGCCAGGTCAGTTCTTTGCCGGACGAGTTCCCATTCCTTTTCCTGCCCGATATCACCGGTCAGCAGGAAAGCGATTCTGTCTATGTTCAGGCGTAATACCACGCCGTGGTTGTCCGCATCTGCCCCGGCCACCGCCGGAGAAATTTCCCCGGGATTGAGTACTTTTATCACCGTTTCTCCGCCCAGGTCAATCCGCTGACCCCTGCGGGCTGGAGTGCTTTTGATATTCTTTTCCCTGATGAGGCTGAGCCATTCGTCGTATAACGGCGATCCGTAATTCAGGCCGGGGTGGAGCACCTGCTTTACCCGGAAGCGGCGCAGCACTTCGGTCAGCCCGGCGAGATGGTCTTGGTCAGGATGAGTCGAGACTACTAGTTCGATGGTTCTATCCCAGAAGGGCATCTTGTTTCCCAGTTCCAGGTTTATCGCCTGCGGGCTGGGCCCGCCGTCGACCAGGACCTGCCGGCTCCCCTGCTGAATCAGGATGGCATCACCCTGTCCCACATCAAGGAAGCTGACGTGGAGTCTGTCATCGGGCATGGAGGCAGCGGTGAGCGATACCAGTAACGCTATCAGCGCCAGCGGCGGCATGACCCATCTGACGGGCAGTCTGGAGGCGATGTCCAGAGACCTGTTCAGTCCTGACTTCAGCCGGGCGGCGGTCTCGCGCACCGGAGCGGCCGGCCTCCGCCAGAGGATGAAGAAAATGGTGCCGAGTACCAGGTAGTAGGCCAATACCGGAATGACATTCACCGGCCCTGTGTTGATAAATGACAGGGGAGATGCCGCCAGGCCGTTAACTATTAATAATAGGTAGGTTAGAAAAAGCCAGGTGAGCCAGCTGACTACCTGGGCGGCGGGCAGGGCAATAAAGCCCAGGCCTCCGGTTAAAGCCCCGGTGATGATAATGCCCGGTAACGCCGGCAGGGCAAGGAAGGTGGCAAGCGGGCCGGTGAAGGAAATAATGCCGAAGTAGTAAGCAACGAGCGGCCAGACGGCTATGAGTGCAGCCAGGGTGGCACTGAGGCTGTCACTGGCTGCACTGGCCAGTGATGCTGCTGGCCCGTTTTCCCCGATGGTTGTTTTCACCGTCTTCCTTCCCAGTGACTTCAGGGCGGGGAAAAGAAAGACCAGGCCGGACATGGCCAGAAAGCTCAGTTGAAAGGCGGCGTCTCCCAGTATGTAGGGGCTGAGGCCGACCATTATCGCGGCGGCGAAAGCCAGTGCCGTAATTGCGCTGCGCTGTCTGCCGAGAAGCTCGGCGGTGAGAAACAGGCTGGCCATGATGGCTCCCCGGACTACCGGCGGGTGCATGCCGGTGAGCAGGGCGTAGAGCCAGATTATGCCCAGAGCCAGCCAGACGTAGAGATAATGCCTTCGGCCGAAGAGCCACGTGCCCAGGCCGAGCATGATGCCGGCGATGATGCCGAGGTGGAGTCCGGATATTGCCAGAAGGTGGGCGGTGCCCGTACGGGCGAAGTCGGCCCTGGTTGAGGCCGGAATGTTGCCCCGGATGCCCAGAATAATACCCTGAGCCAGTGACGCCTGTGGTTCCGGCAGCACCGCGGACAGAGTCCGGGCGGTATGTTCTCTCGCCGCGTAGACCCATTCCAGCGGTTTAAAACCTCTTCCTCTCCCTTCGATTTCTATTCCGGGGTATAAAAAGATGGAGCGGATTCCCCGGTGGGCGAGGTAGTCTTTGTAATCAAAGCCATCGAAGCGGGGCGGCGTTTGTAGGTCTCCGGTAACGTGGAGCACGTCGCCATACTGGTACAAATCGGCAGGGTACCTGGACACAATCAGCAGGGTTTTCCCTTCCACGGTTTGCCAGTCCTGTTGCAGTTTTATTTCGTCGACTCTAAGGTGGAGGTGGGTGGTCTTGTCTCTGAGTTCGGGGTTCCTGTATACCATCCCCCTTATTTCGGTAATCCCGCGGTCGTTGTAGAAGCGGAGGTCGTTTTCGGTGATGGTGTGCAGGCTTGAATATGCGTAACTGCCGGCGGCGAAGAAGGCTATGAGGCTGAGACCGGATACGATAATCAGTTTCCGGTGGCGGCGGGTGAGGAAAAGCAAGGGGAGGGGAATAAGCCCTGTGAGGAGAAGGGCTAACGGCAGGTTGAACTCCGTCCCCAGAAAAATGCCCGCCACCCAGCTGCAGCTGAGATAAAAAAGTGGCACTGACTTCCTTCCTGAATATTAGTCGGCTACGGTAATCAAATTTTTGATTTTTTCGTAGGTAGCAGTGCCTATGCCCTCTACCCTGGTTAGCTCGTTGATATTATGAAACATCCCGTTCTGCTGGCGGTAGTCTATGATTGCCCGGGCTCTGATTTCGCCAATCCCCGGCAGCGCCTGCAGTAACCAGGCTTCAGCTTTATTCAGGTTAACTTTTTGCGGTAGCTCTTCCTCGCCCGTTCCGGGAATGTAGAGACTGGTCCGGTTCAGGCTGGCACCGGCGGATGCCCCGCCCGCAGCCCGGATAAGCTCTTCCAGGCTGTCTCCGCTTTTTAGTGGATAGAAGCCGGGGTTATTGACCGCCCCGCCGATGTAGATTTCACCCTGTAGTTCCGGGCCTGGGGGGATATAAATTTCAAGGGGCTGGTTCTGGCGGTAGCGGGACCAGATTACCAGGCTCCCGGCGATGATGATAGCTATCAGAAGAGTTACGGCTAGGCCCCGGTATTTATTGAACCTGGTCATGGAAATCTTTACCCCCGGTTCTATTCAGCATAAAGCAGATGGCAGTAAGCATGTGCCTGGCTATATGGAAATATCTCCCGCGCCATGGCGGGCCCGGTCCAGCAATTTTCCTGCATTTGCCGGCTTAAGGAGAGCTGTTTGCCGTTAAGTGCCGGTTAAGGCAGTTCGTAAGTCGTTTTCCAGTTCGGGAGGGGTCAGGGCGATTATCTGGTCTCCTTCGTGGAGGACGGTATTGGAGGTAGGGATGCGGTGTTTACCTTCCTTGCGAATCAGCAGACCCAGTTTGCTGCCTTTTGGTAAAGCCAGATCTCTTACCAGCTTGCCTATTGTAGGTGCCCCGGGGGCGATTCTGATATCTACTATGCCCGGTCCCCGGTCGCTGGGGGTTAAGAGATGGGTTAACGGGTGAGTGGGCACTTCTTTCTCTATAGCTTCAAGGATGATGTCAGTGGTACTTACGGTAACGTCCACTCCCAGTTTTTTAAAGATGGCTTCATTTTGCGGGTTTCTGATGCGGGCTATGGTGCGGGGCACATTGTATTTGTACTTGGCTACCTGGCAGGCAACCAGGTTATCTTCGTCGTCGCCGGTTACGGCAACCAGCATGTCGGCCCGGCTGGTGCCCACCTCATCCAGAGTGGCTGCCTCGCAGCCATCACCGCGGAAGCAGAGGCTGCCCATTTCTTCATTAATGATGTCGCAAAAAGTGGCGTTTTTTTCTATTACGAGCACCTCATGGCCTTCATCCAGCAGTGCCCTTGTCAGGTAGTAACCTACCCTGCCGCCGCCAACAACTATGATATACATTTCCTTCCTCAGCTTTCTATCTTTTCCCTGACCAGCTGGGCAAATATCTTCGTCGGGCTAAAGGCTTCTATCCCCAGGGTGTCATATAGCTCCTGTCGCAACGGGTCATATATCCGGGAAATTACCCGAGGTACGTTGAACATGTGTTTGGCAATTTGCGCCGCCATAACGTTGCGGTTATCCCCCTGGGTCAGTGCCACGAAGACATCCGCCTCTTCGATACCTGCTCTTTTCAGCGAATTCTGGTCGATACCGTTGCCGAGCAGCGCCGTGCCGCCAAAATCGGGCGCCAGCCTGTGGAAGCTGTAAGCGTCGGTATCAAGAATGGTAACCTCATGTCCATCCGCATCCAGCAAGTCGGCCAGCTGGGCGCCGACCCGTCCGCACCCCATGATAAGTACTTTCATATATAGTCCTGCCTTCGAATTTATTGATGGTACAGAATAACCGGGCAAGGGGAGTTTTTCAAAACGTAAGGGACCACGTTGCCCAGGCTGAATTTCCCGAAGCGCCTCTTGTACTTGACACCCATCAGAATCAGGTCGACTTTCCGTTCTACGGCTTCGTCAATGATGGCCGGGCCGGCCTCACGGGCTTGCAGTACGTCAGTTTCAACCTCGTAGTCCTGTTCTTCGGCGACGATTTCAATATGGTCCAGTATATTTTCCGCTTTTTGAATTTCAGGTTCAATTTCGGCGTTTAGAGGCAGAGTTCTTTTTATGTTGATGACGTAAACCGACCAGAGCTTGGACCTGGCCTTCTTGGCCAGGCGGCAGGCCAGCCTGATTGCCTCATCATCGGCTTCGGTGCCGCTTACTGGTACCAGAATTCTGTTAAATTCCATTGCTTTGTGATTTTTTGTTTTGGGGTTAATTATAAGCCCCTCCGGCAAAAACTACAATACTTGTTGCTACCTGTTTTGAGCAGAAGTCCTGCCCCTTCTGCGGAAAGTGTCCAGCGGCGGGTGTTCTCCCCGCCGGTAGAGGTAATAAATAACCAGGCCGAGAACCATCCAGCCAAGTCCGACCCAGCGGCTGTAGGGCTGGGTAATCAGGATGATGAGCCAGATTACGCTCAGTGAGGCGAAGCCCAGGACGGCGCTTATGGGCACTTCACGGTTCTTTATTCTCAGGTTCCACCTCAGCTTGAAGGGGCGGGGCAGTCCCGGTTTTTTGATTCTCAGGGAAATGATGGAAGCATGGGCAAACATGAAGGCGAGCAGGGAACCGACGGCGTATAGCGCTCCCAGGTTTCTGAAGACGTTGGCTTCTAGAAGCCCCGGAATCAGGATGAGGATGGCAACCGCACTGAATAGAATTGTGGCGGTATAGGGCGTTTTGAACCGGGGGTGTATCCGGCTCAGTACCGGAGGTATCAGCTTGTGGCTTCCCAGAGAGAAGGCAAGCCTTGAGATGCCGATGAGGCCGGCATTGGTGGCTATGAGCAGGATGGTACCGGCCAGCAGAGCAATCAGAGGTTTGAGGACAGTGCGCAGCAGTTCCAGAGGAAGGTTGGCGGCGATGCCGGCCACCGGGTCTCTGGCCCATTCTGAGGCGAGCTCCTGTGGGGACATGGCAGATAGGGATACCAGGGAAATACCGGCAAAAATAACCAGAACCGCGGCTATCATCATAACCAACGCCTGGGGCACCCTCTTTTCGGGTTGCTTCGTTTCTTCCGCCATCTGGGACATGGTCTCAATGCCGGTGTAGGCAATGGTGGCGAGGGCAATGCCGAGGATTAGATTTTCCGTGGTGGGCCAGTTGTCAATAATGCGATGAAACAGCACTGTGGGGCTGAAAAGGAGGATGAAGCCGATTATTACCAGAGAGACCTGGGTGGCGATATCGATTACGGCGGCCCCTATATTGATGAGGGAAGTTTCCTTTATGCCGATGACATTGATGGTCATAAGGAAGACAACAATTCCCATTGAGGCGATGGTGCCGGTAACGGGTGAAGCTTTGAATGGTTCCCAGAAAAACCCCAGATAGGGTGGAATGGTAAAGGCGGAAATTGAGATGGTAACGATGTAGCTCAGCATCAGCGCCCAGCCGGCGACGAAGCCTGCCAGGTCATTGAAACCGTGCCGGGCGAAACTGGCGGACCCTCCGGCCTCGGGCAGCATGGCAGTGCCTTCGGCATAGGTAAGGGCGGTGAAAATGAAGAGGATGCCCGCAATAGCCAGGGCTACCGGCGTAGCTCCAAGAGCTACCAGGGCAACGATGCCCAGCGCATAGTAAATTGAAGAGCCGACATTGCCATAACCGGCACTGAATACTGCCGGAACTCCTAACACTCGCCTGAGGCGGAATCTCTTGATTCGTCGGGGGCGATATACTCTATCACCGGGCTTGGGACGCCAGCTAAACTGCATGTGGTTTTTAACTTGGTTCTAGCATTCTTACTTACAATGAAGTATTCTAAGCGTCTTTTTTCTGGCTGTCAACCGGCCACTGTATTGACAAATGACATTAAATTGGTTATAATATAGCCAATTGTCACTATTGAGTCAGGCTGATGATTATCAGGACCAGGATTTTTGAACTGTGCAACGGAAACTATCGCAACTTGTCCGGTCTTGCCCGGGCCATGGGGCTATCGGTAAGTCAGATATACCGCGTGCGCGAGGGCAAGCGCGGCATAAACCAGAAGTTTATTATCGGGGCGAAAAAGGCCTTTCCCGATTACCGGCTTGATGAGCTTTTCTATCTGGATGAGGAGACATTTCCGGACAACGGGGAGGGGGCAGTTGTCACCGAGCGCTACCGCCATATGGTGCGAAAATACACCGGCGTAAATTCCCCCGGTTGGTAGAATTCATGGTTAAAGCTGGGCCTCTTCAGGTTCAACCTTGTGCAGCATCTCCATGCTCTCCAGATGGTCGACATAGAGTATCCCGTTCAGGTGGTCTATCTCGTGTTCCAGGGCTTGCGCCAGAAGTCCGTCAGCCCTCACTCTTATTTCTTTGCCGTTCCGGTCACGCCCTTTGACGGTGACCGATTCCGCCCGTTTGAGCTGTCCAAAATAACCGGGCACGCTGAGGCAGCCCTCATCGATAAGGCGTTCTCCCCTTCTTCGCACTATCTCCGGGTTGACGATAACCAGGTCTTCTTCCCCGGGCAGACCGATAACAATTACCCTCAGGGAAACGCCTACCTGTGGCGCCGCCAGCCCCGCTCTGCCGGGGACGGCGTGCATCGTCTCAATCATGTCCCGTATCAGTTTCCTGATTGAGCCGTCAATGGTGCTTACCCGTTTTGCTTTCTTCTTCAGCACCGGGTCGGGGAGGGTGCGGAGCGGAAGAACTGCCATCTACTCTCCTGAGGCGATACTCGGTGCGTTCAACGCGCCGGTTACAGTTTACTAAAGCAGGCTTACCGGGTCAATGTCCACTGTCCATCCGGCAGGGAAGGATATGCGGGAGAGAAAAGCGGAGAGCCCGCCGCCGCGCAGGACAAGGTTCCAGCGGAACCTGCCCCGCAGTCGATGAATAAATGCCGGTGCCGGCCCAATCAGGCTGAGGCCGGATATTCCGCGGGCGTCCCTTTCTTCAGCCAGCCGGTCCCTCATCCTTTCCGCCTCCCGCTGGCACCGGGCGTCATTGGTGTGGAGGTAGGTTAACAGCGCCAGCCGTGTGAACGGGGGGTTATGCAGCTGGCGGCGATAGTCAATTTCCCGTTCGTAGAAAGAGGCGTAGTCATGTTTTGCCGCGGCCTGGATGGCGTAGTGTTCCGGGGAAAAGGTCTGGATGATGACCTTCCCGCCCAGCACGCCGCGCCCGGCCCTTCCCGATACCTGGCTCAGAAGCTGGAACGTCCTCTCCCCCGCCCGGAAGTCGGGCAGGTTCAGGCTGGTATCGGCGCTTACCACGCCGACCAGGGTGACCGATGGTATGTCCAGCCCTTTGGCTACCATTTGCGTGCCGATAAGGATATCAGCCTGGCGGGAACGAAACCTGGTCAGCAATTCTTCATGCGAGCCTTTACGCTGGGTGATATCACTGTCCCAGCGCAGCAGCCGTGCCCCGGGAAAAGCCGCGCTTGCTTCCTGCTCAAGCCTTTGGGTGCCGATGCCCAGGAATTTCATCTGGCGGCTCAGGCAGCGGGGGCAGGCCCGGGGCACCGGTGTTTTATAGTTGCACTGATGGCAGATGAGCACGTCCCCGCTAAAATGGTGGGTGAGGGTGACTTCGCAGCGCCGGCACCGCATGACGAAGCCGCAGTGGCGGCATTGAATAAAAGTGGTCCCTCCTCTGCGGTTGAGGAACAGGATAACCTGTTCCCCGCCGGATACGGCTTTGGTGGTTGCCCGGGCCAGGGAGCGGCTGAAGATACTCCGGTTACCGGCTTTGAGCTCGTTCCTGAGGTCTACTATTTCAACCTGTGGCAGCTGGGCACCGTCCTGCGGGACAACCCGTTCCGGCAGCCGTAACAACTGATAGCTTCCTCTTTGCGTTTGGTAAAAGGTCTCCACGTCCGGGGTGGCGCTGCCCAGGATGACTACGGCTCCGGTCAGTTCCGCCAGCTTTATGGCTGCATCACGGGCGTGGTAGCGGGGTGTCTGGTCCTGCTGTTTGTATGTCCACTCATGTTCTTCGTCAATGACGATGAGTCCCAGGTCGGGCTGGGGGGCAAAAATAGCGCTCCGGGGGCCGATGACGACGTCGAATTCGCCGTTCCTGATGCGGTGCCATTCGTCAAACTGTTCACCGGGTGAGAGTTTGCTGTGCATGACGGCTACGCGGTGGGGAAAGCGCGAGGCAAATCGCTCTATGGTCTGCGGGGTAAGGGCAATTTCCGGGATTAGGACGATGCCTCGCTTGCCCAGTTTTACCGCTTCGGCCAGTGCCTGCAGGTAAACTTCCGTCTTGCCGCTGCCGGTGACCCCGTGAAGCAGAAAGACGTGCGGGTGACTCTTTGTCCCGTGCAGCGCGTTGCTGATGGCGGCAAAGGCTGATTTTTGTGCAGCAGTGAGTTCCGGTGGGGAAGATGGAATGATGCCGCGGTAGGAAATTGGCTCGCGTTTTACCTCGACCTGCCGGACGGAGACCAGATTTTTACGGGCTAAGATGCTGGCTGCGGAACTGTCACAGCCGGTCTTTTTTCCGGCTTCAGCACGGGGAACCGGAGCGGGTTGCCGGGCCAGGAACTCAAGCAGGTCAGCCTGCCGGCTGGCCCTGTTCTTTCGCAGCCGGGCGGCTGCCTCAAGAGCTTCATCGGCGGCAATATTGAGCTGAAGGCAGGTTACCTTTTTGGGGCTTATCTTGACCGCTTCAAGTTCGTATCTTCGAGTGAAGAATCCCCGCCCCACCATCTGGGAGACGAGAGCTTGGGCTTTTCTCTTTCCCAGGCTCTTTTCCAGTTCCTTCAGGCTGAGGCTGCCCCGTCTCTGAACAAATCCGAAGACCTGCTTCTGTACCGGGGAGAGGAGGGACAGGTCATGTTCGACGGAACTTGTTGTTGAGATAAAGGTGATTGGTTTCCGCTCAAATCCCGGCGGAAGCATTAAAGCTACGGAATCAAAGAGGGGTGCAAGGTAGTATTCGCTTATCCAGCGGACCAGCGCTGCTTGAGACGGAATTAACAGGGGGCGGGGTTCAATAACATCAATTATATTTCTGGTTTCTTCAACGGCAGGGCAGGAGCTGAGCTCCAGGACGATGCCCTGCAAGATTTTTTCGCCAAAGGGGACCCATACCGCCTGTCCTGCGGTGATGTTTAACCCGGAAGGTATGGCGTAGCTGAACGTCCGGCGCTGGGCTATCGGTGAATTGACACTGACCTCGGCGTATTCCATCCCATGCTCCGTGGCTATTCCTGGACTTGCCCAGCGTTCTGACCGCATTTTTGGTGAGAGGGGCCGGTTATTCTTCCGGTTTCTTTTCCGGCTCGTCTTCGGTCTTTGCGGTTTCTGGCTCAGCAGAGGTTAGTTCACCTTGGGCCTTCAGCGCTTCCGGCTCGCCGGGAACGGGCCCGCCTTTATCCTGGACTTCTTCCGGCGCTTCCTGTGCCGTCTCTTCTCTAATCGGTCCGGCCTCCGGCTCACTCTGGGCTTGCCCGATCTTCTGTTCTTCCTGGACGGGGCCTTCGCCTGCAGGTACGGCCTCTGGCTCTAACTCATCCCGGGCTGGCGCTTTCCGGGCTTTGGGAGGCTTCTTTTCCCGGTCGACGCGTCTTTCCTTGATGCGCGCTGCCTTACCGCTGCGTCCACGCAGGTAGTAGAGTTTGGCGCGGTGCACTTTGCCGTGTCTGATTATCTCCACTTTTTCCACGCGGGGTGAATATAATGGGAAAGTGCGCTCCACACCTACGCCATAGGCGATGCGCCTTACGGTAAAGCTGGCGTTGATTCCGCCGCGTTGCAGCTTGATTATCACTCCCTGAAAAGGCTGGACGCGTTCCTTCCCGCCCTCAACGACCTTGATGCTGACCCTTACGGTATCGCCGGGGGCGAGGTCGGGAATACCGGGGTTTGCTTTAACTCCGGTCAATGATGACATGCTCATTCTACAGGCTCCTTGTTTAAACTAGACTGTTTTGGTAAAGGGGTCAAACGTTCCACCGGTTGCTTTTCTTCCCTGGAGAGCCCGGTCTTTTGCAGCAGGTCCGGGCGGCGTGCTGATGTGCGCCGGATAATCTGCTCACGGCGCCACCTGGCAATCTGGGCATGGTTTCCCGAAAGCAAAACCTCCGGCACTGCCCATTCCCGGAATATCTCTGGCCGGGTGTATTGCGGGTATTCCAGGAGGCCGTTGCTGTGGGACTCGTCCAGGGAGGAGCTTTCCGAACCGAGGACGCCCGGTAGCAACCTCACTACGGCATCTACCACCACCATCGCCGGAAATTCGCCGCCGGTGAGAACATAATCGCCGATGCTGAGTTCATCGGTGGCCAGATGCTCCCGCACCCGTTCATCAACCCCTTCGTAGTGGCCGCAAATCAGGATAAGGTGGCTGTGCCCGGATAATTCCCGGGCGATTGCCTGGGAAAAGAGACGTCCCTGGGGGGTAAGCAGAATAACCGGTATCTTACCGCTCTCCTCTCCGGGTGATATATCTGCTTTTATTGATTCTACCGCTTCAAAGATTGGTTCGGGCTTGAGGACCATACCGGGACCGCCGCCATATGGATAATCATCAACCGTGCGGTGTCTGTCATGGGTGTAGTCCCGGATGTTATGCAGGTTAGCACTGACCAGCTTGCGGTCAATAGCCCGTTTGAAGATGCTATAGCTAAACGGTGCCTCAAACATATGGGGAAATAAAGTCAGAATATCGATGCGCATCAACAGGGTTCCTCTCATGTTTCAGGAATGCAGTGTTCGGTTACCTCTCCCTTGATAATTTCAACGGCGTGGGGAATGACGGGCAGGATAACCTCCAGGCATTCCTCGACTGCTCGCGGGCTGCCGGGCAGGTTGATGATGAGGCACTTCCCTCTTACCCCGGCTACCGCCCGGCTCAGCATGGCCATTGCGGTTTTGGCGAGTGTTTTGACTCTCATGGCTTCGGCCAGGCCGGGTACCGCTTTGTCCGTCACGGAAAGCGTCGCTTCCGGGGTGACATCGCGCGGGCCCAGTCCGGTACCTCCGGTGGTTACAATAACGTCCACGCTGCCTTCGTCCGCCCATTCCACCAGCTTGAGGCTGATAGCTTCTTTTTCGTCGGGAACAACCGCATACCTGGTAACCGCTCCGTCGGACGCTGAGAGGTGGTTCTTGATCAGCTCTCCGCTCCTGTCTTGACGTTGCCCCCGGGCTCCTTTATCGCTGATGGTGAGTATTCCCGCATTGAACATGGAACTATCTTTCCAGAACAAATCTCATTCTAGCATATCCGGGGCAAATAGCCAAATCAAGAAATTGGCCCGAATATTTAACAAATTCCTGCGAAAGGGCTTGACAAAAAGGGGTAAAGGTGTTATAGAATGGTGGAAAGTGGTGGATAGTGGTAAATAATGGGGAACTATCCAAGGGAATAGAAGATGTTTTTCGGTGAATTCACCTACAAGCTTGATGAGAAGGGCAGGGTACCTATCCCGCCCCGTTTTCGTAAGGAGCTGAAAGACGGTGTGGTGGTAACACCCGGCACCGAGAAATGCATTAACGTTTATACCATATCCGAGTGGCGGAAGATGGCGGCCACGCTTACCGGTGGTTCTCTGACGCCCAGCAAACTGAGGCGGCTGAACCGGGCCATTTTCGCTACCGCTTTTAACGTCAATATCGATGGGCAGGGCAGAGTGGCTCTGCCCGTACCACTTCGGGAGTATGCCGAGATTGTGGATGAAGTGGTGGTTGCCGGAGCTAATACGTATCTTGAGATATGGAATAAGGTGCTTTGGGACGAGGAGAAAGCTGTTAGCCAGGAGCAGGCCTGGCAAATTATAGAAAGCTTAGAGAGGCACTGATGAGCAGCCCCAAGACGCCAAACCCCGGCCACATACCGGTTATGCTTCAGGAAGTGGTTCAGTCACTGGCTGTCCAGCCTGGCGGACGCTATATCGACTGCACCGTGGGGGGAGGCGGGCATGCTCTGGCTATCCTGGAACACAGTTCACCCGGCGGACAGCTGCTGGGCATTGATGCCGACCCTGAAGCTATAGAAGTAGCCGGGAAAAGGCTTGAGGGTTACCGTGATTCAGCCCTCCTCGCTAATGAGAATTTCGCCGATTTACAGGCCGTCTGCCTGAAGTATGACTTTTTCCCGGTGCATGGCATTTTATTTGACCTGGGACTTTCCTCGCTTCAGCTTGAAAGAAGCCGCCGTGGCTTCAGCTTTCAGCATGACGCACCTCTGGACATGCGGTTTAATCCCGGCCAGGAGCTTACCGCTGATGACATCGTTAACGCTTACTCCGAAGCCGAGCTGGCACAACTCATCAGGAAGTACGGCGAAGAGAGGCATAGCTACCGGATAGCAGGACAGATAGTGCGGGAACGTCCCGTGAGGTCCACCCTTCAGCTGGCCCGGGCGGTAGAACGTGCGGTTGGAGGGAGGAAGGGGAAACTCCATCCCGCCACCAGGACCTTTCAGGCGCTCCGGATAGCGGTTAATCATGAGCTGGCGAACCTTGAAGGTGCCCTGAATCAGGCAGTTGACCTGCTCGGCTTTGAAGGGAGGCTGGTAGTTATCAGCTATCACTCCCTTGAAGACCGCATCGTGAAGCGATTCATGCAGCAAGAGGCAAGAGGCTGCATTTGCCCTCCAGACATTCCGGTTTGTAATTGCGGGCATAAAGCCCGTCTGCGGCTGGTTAAAAAGAGGGTTATCACCCCTTCTTTCTCGGAAACTCAACTCAATCCGCGCAGCCGCAGTGCCAAATTGAGGGTGGCGGAACGCCTGTCCGTTCAGGATGACTGCTTTGACAGCGTTGAGGTGGAAAAATTTCTATCCGGGGTCAAAGCCGTAGCCTGGAAAAGGCCGGCTTTATTGAAAAAACTGGAAATGGTATTTTCCACTTCCTGAGAGTAGCCGGAAAAGAGAGGGAGCAAAGTCTGACCGGTGGGGTGAAGGGCTTATGAAGACATCAAGCGTTAATTCTGTTCAGACCGGGGATGCTCCGGTAGATTCGCTGGACGATTTGAAGCTGAAGGTGACTGATTATCTGATTACTCAGCACAGTTATTCGGCGAAGGACGAGGTATGGAGCATCATGGCTGAGACTAAAGTCGGCGCTTGGAGAAAACCGGCTTTACTGGAGAAAATCAGGACGGTCTTTTCTCTTTCCTAGATCGGGCGAAGACCTTTAAATCATGCAAATGGGGAGGTTCTGGAGATGTGAAATTAACAGAACGCAGCAGTAATAGCCTAACTAAAGGAGGGTTAGATGAAAAGAAAAGCTATAGCTTCGATTGATGTTGGTACTACCAAGGTATGCACTACCATAGCGGACTCAAATGATGGCGGCGCCCTGCGGATTGTGGGGGTTGGCATTGCTCCGTCTGTGGGACTGCACAAAGGCCTGGTGGTCAATATCAATGAAGCCAGAGAGTCAATTCGCGAATCGGTGCGAAAGGCGGAACAGTCGAGCAATTACAAGATAGAGTCGGCCTATATCGGTGTGACCGGCAGACACGTTACCTCGCTGAACAACCGCGGAGTGGTAGCCATTACCCGTAACGACCGTGTGGTGCGCTCCGACGACCTGAAGCGCGTGCTCACCGCAGCGCAGAGTGTCAAGGTGCCCAGTGACCGGAGATTGCTCCACGTTATTCCCCGCGGTTATGCCGTGGACGGCCAGGCCGGCGTTAAGAACCCGGTCGGTATGCATGGTTTCAGGCTTGATGTGGAGACGCACGTCATCACTGCCGCCGTGACTTCCATCCAAAATCTGGTCAAGTGCGTCCGCAGCATCGGCATTGATGTTGAAGACCTGGTGCTTGAACCTCTGGCCAGCAGCGAAGCGGTACTGTCCGAAGACGAAAAGCAGGTGGGTGTCATACTGGCTGATATCGGCGGCGGGACCACGGATGTGGCCGTCTTTAAGGAGGGAAGCATCTGGCATACTTCCATTCTGCCGGTGGCCGGTTACCAGCTCACCAGGGATATTTCCATAGGTCTGGGTCTGCCGTTTGATGTTGCCGAGGAGATGAAGAAAAGGTATGGCAGCGTCATGCCGGTTTACGAAAGTAAGGCCGAGAACTCCACCGCGATATCGCAGGATGGGCACGGCGTCTCCTATCAGGACCTGTGTGATATTGTCCGGGCCCGGGTTGAAGAAATCATGAAACTTATCCTGCTGGAGCTGCCAAACTCCGAATATGAAACGATGGTCCCGGCAGGTCTGGTATTAACCGGCGGGAGCTCCAACCTGTCTGGAATGTCTACACTGGGACACGAGGTGTTGCATCTCCCGGTAAGAGTGGGTACTCCTACCAGTATGCATGGCATTGGCGACTCGCTCTGTGACCCGGCTTATGCTACCAGCGTCGGCCTGTTACTGTGGGGTGCCAAGCACGAAGGTAAGCAGAACTGGCAGTCCCGCGGATTTGGCTCGGCTCTGCGGCGGTTAGCTTTCCGGATTAAAGGCCTGTTTCGCTAGGAAACCTGGAAAAATTTTCTATTTTGTACCTAAAAGGAGGAGGAGATGGCAAAGACGAGTTTTGTTGCTAATCCAGCCAAAATTAAGGTTATTGGCCTTGGCGGGGGTGGTAGCAATGCGATAACCCGGATGGTCAGAGAGGAAATTATGGGCGTGGAGTTCATTGCCATGAATACTGACGCCCAGGCACTGGCCATCACTGAAGCGCCAACCCGCTTGCAGCTCGGCGAGAAACTAACCCGGGGACTGGGTGTAGGTGGCGACTATACCCTGGGCCAGAGGGCAGCCGAAGAGAGCCGTGATGAGCTTGCGGAGATGGTCTCCGGGGCTGATATGGTTTTCGTCACCGCTGGCATGGGCGGCGGTACCGGTACCGGGGCAGCGCCCATTATTGCTGAAATAGCCAAACAGAGCGGCGCCCTTACCATTGCGGTGGTGACCAAACCGTTCAGTTTTGAAGGCGTCCATCGCACCCAGGTGGCCAATGAGGGTATAACCCGTCTGCTGGGCAAAGTTGATACCCTCATTATCATTCCC
>CAZRBS010000001.1:38110-62922 GCA_964598405.1 uncultured Dehalococcoidaceae bacterium
GGCTGCTTGGCCTCTGCGACCAGAAGACGGGGGTGGACAGCGCTTTCAAGCTGGCTGACGATGTCCTGCGGCACGGCGTTCAGGCAATTGCCGAGGTTATCACTACTCCTGGCATGATTAACCTTGATTTTGCGGATGTTAAGTCAATCATGAAGGATGCTGGTCCCGCCTGGATGTCCATAGGTAGAGGGTCAGGTCAGAACCGGGCCATAGAAGCGGCCAAGCAAGCCCTGGCCAGCCCGCTGCTGGATGTTTCCATCAACGGGTCAAAAGCGGTCCTGTTCAACGTTGTTGGCGGAAGTAGCCTTACCCTGTTTGAGGTCAACGAGGCTGCCGACGTTATCAAAGAAGCTGTTGACCCTGAGGCTAATATCATTTTCGGCGTGGCCAATGACCCTGATATGAATAATGATGTCAGGATTACCCTGGTTGCGACCGGCTTCATCGCCAAGCTGGGGCTGACCGGCGCCAGTCAGGAAGATGAAATAACACAGATGCTCAAGGGCCTGAAGAGCGAAGAGGAGCTGGACGTCCCCTCGTTCCTGCGCCGTCCTCTGTTCAGCCACCGGCGCCAGACGGTTACTCCTTCTGCCACCAAACCGGTTCAGCCGTCTTTAATGAGTCAGACGGATTCTCCTCGCGGCAGTTAGGGGCCAGCCGTCAGCAGTTTTACCCCTGAAAAGCATCTGGGAGGTGGAGACGAGGGACCATGATGGGGGTCTGGTGTCCGGCCTTATCCGGAAGGAAATGCCGCTTGCTGCGGGGTATACTGACGTGGCTGCTAGCACGCCGCTGAACGGGCAGGGTGAGAGGAGGGGTGGCAGGGGTGGCAACGGAATGAAGTTTGCCTACTGCCCGTACTGCAGCCGCAAGGGGCTTTATAAAGTCCCCCGCAGTTATGAGCGCTGCCGTTGCTGCGGTCTGCGCCGGATACTTTTGCCGGGACAGGACTTCTAGGGTCCTCGAATCACTCCTTATTATTGACAATACGGTTTCTAACCGCTATCCTTAGTATTGGCTTCCACTGAAAACGTGGCTGTTTTATCTTGAAGAATGCGAGTTATTGCGGGCAAGGCGAAGGGGCACCAGCTTAAAGCACCCGGGGGGACAGTTACCCGTCCGGCGACAGATTTGGTTCGAGGTGCCATCTTTTCAATGCTGGAAAACCTGACCGATGATTGGATGCGGGTGCTTGATTTGTTTTCCGGCAGTGGAGCGCTGGGAATTGAAGCCCTGAGCCGGGGTGCGGGCTGGGTTGATTTTGTTGAACGTGTACCCAGATGTTGTGCTATAATTAAACAAAACCTGGAGAAAACAAAACTTGCAGCACAGGCTCATATTTATTGCTGTAATGTGGCCAAGGCGCTTTCCTTTCTTGAAGAGGAGTATAGTATTGTACTGATGGACCCACCCTACGCTGACTCTTCTATAGGGAGCCTGATAGAACAGCTGGCAGCCTCCAAACTGGTCGGGGCAGACTCAATCGCGGTGGTTACCCACTCGCCCCGCCTTCCTCTGAATTCAGCTTACTCCGTCCTGAAGATGGTAAAAGAGCATCAGCATGGTGATAGTTGCATCGCCGTGTACAGGAAGGAGGGTAAGCCTTGACCATTGCCATTTATCCCGGCAGCTTTGACCCCATAACCAACGGACATCTTGATATTGTAAACAGGGCCGCCCGGCTTTTTGATAAAATAATTATAGGAGTCTATGAAAAATCAAACAAACACCTTGTTTTCACCGTTGAGGAAAGGGTAGCCCTGGCGCAGCAGGCGGTGGCCGGTTTGCCCAACGTTGAGGTAAAGTCTTTCCGCGGCTTGACTGTTAATTTTGCCAGGCAGGAGAAGGCACAGGTTATGATACGCGGGCTGAGAATGAACGCCGACTTTGAGAAGGAGTTTGAAATGGCGATGATGAACCGCAAGCTCTCTCCCGAGCTGGACCTGCTCTGTTTGATGGCCAGCCAGGAGTACCAGTTTCTCAGCTCCAGCCTGCTCAAAGAGGTAGCCCGCCTGGATGGTAATATCAGTGACCTCGTGCCCAAGCAGGTGGCTGAAGCTTTAAAAAGGAAGGTTCAAGGCAAAATGTGAGACTAAAGGGAGATAAATAACCGAAAGGAGCCAATTTTTAGGTAGAAGCAGGAGGTAAATATATGGCGTACTTGATCAATGAAGAATGTATTAGTTGCGGAGCTTGTGAACCGGAGTGTCCAAACCAGGCGATAAGTGAGGGTGAGACAATCTACGTGATTGACCCTGATAAGTGCACCGAGTGCGTTGGCTCTTACGAGTCTTCCCGGTGTGCCGAAGTCTGTCCGGTTGATGCCTGTGAACCTGACCCGAAGCACAAAGAGAGTAAGGAACAGCTTCTGGAGAAGTGGCGCAGCCTCCATCCCGGGGAAACGCCAAACGTCAGCTAAGCTGATTAGAAGATAAAAGGGTCACCCATAGCCCGTTAGCCGTGCTTATATGGAGACCCTGTTCGGGCTGGAAGGGTTGTTCTGCATCCCGGTTATAGCCTGTGCTGAAGTTGCTTCGGGCAGGTACCGGGAGCTTTCCCGCTGGTTGCTTACCGGAAGAAGGAGCGTATCGAGTTAAACTCTTCCGGGAGCAGGGCCAGCACCGCAGGAAATCGGCCCAGCAGCAGGGTGGCCAGACCTGATTCGGCAACCGGTCCAGCCATACCCAGAAACTTGACCCAGATGGCGAGCAGTGCGGCACAGAATACGGCTCCCAGCAGGAAGCCAAAAACGGCGCCGCCAAGGCGGTTGACCCAGCCCAGCATGACCATTGAGGTTATCCATTTCAGCACCGAGGCAAGCACGCCGGCAATTATCATTACGGCAACCAGGATGATGGCAAAGGCGGCGATTCTTGCCAGGTTGTCCTGGGGAATAAAGCTCAGCTGCCCGGCAAGGCTGACGTAGAAGCGCCCGGCCAGGATTATGCCTGCGATTACTCCCGCTAGGGACAGGACGGCCTTGATAATTCCGGTCCTCAGGCCGATGAGGGTGGGAATGGCGATAAGCACAATTATGACGATATCAAGCCAGTTCATCGTTTCCCGGTCTCACCCCCTTTTTCAGTTTTGGTGAGGGTTACCTTTTGCTCTCTTGATTTTACCACATTTTTATCATTCATAGTGGAGAGCATCAATCGGGTTCAGCCTGGCAGCTCTCATCGCCGGGTAAATGCCGGAGATAAGCCCGATGAAGACCGAGACCGAAACGGCCAGGACTACGATGTCCGGAGATACCGTTGCCGCCAATTTCATGCCGCCCAGGTCTATCTGCGAAATCAAAAAGGTTACCAGCCAGCCGCCGGCTATGCCGATGCCGCCTCCGACGAAACTGAGGGTTGCCGCCTCAAGCAGGAACTGGAGCAGGATGTCACGTCGTTTGGCGCCGACGGCTTTACGGATACCTATTTCCCGGGTGCGCTCGGTCACGGACACCAGCATTATGTTCATAATGCCGATGCTGCCGACTATCAGGGAGATGCTGGCAATGGCTCCCAGGAATATGGAAAACACGGCGGTTACCTGCCCGACGATATCCAGCACCTGCTCCGGGCTGACCACGGCGAAATCATCCTTTTCGTCTTCCCCTATCCGGTGACGCCGCCTTAATATCTCTTCTACCTGCTCGGTTACGCCATCGATATAGTCCATGCTGGTTAGCTGGAGGGTAATTGAAGCGACCGCGTCTTCACCTGAGGCCGTTTTTTGCGGGAACAGCCTGGTCTGAAAGGTGGTTATGGGCACTATGGCTATATCATCATAGCTAAAACCGAAAATCCCTCCACCTCTGGGTTCAAGGACCCCGATGACGGTGTAGCGCTGGCCTTTTAGCTTGACCTGCTTGCCCACGGGGTTAGTATCACCGAACAGGTCAGAGGCAACGCTGTCCCCCAGTACTATCACCATGTCCCGCGATGCCACGTTCCGGTTGCTGATATTTTGCCCGGCGGCCAGTGAAAAGTTGAAGGCGTCCAGGTATTCTGGGGTGCTGCCCTCAAGTATTCCCTGGGCACTTTCGCCGTCTGCGTTTAACATAATAAAATTCTCGTTTACCGGGACTATGGCCTCCACCCAGCGGACGTCTTCCAGGGCCCGGACGTCATTCATGGTGAGGGTGGGTGTGGTCAGCGCCGGGGATAGCCCGATTCCTCCGGATACTTCGGGGTTACGGGGCATTACCTGGAGGATATCGGTGCCCAGGTCTTCGTAGGCGGCGGTGATGCTGGCTTCAGCTCCTCTTCCCACCGACATTAAGGTGATTACCGCGCCGACACCGATGACAATACCCAGCATGGTCAGTGCAGAGCGTAGCTTATTGGCGAAGAGTGATTTTATGGCGATGGAAAATGATTCAAAAAACTTCACGGTTTAGACCCCGGCAGCCAGAGATATTACGCATTATCTAGGCGACCTTCTCATCGCTGGTTATTTTTCCATCCAGGAGGCGAATGATGCGCCTGGTTCTGGTGGCAATGTCCATCTCATGTGTGACGATGACGACGGTGATGCCATCGCGGTTAAGCTGTGCGAAGATGGAAATAATCTCGTCACTGGCGGCGCTGTCCAGGTTGCCGGTAGGCTCATCGGCCAGGATCAGTGCCGGGTTGTTCACCAGCGCCCGGGCGATGGCCACCCGCTGCTGTTCGCCGCCGGAAAGCTCGGTCGGTTTATGGCTGGCCCGTTCTCCCAGCCCCACGCGCTCCAGTGCTTCTGCAGCCCGCCGGTGTTTCTGTCCGCCGCCGCAATAGATGAGAGGCAGCTCAACGTTAGACTGCGCACTGGTACGGGGTAAGAGGTTGAACGTCTGGAAGACGAAGCCGATTTTCTTGTTTCTCAGCTCGGCCAGCTTGTTATCGTTCAGCCGGCTGGCATCACTTCCCTCAAGAAGGTACCTGCCTGAGGTGGGCTTGTCCAGAAAGCCGATGACATTCATCAGGGTGGACTTGCCGGAGCCGGATGGGCCGATGAGAGCGACCATTTCCCCCTGTTGAATATTGAGGTCTATGCCCCTGAGGGCGGGGACTTCCACTTTCCCCAGCCGGTATATTTTGGTAATATTTTCGAGCTCAATCATGTGGCAGATACCTTTCGGCGGGTTTTAGAACAGGCCGGTGCCGGAAGTATCCCGTTTGGCGCGGGGCTCCAGCACTTTCTCTCCTTCACTCAGACCGCTGATAACCTCGGTGAAGAAGCCGTCACTGATACCAGTGACTATCTGCCTTTCCTCCAGCTGGTTTTCTTCAGTCATAACCTTAACTATTGACCTGCCCTGGTCATCGGTTTCAATTGCCCGGTCCGGAATTAGCAGGACATCTTTTCGCTCGGTGATGATAATATCAGCCGAGGCGCTCATGCCGGTCTTCACTCCGGAGTCCTCGGGAACCTCAATGCTTATTTTGACAGAATATAGTACCACCCCGCCGACTACTGACGGAACCGGGAAAATTTTGGTAACCTTGCCCGTAAACTCGGTTTCAGGGAGCGCGTCCAGGGTAATGACGGCTTCCCGACCCGGTTTTACCTCTGGTACATCTATTTCATCCAGCTCTACAGTTAGTTCCAAATCTTCGGGGTCAATAAGCTGGATTACCGGCTTGGGAGCCATGGAGGGGGAGGTAATAATGTCGCCTGTTTTGACATATACCGCGGCAACCACTCCGTCAAAGGGGGCGGTGATGACCGCCTCGTCCAGCTGCCTCTGCGCTTCGTCCAGTGACTGCCGGGACAGGGCCAGGGACTGGCGGACCTGTTCTACGGAGTCCTCAGCAGCCTCGAGCTGGAGTTCCGCCAGGGCTATTTCTTCCTCCAGTTTATCTAGATTTTTCTGAGCCTCCTCTTCAGCCATCCGGGCGGCATCTACTTTCAGTTTGGCGATAGCTACCTCCTCGGTGTCGTAGCTTTTTATCATGGCGTCCAGTTTGGTCTCAGCACTGGCCAGTCTGGCCTGAGCATAGGTCAGGGTGATTGTCCACTGGGTCTGCTCGGCGGGAGTGGACGCCAGGTCAAGGCGTTCGCTCACGTATTCCACAAAGGCCTTGGCTTCCTCAACGTCTTCCTTGGCCGTTTCGATATCCGGCCAGGTGTAAATATCCCTGGTTTCATCCAGGGTGTGCTCGGCTGTCCTCAGGTTAATTTGCGCCTGGAGTAATGCCAGTTCCAGAGATTTCTTCCTGTCCCGGGTGTTTTCCAGCGTTTGCTCGGCTGTCTGGCGGGTTATCTCTGCCTGGGTTAGAGCGGTTTTGGCCTGGGTTACGGATAACTGTGCCCGGCTTTTCTCCAGCTCCAGGGTAACGGTCTCCAGGGAGGCCAGCACCTTCCCTTTACTGACCTCGTCTCCTTCTTCTACGGATATACTTTCTACCGTGCCCCCGCTACCAAAATTAAGCTTCGTTTCCCGGGAGGTTTCAATGTTACCGTTGCCGTTGACGCTGATGGTCATGTCGCCTCTGGACACCTCTACCAGTTGCTCCTTTGTTTCCTCTCCGTCACCGAAGGGGTTACAGGCGGCAACGCCGACTAAAGTCAGACTCAGCCACAGGGCGGTCACGATTTTCAATATTTTCATTTCAAAGCCCCCAACGTAATGTGGAATGATTTTATTTCATTAGATTCGTTCAAGGCAAGCCTTTTTTCTTGCGTTCCTGCTCCCAGTGTTTCAGCAGGGAAGGGAACTCACGTTCGAGGAAGGTATATACATCGCACATTTCCTCCAGCCACTTCCGGGTGAGGGGGGTTTTGTGTGCCAGCAGCTCCAGGCCGTGTTCGGCAAGCTGCCGGACCATCTTGATTTCATCTTCAAGGCCGCGTCTTATCATGTGCTGCCAGGCATCAGGCCGGATGCGGAAGAAGCTATGCCGTACGCCAGGCAAGCTGAGCCGTTCAATCAGTCCTATCTGGATAAGCATACGTGTCATGGTACTGATGGAGCCTTTGCTGGCCATCAGCGCCTCGACGAGCTGTTCCGTGGACTGGTGCGGAGGGTCAGAGATAAGGAGCCGGCCGAGGATGCGGCCGGCCATGCGGGGCAGACCGGTCTGCTCAAAGACAAGGCCGACTTCTTCCACGAAGTTCTGCTCTTTTGCCTGCTGCTCTTTGGTCATCTTGTCTCCCGTTAGTTTGCGCCGTTATTATAATAAATTCAATAAGTTTTGTCAAGAATGAATTTACTGAATTTATTTTACCGGATTTTGGGACAATCATGGCTCTTCGAAGAGATGACTGGCTTTGATGAAGTCACGCTGTAGTGAGTACTGAGAATGGTCACCCTTTGAAGACAAACGCACCGGTTTTAAATTAGCATGTAGAGGAGGCGCAATCCATCCCTTATTTCCCCAGCTCTCTGGCTTTGTTATGGGCAGCGGTGACCGCTTTTTTCACCAGGCTACCGAATTCGCCCTTCTCAAACTGGAGCAGGGCTTCGGTGGTGGTGCCGCCGGGTGAGGTGACCATTCTTCGCAGTTCGGCGGGCGATTTGCCTGACTTCTGAATGAGCTGCCCTGAACCCAGCATCGTCTGGAGTACCAGCTGTCCCGCGGTGTCACGGGGGAGGCCAATCTCCACCGCTGCCTCAATCAGGGACTCGACAAGCAGGAAAAAATAGGCTGGCCCGCTGCCGCTGACTGCGGTAGCCATGTCCAGGTATTTTTCGTCGGCAACGTAGATTTCCCTTCCCAGGGTGCCGAGGATGGAGCGGACAAGTTCCTTCTGCGCTTCCGATACCCATGCAGTGGCTGTCCACACGCTCATGCCCTGGCCAATCTGTGCGGGGGTATTGGGCATGACCCGGACCAGGGGTTTGTGCTTCAGTCCCTGGCACAGGGTCCTGGTTCTCGCTCCGGCGATGATGGATAAAACCAGCTGGGCCGGGTCAAACTGCCCGCCGAGTTCAGCAAGCACTTCGCCCAGGTTCTGCGGTTTGATTGCCAGGACAGTGATTTCGGCATCATTTATCGCCAGCCGGTTATCGTTCGTTACATGTACGCCGTATTTCTGCTCCAGGTACTGCCGCCGGGCCTCGCTGATATCACTGACGAAGGCTTTTTCCGGCGTGCTCAGCCCCTCGGTCAGAATGGCGGATAGTATCGCTTCCCCCATTGCCCCGCCACCGATGAAGGCAAGTCTTATATCTTCCATGGTTGTTACTTGACCACAAAGTTGGCTACCCGCCTGTCCGGCACGTAGATTGTTTTCCGGATTTTCCTGCCTTCGAGGTACTCGTTTATCCGTCTGGCGTTATCCTTAATCAGCCTGAGTAGCTCGGCCTCAGTAATGGAGTTGGCAACGGCTGCCGGGACCACCAACCGGTCGCGCACCTTCCCGTTTACCTGCAATACGATGGTAACCTCATCTTCTTTGGCCAGTTCCCTGTCCCATTGTGGCCAGTCCTGGTTGTGAATGCTGTACTCGCGCCCTGTCTTCTGCCACAGTTCTTCGGCCAGGTGTGGGGCGGCGGGGGCCAGCAGGCGCAGGAGGATACCTGTCGCCTGCTGCCAGCTTGAAGAAGAGACGTCTCCTGCTTCCTTAACCCCGGTCAGGCGGTTGGTGAGTTCCATAAGGGCGGCTATCATCGTGTTGAAATGGAACTTTTCAATGTCGTCGGTCGCCTTCTTTATCGTCTGGTGAGTGACGCGGGATAACTCGCGCTCCGCTTTCTGCCTGTTATCAGGGCTGGTGTTTGCCTTCTGGCGGTAATCTTCCAGCACTAGGTTCCAGACCCGGTTAAGCCAGCGGCTTACGCCGCTGATGTCGCTGTCATTCCATTCGCCGCCCTGCTGCCAGGGTGCCAGGAACATGAGATAGGCACGCACCACATCTGCTCCAACTTCAGCGACATATTCGTCCGGGGTGATTACATTGCCCCGTGATTTGCTCATCTTCTGTTTCTCGGCAATGATAATTCCCTGGTTAAACAGACGGGTAAACGGCTCACCGAAGTTGACCAGCCCCATGTCACGGAGCGCCTTGATGAAGAACCGGGAGTAGAGCAGGTGCATAACCGCGTGCTCGGCACCGCCGGTATAGAGGTCCACCGGCATCCATGCTTTTACCTTATCGTCGTCGAAGGGAGCGGTATCGTAGTTGGGACTGGTGTAGCGCAGGAAATACCATGAAGAACACATAAAAGTATCCATGGTGTCGGTTTCCCGCTTGGCCTGGGCCGAGCAGCGGGGGCAGGTGGTATTGACGAACTGTTCATGGTATTTCAGCGGAGACTCGCCTGTTGGTTTGAATTCAGCATCTTCCGGCAGCACTACGGGCAGGTCTTTTTCGGGGACGGGTACAATACCGCATTTCTTGCAGTAAATCATCGGAATGGGCGCTCCCCAGTAACGCTGACGCGAGATAAGCCAGTCCCGAAGCCGGTAGCTTACGGTTCGCCTGCCCCAGCCTTTTTCCTCCAGGAAGTCGGAAATCGCCTCCAGGCCCTGCTGGTTGGGGAGGCCGTTGAACTGAGCCGAGTTCACCATGGAGCCCGGTTCGACATAGGCTTCCTCCAGTTCTTCACCCTGCCATTCCGGCGGCGCTATCACCGTTCTTATGGGCAGGTGGTACTTCCTGGCGAAGGCAAAATCACGTTCATCATGGGCGGGCACGCCCATCACGGCGCCGGTCCCGTAGCTTAAAAGAACGTAGTCGGCAATCCAGATGGGCACTCTCTCTCCGTTAAGGCGGTTGACGCAGTAAGCTCCGGTGAATACCCCGTCCTTCTCTTTCTCCGTTGATAGGCGCTCTATCTCGCTGAGTCGCCTTGATTTGGCGATATAGTTCTCAACCTCGGTTTTCTTGTCCGGCGCGGTAAGCGCCGGCGCCAGCGGGTGCTCCGGGGCCAGAACCATAAAGGTGACGCCGAAGGTGGTGTCGGGGCGGGTGGTGAATACCCTGATTTCTTTTTCTTCCGTGCCGGAATGGTCAAGGTCAAAGGTAATTTCCGTACCCTCGCTTCTGCCAATCCAGTTGCGCTGCATGGTTATTATCCGCTCCGGCCAGTCAATGCCGTCAAATTCCATCAGCTCATCGGCATATCTGGTAATGCGAAAGAACCACTGTTTCAGGTCGCGACGGCTTACGGCAGCGCCGCAGCGCTCGCAGAAACCCCCGCCGATTACCTGTTCGTTGGCGAGCACTGTCTGACAGTGGGGACACCAGTTTACCGGGGCTTTGCCCCGGTAAGCCAGTCCGACCTCGTAGAGCTTCAGAAAAAACCATTCGGTCCATTTATAGTACTCGGGCAGGCAGGTGACCACTTCCCGGCTCCAGTCATAGATGGCGCCGATGCTCTTCAGCTGCCGCCGCATGTTGGCGACGTTTTGCATCGTCCAGGTGAAGGGGTGAATGCCGCGTTTGATGGCGGCGTTCTCGGCGGGGAGCCCGAAGGCATCAAATCCCATCGGGTGGAGCACATTATAACCCTGCATTCGTTTGAATCGGGCATGGACATCAGATGGTGCCATGGCATACCAGTGCCCGATGTGGAGGTCGCCCGAAGTGTAGGGGAACATGGTCAAAGCGTACCACTTTGGCCGTGGGTCGTCATCGCTGATTTCATAGAGCTTGTCTTCCGCCCACCTCTGCTGCCATTTTTGCTCTATTTCCTGGGGGTTATAATTGCCTGTCATCTATTTTCTCCATCCAAATCAAGAATATCTGCCCGCCTTATCCGGCGCCGGTTACCGCTTGCCCCGGTTTTTTGTGCCGGGAGGTGGAAATGCAGGTATAAGGGAAAGAAAAGCAGATTAAAAGCTAATCTGCTCGTCTCGCTGCTGGATTACAGCGCGCCGAATATCCCATCTGTGACCTACAGGGTAAGTCTAACCTAATTGATGAGCACCCGTCAATAAGCGCTGTGCTGGCCAGATTGGCCGTGCCTGAAACGGTAAAGGCCCGGCTGGCTGCCGGTAGAACCGGCCCCCGGGCCTTGTGCCGGTGTTGTTATTCTCCGGTTCTAGATTAGGCTGATTCTGGTACCCAGGCCCTGTTCTTTTGCTCTGGTATAGGCTATCTTTGCCACGGCTAAATCATGGATACCCATTCCGGCGTGTGTGTACACGATGCGTTCATGCTCGTTCTGGCGCCCGGGTTTGGCTCCGGTGACTATCTCACCCATGTCACCATATATGTCGTCTTTGGCAAGGGGCATGGTGAGCCCGCCGCCGATGGTGGTGTCTTCCACAAAGAGATGGGTGTCGGACTGCATGTGCCCCAGAACCCACTTATCTGCTTTTCGGGAAAGCATGGGGTCGGTATCATAAAACCCCATTATACCGGAAACAAAGCAACCTTCTGGAACCCACGGCTCGAGCACGATGGGTTTTGGCGCTGTGGTCAGCATGCAGATGATGTCAGCCCCTTCAACTGCTTCCCGGGCGCTGCCTGCGGGCACTATATCCACGGAGAAACGCGGTGCCATTTCCTGTTTGAAGGCGGTCATAGCCTCCGGTTTGATGTCATATATTTTGACCGTTTTGAGCGGGAAAACCTCGTTGAGGGCGGAGAGGTGCGTCCGCGCTTCCGCACCGCACCCGATTAAGGCAATCTTGCTCGAGTTCTTCTTCGCCAGGTATTTTGCGGCTACGGCGGAATGTCCGCCGGTCCGCATATTGGTAATCGAAAGGCCATCCATGAACGCAATCGGCAGCCCTGTCCCGGTGTCATTGAGGACTACTGCCGCGCCGACGGTGGGGAAACCAGGCTTCTGATTTTCATAGACGCTGGCCCATTTGATTCCGACAACGTCCATTGAGCTGATAAATGCCGGCATGGCAATGAGCAGGTTCTGGTGTTTTGCGCCGTCGGTAAACAGGGGCTCCTTCTGTGGCTGTGCGGTCTCACCCGCCCCGTAGGCTTTAAATGCCTTTTCCACTGCCTCCACGACATCTTTGTAAGAGACGAGGCGTTCAATCTCCGTTTTGTTGAGAACCAGGACTTCTATTTGCAGGTTACTCAATTATTTTAACCCCCCTTCACTATCAACAACTTAGAGAGGCGGGCATCCACGTCTGGTTACCCAGCCTCTCTAAGTTGTTCTATTGACTTATACTGTTAGCTTTAGCTCTTACCTATTCGGAACATCTTTGTGCTGCAAACGGGGCAAACTCCCTGAGTTGCCGGCTTGCCGTTCTTCATAGTTATCGCTTTAGCGTCTTTTATTTCACGTTTAGCGCGACACTTGACACAATATGCCTGCATTTTCTCACCTCCTTTAGCAGCAAGAATAAACTATTCTCCCTGTAATGTCAATAGCTATGGAGCCCAAAAAGCTGGAAATTGAGGCTGCAATGCCGAGATTAGGCTAAATTGGCGGCGTTTACTTCTGATAAACCCCTTTTCCTTTCCTTCCGGGCTTATTCGGCTAAAAGCAAAGATATATATTATGGGCAGTATGCCCAGCGGGTTAAATATGAAAAGGACTATGAACCAGATCAGGTGTTCGTTTCGGCCTGCTTTCCACAGCGCCATGCCCTTCCAGGCCATTGACCATACCACGACCAGGGGTACTGCCAGCCAGAAGAAGCCGAACAGGTATGGAACCCCCCAGTTAGATAAATCCATACATCTACCTCCGTAACGGGGATTTCTGGAGAAATTCTTACCATGATTATCATGCTACGCACGTCCCGCGTCAAGTCTGAACGTTGCTCACTAGGGGCAACATCACCTATAATCAGATGTAGAAATGACAGCGCTGAAAATTATCCTGATAGCCCTGGGGGCTCTCCTCTTCTATCAGGTACTGATTCGTTTAATCAGAAAACGGTATCACTTCCCGGCGCCGGCCCTTATTGGGAGGTTCCTGGACAGCGGTTTGAGGCGCCGGGTGCAGCCCCCACACAAGCTCATCGAACGGGCCGGTATCAAACCGGGCATGGTGGTAATGGACCTCGGCTGCGGGAGCGGTGCCTTTACCGCGTTTGTTGCCCGGGCGGTGGGGGAGCGGGGGAAAGTCTACGCCGTTGATATTCAGCCGGCGATGCTGAAGCAGCTGGAACGCAAACTGGCCCGACCGGAGTACCGGGGGGTAAAAAATATCGAGTTGAGGAAAGCTGGTGCGTATGACCTGCCGTTTGCTGATGCTTCTTTTGACCTGGTCTATATGGTAACCGTGCTTCAGGAAATCCCGGACCGGGGCAGAGCATTGCGGGAAATAAAGAGGGTCTTGAAGCCGGGAGGGATTCTGGCAGTAACCGAGCTTCTGTTTGACCCGGATTACCCGCTGCGCTCCACCACCGTCAAAATTTGCCGGCGCGAAGGTTTTGTTCTGGATTATAGTACGGGTAACCTGTGGGACTATACGGTGAGGTTCAGGCGTCCACTTTAACATAGCTGGCAATATCTCCGTCGATTGGCTCATCAATGCAGGGAAGGTATCGGGTTGCTATCACCTTCGAGACTTAAAGAAAGGTTGTTCTACGGCTGGGTGGTGGTGGCGGTTTTCTTTGTTACCGGAACGATCATCTGGGGGATACGTTTTTCCTTTGGTGTCTTCTTTAATTCGATTGAAAGCGAATTTGAATTAAGCCGGGCGGTAACATCTACCATCTCTTCCGTCCAGATGGGCCTCAGTGCCGTCTGCGTCATTCTGGTTGGCTGGGCGCTGGACAGATATGGCCCCAGGATTGTCCTTTTCCTGATGGGTCTGGCCAGCGGCTTGAGCCTGGTACTGACCAGCCAGACCACCTCTTTATGGCAGCTGTTTATCACGTACAGCGTGCTGGTATCCATGGGAACAAGTGCCATCTTTGTGGTGGTAATGTCAACGGTGTCCAGGTGGTTCGATAAAAAGCGCGGACTGGCTATGGGCATTGCCGCTTCGGGGTCGGGACTGGGGACGTTCACCATTGCTCCCTTTGCCGCCTACCTTATCGCCGGGTTTGACTGGCGTACGGCCTATCTGGTAATCGGATTGATAGCCTGGGCTGTTGTGCTTCCCCTGGCCGGTTTTCTGAAAAGGAGCCCGTATGAAGTCGGCGCCCTGCCCGATGGGGTAAAAGGGCCTACCAAAAGCGGCGAAGGTGCCGGGGTGAGAACGGCAGCGGCGGGGCTTTTGTTGCTGCAGGCAGTCAGGACCAGAAGTTTCTGGCTTTTTATCTGTGTCTGGTTTCTCTTTGCCTCCAATATCATGCTGGTCATGACGCATCTGGTACCCCATGCTACGGATATTGGCTTTTCGACCGTGCAGGCGGCGACGGTGCTCAGCCTGACGGGAGGGGCAAACGCGGTGGGCAGGGTGATAATGGGGGTTGTTTCGGATAAAGCGGGAAGGAAGCTGACTGCCATCATCTGCCCGGCGCTGACGGCAATAGCCCTGTTCTGGCTGCTCTGGGCGCGGGAGTTATGGATGCTTTATTTATTCGGTTTTCTGTTTGGCTTCAACTGGGGAGGCGCCGGCTCGGTGATGGCGGCATTAATCGGTGAGGTCTTCGGGCTGGGTCACATCGGGGCGATTCTGGGCCTGCTGGACGTCGGGTTTTCCTTCGGCGCTGCGTTTGGCCCTGCTTTCGGCGGGCTCATTTTTGATGCCAGTCAGAGCTATTTTCTGGCTTTTCTGGCGGGGGCATGCGGTATGCTGCTGGCTACCTTGTTTATGGCTTTAATCAGGCGTGAGACGAACGATAATTGCGGGAGCGGGTGAGGTAAATGTACATGGCCCCCATCTTGAACGGCAAATATACTGGAAATGAGGCTGCCTTGCTTCAGCTGTTATCCTGGCGAGGAGGTTAGAGCATTGCCATCACCTTCAAGGTTTAAAGACAGGGTGTTCTATGGCTGGGTGGTGGTGGCGACCTTCTTTGTCGTTGGCATCACCCTTTACGGAATACACCTTTCTTTTGGCGTTTTCTTCAAGTCCATAGAGAGCGAGTTTGACCTGACCAGGGCGGCGACTTCCTCAATTGTGTCCATCAACCTGATTCTGGCGGGCGTCTTTTCTTTTGTTGCCGGGTGGGCTCTGGACAGGTACGGGCCCAGACGTGTCGTCCTCCTGATGGGCATATTTACCGGCCTGAGCCTGGCGTTAACCAGCCTGACGACCTCTCACTGGCAGCTGTTCATAACCTACAGCCTTTTGCTGTCCCTGGGGACGGGAGCCGTCTATGTGGTGCCGATGTCAACCGTTTCGAGGTGGTTTAACAAAAAGCGTGGACTGGCTCTGGGGCTGGCCGGTTCCGGTTTAGGACTGGGAATGATTATTTTTGCCCCGCTGGCTACTTATTTTATCACGCACTTTGGCTGGCGCACGGCGTATCTGGTGCTGGGAGTGATTGCCTGGGTGCTCATTATTCCCCTGTCCCGGTTTTTGAAAGGAGACCCACGGGAAATCGGCGCCCTGCCCGACGGCGTGAAGTCATCACGTCCACAGCCGGTGCCGGTTGCCGGGCATGCCATCCAGCAGATTGATTCTTCGCTGTTGCGGGTAGTGCGGACGCGGAATTTCCCGCTGCTCGTCTTTGTCTGGATATTTTTTGCTGCCTGTGCCATCCTGGTATATACCCACCTGGTGCCCCATGTTACCGATATGGGTTTTTCGGCGGCGGAAGCGGCTGCGGTTTTCAGTGCTCTGGGTGTGGCGGCTCTTCTTGGTAGAGCTCCGGTGGGCGTTATCGCCGACAGGATAGGCAGAAAGTTGACTGCCAGCGCCTGTACTCTATTGATGGCGGCAGCCATGCTGTGGCTCCTCTGGGCGCGGGAGTTGTGGATGTTCTATCCGTTTGTCCTGGTGTTTGGCTTTGCCTCCACCGGTTACAGCACCAGCATCGGGGCGCTGGTGGGCGATGTTTTCAGCACGGCTAAAATTGGGGCTATCTTTGGGATGCTGGAAATAGGGTTCGGCATTGGAGCGGCTGCCGGACCGGCGCTGGGCGGGATTGTCTTTGACGTTACGGGGAGTTATTCCGCGGCGTTCCTGGGCGGGGCGGTGGTTATGCTGATAGCCACTCTGCTGATAGTTCTGGTCAGGGAGGAAACGGACAGAAATCTTGAAAGCGGGCAGGGATAACGGGACTTTAATGTGCGCCGCCCTTCTCTTTGACGGAAGCTGCCCGATGGCTTATAATCGGTCTGACCGAAATAAATTTAACACAGGAGGCGAGAATTGCTAACAGGTGCTGACGTAAGAGGAATTATAGTTGCTGTTGTTACTCCCTTCACCGATAGCGGAGAGCTTGCCGAAGGGAACCTGAGAAAGCTGGTCGATTACATGCTCGGGAAAAAGGTGCACGGCATCATGACTACCGGAGGCAATGGCGAGGGGCCTCACCTGCTGAGGGAGGAAAGGAAGGCGGTGACCCGCATTGTCGTTGAGGCAGCCAGCGGGAAAATCCCCGTATATGCCGGTACGGCGGCCTGCAGCACCATGGAGACGGTTCTGCTTACCAGGGATGCCGCCGAGGTGGGTGCTGACGCCGCCATTGTTACTCCTCCCTACTATTTTAACCTGCCTGATGACTGCCTGTACCAGCACTATGCCAGGCTTGCTGCCAGCGTTAATATACCTGTCGTTGTTTACAACAACCCGCTCTACACCGGTAATAACCTGTCGCCCGGGCTGATTGCCAGGCTGGCGGGCATTGACGGGGTTATCGGCTTGAAGCAGAGCAATGCTGACATGGGGCAGCTTGTCGAGGTGATAAGGCTGGTGGGCGATAAAATTTCTGTCCTCACCGGGATAGACAGCCAGTTTTACCCCAGCCTCTGTGCCGGCGGCAAAGGCATCTTTTCTACCGCCTCCTGTGTTGTCCCGCAGCAGATGGTCGAGTTGTTTGACGCTTTTGAGAAGGGAGACCACGGGGCTGCCCTGGCCATGCACATGAAGTTGCAGAACCTGAACCGGTTCTTTGAATATGACCCGGGTTACGTGGCGCCCTGCAAGGAAGCGCTGGCGATGCTCGGGTTACCTGCCGGGCCGGTCAGAGAGCCTCTACCCCATCTGAATGAGCAGCAGAGGGAGCAGGTCAGGCAGGCTCTGGCCGAGCTGGGGTTGCTCGGGTAGTCAGGACGTGAGCAGTCTGGCGGCAAATTCAGCCAGATTCATTACGTAGCCGGGGATGATACCCAGAAACAGGATGCCGAGGCAGCAGAGAGATAACGCCAGCCGGAGCGCTCCGGATGAGGGCACTTTCTCTTCGGACTCCGTCCGGCCAAGCCACATTACCTTCACCACGCGGAGGTAGTAATAGGCTGAGATGACGCTGTTGACCACGGCGATGACCACCAGCCACAGCAGGTTGTTCTGCACCGCGGAATTGAAGATGTAGAATTTTGCCATGAAGCCGGCGGCGGGCGGTATGCCGATGAGAGAAATAAGGCACAGCGTTAGTGCCAGAGCTACCAGAGGTGCTCGCTTTCCCATGCCGGAATAGTCCTCGATGAGGTCGCTGTTGACTTTATTGGAAATGGCGATGATGGCGATGAAAGCCCCCATGTTGGTCAGGGCGTAACTGGCCAGGAAGAAGAGGACACCGCTTCGCCCCAGGATATCGGATATCGGGGAGAAGCCCATCGCCGCCAGTCCTACCATGAGATAGCCAGCCTGGGCTATGCTGGAGTAACCGAGCATCCGCTTGATATTGGTCTGGGGTAAGGCGACGATGTTTCCCAGGGTCATGCTGATGACAGCCAGTACGGCGAAGATTATTCCCCAGTTCAGGCTCAGCCATTCGGGAAGTCCGAAAGCGGAGAAGAAAACACGCAGGATAATGGCAAAGCCGGCGGCTTTGCTCGCCACGGAGAGATAGGCGGTTATCGGTGTCGGCGCTCCTTCGTAAACATCGGGCACCCACATCTGGAAGGGAACGGCGGCAATCTTGAAGCCGAAGCCGGCAATCAGCAGCACTATACCCAAGGTGAGCGCCGGGCTGGAAAGGAGGGTCTGCGGCGGCATACCCTGGAGGATCTGGGCAATCTCACCCAGCTGCGTTTTCCCGGTAAAGCCGAAGGTCAGCGCCATACCGTAGAGCAGCACCGCGGAAGAAAAAGCGCCGAGCAGCAGGTATTTCAGCGAAGCCTCGCTTGATTTGCTATCTTTGAGGAAGCCGACCAGCGCGTAGAGAGAGATACTGGTCAGCTCCAGGGCAACGTAGATGGCAATCAGGTCGGTAGTGGCTGCCATCAGCATCATGCCCAGGGTTGACAGCAGCACCAGGGCGTAATATTCACCCCTGAACCGGTTAAATTTGGCTACGTAATCCGTTGAGGCCAGGATGACCAGGAAGGCGGTCCCCAGGAATAGCAGCTTGAAGAACAGGGCGAAGTTGTCCACCGCCAGCATGTTGTTGAAGATAGCCGGAAAGCTGCCGCCCCACATCGCTATGGTGACTCCCCCGGCTATGACCAGTCCGGAAATGCTGATTTGTGCCAGCAGCCTCTTCTGCTCGATGAATAAATCGAGCAGGATGACGATTATGGCAAAGACAGCCAGAGTTAGCTCCGGTATAAACAGTGCCAGGTTCAAAATTTACTCCTTCGCATTCGCTGACTTACCCACCCATTAAACCTGCTATCGGCGAAATGCCGAGCTTGATAACGTCGGTCAGGATTGCGGGGTAGATGCCGACCAGCATAATCACGGCGACAAAGGCGAACATGTAGACCCGTTCCAGAACATCGGCATCGGCGGTGCCGTTATATTTCTCCAGTACCGGTCCGTAGAAAACCCGCTGCAGCATCCACAGAATGTAGCCGGCGGTGATGACAACGCCGAGCACGCCGAGGATGGTATAAACCTGAATTCCAGGGACGACTGTTGAGGAGAAGCTGCCCACGAAGACGAGGAACTCGGCGGCAAAGCCGCTGGTGGTGGGCAGTCCCAGAGAAGCCAGGCCGGCTACCGAAAAGACAACGGCGATGACCGGCACCTGCCGTGCCAGACCGCCCAGGTTGCGCAGGTCACGCTCGTGGGCATTGTGCATCACCAGCCCCACCATGGCAAACAGGAGTCCGGTAACGAGGCCGTGGCTGAACATCTGCAAGCTCGCCCCCACCAGGCTTACCTGCCCCAGGGCGAATATGCCCAGAAGCACGTAGCCCATGTGGCTGATGCTGCTGTATGCGATGAGCCGCTTGAAATCGGTCTGCCGCAGGGTCACCGCGGCGCCGTAAAGCACGCCGATTATCGCCAGTACAACCAGGATGACCGCGTAGGTCTGGGCTACCTGGGGGAAGAGGGTAACGCAGAGGCGTATCATCCCGTAGCCGCCCATCTTGATCAGCACCCCGGCCAGCATGACGCTGACCGCCGTCGGGGCGTCGGTATGGGCATCGGGCAGCCAGGTGTGGAAGGGGAAGACGGGCAGCTTGACGGCAAAGGCGATGAGGAGGAGGAAGAAGATGGCGGCGGCGGGCATAATCGACTGCACCATCGCCAGTCCGCCTTCGCCTATCTCCACCATACTCAGGCTGCCGGTGGTGAAGTATAGGCTGAGGATGCCAGCCAGCATGAAGGCGCTGCCGAATAAAGTGTATACCACGTACTTTATGGCGGAGTATTCCTTCCTGCCTGACCCCCAGATGTTGATTAAGAAATACATGGGAATAATTTCTATTTCCCACATGATGAAGAACAGCAGCAGGTCGAGAGAGAGAAACACCCCCAGGATGCTCGTTTCCAGGAGCAGGAGCCAGGCGAAGTACTCTCTAGCCCTGAGGTCAATCTTCCACGAGATGAGGACTGCCAGGAAGCCGAGGAAGGCGGTCAGCACTACCAGGGGCAGGCTCAGACCGTCCACTCCCAGGTGGTAGTGAGCGTTGAGCGGAGCAATCCACAGAACTTTTTCCTGAAACTGAATTAAGCCGGCGGCGGCCGGGGAGCGGTCAAAGTTGATGAAGATGACGATTGCCAGGAGCAGAGGAACGAAAGTCAGTACCGCCGCGGTCCATTTAATCAGCCTGGGGCTGCGGAAGACAAAGGCAACCAGGGCGGCTCCCAGAGCCGGTAAGAAAAGTATGGTGGTCAGATAATTAAAGTCCAACCTGTGCTCACTCCTTTTTAGCCGAAGAAATACACCACGAAGATAATCGCCAGAATACCTATGCCGATGAACAGTCCGTAGAGCTGGAGCTGCCCGCTCTGGGCGTGCCGGACAGCCCTGCCGCTGCCAATAGCTCCGCTGGCTATTCCGTTTACAGTTCCGTCGACGACGTTAGTGTCGAACCGTTCCATGCCGGCAAAAAGTCCTTTTAGCAGGGCTATTCTGACGACGATATCTTCGTAAAGTTCATCAAACCAGTACTTTCGGTAGAACAGGGTATAAAGTGGTTTGAAGAGTCCGCCGATCCGCTCCGGAGAGACCCATCGCTTGCTGTACATGGCGTAGGCAAGCAGAATGCCCAGCCCGGCCAGTAGCAATGATAACCAGGGCAGGGGCTGGGTGAAGGGGTGGAAAAGACCGCCTATGAAACCGTGTGTCTCGCCATGCCCCATGAAGGTGCCAAAGTGTCCGGTAACGTTCCATAAGCCGGAGAAGACGGACAGGACAGCCAGAACCACCATGGGCGTTACCATAACCCGGGGAGATTCATGGGGGTGGCTGCCGTGGGCTTCCGGGCTTCCGCCGCGGTATTCCCCGCCGAAGGTCATGAAGACGGCGCGGAACATGTAAAAGGCGGTCATAAACACCGTTATCACGGCCAGATAGAACAGAACGGGCTGACTGGTGAAGGAGCTGATGACTATCTCGTCCTTGCTCCAGAATCCGGAGAGAGGCCAGATGCCGGCGATGCTCAGCGAGGCGATGACAAAGGTGGCGTATGTCCAGGGCATCACCTTGCGGAGGCCGCCCATGAGGCGCATGTCAAAAGTCCCCGTGGCGTGATTTACGCTGCCCGCTCCCAGGAAGAGGAGGGCTTTGAAGAAGGCGTGGTTGAACAGGTGGAAGATGCCAACGGCCACGCCACCGGTCCCCAGTCCGAGCATCATATAACCGAGCTGGCTTATGGTGGAATAAGCCAGGACCCGCTTGATATCGTTCATCACCAGCCCCATGGAGGCGGCGAAAATGGCTGTAACGCCGCCGATGATGGCAACCGTGGTCAAAGCCTCCGCAGAATGTTCGAAAAGGGGAAACATGCGGGCAACCAGAAAGACGCCGGCGGCTACCATCGTTGCGGCATGGATTAAAGCGCTGACCGGCGTCGGGCCTTCCATGGCGTCGGGGAGCCATACGTGCAGCGGGAACTGGGCCGACTTGCCGACTGCCCCGGCAAAAATGCCGATGGCTGCCCAGGTGAGGGTGGTGCCGGCCAGTGCCCCGGCAACAGCCAGACCGTGCAGCTCGGCGATATCAAAGGTGCCTGTATTCAGGAAAAGGAGCAGTATTCCGGCCAGGAAACCGAAATCGCCCAGGCGGGTGACGATAAAAGCCTTTTTCGCCGCGTCGGCGGCTGACGGTTTATGGAACCAGAAGCCGATGAGGAGGTATGAACATAAGCCGACCATCTCCCAGAAGACAAACATAAAGACCAGGTTGTCCGCCAGGACCAGGCCGATCATGGATGCCGTAAACAGGGACATCCACGCATAGTAGCGGTGGTAACCGGGGTCGCCGTGCATGTAGCCCTGGGAGTATATCTGCACCATGAGGCTGACCACGGTGACGACGATGAGCATCACCGCCGTTAACGAGTCCGCTATCAGCCCCAGGTGGATGGTCACTCCCCCATCGATAACCACCCAGCTGATATCCGGTACCGGCAGTTCGTGGTGGGGGGCTGCCATTACCGCCGTTAGTGTCCAGATGGACAGGAGCAGTGAACCGGAAAGCGCCGCTATCAGGGTATAGCCGGCGACTTTTGACTCCGGTTTCACGAAGGGGCGGATAAAAAACGATATTATAATGAAGGAGAAAACCGGTAACAGAAAAATAAGCCAGATTAACTGATGTGGCATCACAACTTCCTCAATATATCCTCGGTTACATGTGCTTTATCTTGAGGCACCAGGATGGAGTATTCGGCAAACTCCTGTCCGATGGGCATGCCGGAGACGGGCAGGATGCGGGCGGGAATCCCCTCCCCCTCAAAAAATTCCTTCCACATCTCGGCGGCCATCAGGCTCTTTGCCCTTTTAATTTCTACCCACATATTTTTACCATTTCATCAGGTTGATTTTGGTGACATCTATATCGGTAACTCCACGGTAGATGGCCAGGATTATGGCTATGCCGACGGCTACTTCAGCGGCGGCGACGACGATAATAAAGATGGTGAAAATCTGTCCGGTGAGCAGCGCGGGCACGATGAAGCGTGAGAAAGCGACCATGGTGATGTTCACGGCATTGAGCATCAGCTCGATGCACATCAGGATGATGATTGCATTTCGCTTCGCCAGCGCTCCATACAGTCCGATGGAGAACAGGACGGCAGCCAGTACCAGATAATGCTCCAGACCTAAAGACATTGTTCTACTTCTCCCTGGCCAGAACGATGGCTCCCAGGATAGCTGATAGTAAAAGCACCGCGGAAATTAACACCGGTAAGATAAAACCGCCCTCGCCAAAAAGCCTGTCGGCAAGGGCAGATGTAGTTGGCTCTACGGGCGGGATACCGGCTATCTGCCACGGTGTGTTGAGCAGGGTCAGAACCAGTACCTCCAGGAACAAAAAGGCAACGATAAAAGCAGGGAGCTGTAACTTGTTGGAAAGGTTGCCCTGCTGGACTTCGCGGGTCATCATAATCGCCAGGATGATTAACACCGCTATCGCGCCGACGTAAATCAGAACCTGTACTGCCGCCAGGAAGTCGGCACTGAGGGTGACATAGATTCCGGCGACGGCAAGAAAGCACAGGATCAAGGAGAGCGCCGCACGGAAGACGTTGCGCAGCAGAATGACACCCAGGGCGGCCAGAACGCCGACAGCAGCCAGTGTCCAGAAAGCAATCGCCAGTCCCATTACTTTTTCTCCGTAATCCTTTCCACCAGTAGTGTTTGCCGCGGTAGTTTAGCCGCACGTTCCGGGTAGAAATAACCGCTGACTTTTTTGTCCGGTGTTTCCATCATCGCTTCTTTGCTCTGTACCAGTTCGCCGCGCCGGTACCTGGCACATTCATAGACATGGCTCAGGTACAGTGCTTCGTAGGGACAGGCTTCAACACACAGGCCGCACTGAATACAGTAGCCGGTGTCCACCTGGTACTTCTCCACGGCATATTTATTTTCCACGAGGTTGGTGGAGGTGGTGATTTCGATGACGCCCTGCGGACAGGCCTTGGCACAGGTGCCGCATCCGGTGCACTTCTCCTGGTTCCAGACGAGCTCGTTGCCCCTCATCCGTCGCGAGGGATTGAGCCGTTGCTCCGGATATTGCGCCGTGACCGGATGGCGCAGCAGGTGCCTGATGGTCACCGTCAGTCCTTTGGCAATGCCGATGCCGTACCGTTCAAACTTCAACTCTACCCAATCCTAACTTAAAGAATTTAGACCAGACCAGTATCAGTGCTGCCATGATGGCGATATTGACCAGCACCATAACCCATGGTAAGGCCTCGGGCCAGACCAGCACCTGTATACCGGTAACAATCAGGTTAATCAGAGCTAACGGGAAGAGAAATTTCCAGGCGAGCGCCATTAGCTGGTCGATTCTGATTCTGGGGAGCGTGGTCCGTGTCCAGACCATGACAAAGAATACCACCACCACCTTGATTAAAAACCAGAGCCACGGCGGCAGCAGTGGCCCTCTCCAGCCGCCGAGGAAGAGGGTAGTAATTATGGCGGACATTGCCAGGGCTTCGGCATATTCCACCAGATAGAACATGGCGAACTTCATCCCTGAGTATTCGGTGTGGAAGCCGGCGGTCAGCTCCGAATCAGCTTCCAGCAGGTCAAAGGGGCTGCGGTTGATTTCGGCGCAGGCGCCGATGAAGAAGAGCAGGAAGCCCAGCGGCTGCAGCAGGATAAAGGGGACATTCTGTGCCAGCACAATCTGGTTCATGGAGAGAGAGCCGGATATCAGCACCACGCCGACAACCGCCAGGACCACCGGGATTTCATAGCTCACCACCGCGGCTACGTTACGCATGGCACCGAGCAGGGAATACTTGTTGCTTGAGCCCCATCCGGCCATGAAAATCCCCACCGTTGAGATGGAGCTTATCGCCACCACATAAAGGATGCCGATGTTCAGGTCCGCCAGCAGTGCCCCGTCCTGGAAGGGGACGACGGCAAAAATTAGCAGCACCGGGGCAAAAGCGACCACCGGTGCCAGCCAGTGGACTATCCTGTCTGCCTTGGTCGGTATAATGTCTTCCTTGAGCAATACCTTTATCGCGTCGGCTACCGGCTGGAGCACTCCGAAGGGGCCAACCCGGTTGGGGCCGAGCCGTGCCTGCATGCGTGCCATGCCCCTTCGCTCGATGTAAATGAAGGCCATAACGGTTGCCAGGACAAAAGCGAAGATGATAACGGTAAAGAGCAGCCAGTGCCACCAGAACCCGCCCGGCCAGTCCGGGGGCAGGGTCTGCAGGTGCCCGAGGTTGTTTATGCCGGAGTTGGCTATGGTCACTATCTGTCAACCTCACCCATAACGATATCAATGCTGCCGAAGATGATGATGGCGTCGGCTATTTTCCACCCGATTATCATGTCGCGCAGGGCGGTCAGATTGAGCAGCGCCGGAGGCCGGATATGGCAGCGGTAAGGGGCAATGGAGTTGTCCGAGACCAGATAGAAGCCGAGCTCCCCTCTGGGGGATTCGATGTGCGCGTAGGCTTCTCCCGCCGGCGGCCGTACCAGGTGCGGGACTTCGCTTCTCACCGGACCTGACGGCAGCCGCTCCATTGCCTGCGTGATGATGCGCAGGCTCTGCCGC
>CAZRBS010000001.1:62932-71510 GCA_964598405.1 uncultured Dehalococcoidaceae bacterium
CCTCTGGGTGGCCGGATGAGGTGGGGCACGTCCGCCCGGACCGGCCCGGCGGGAATATCTTTCACCGCCTGCTCCAGTATGCGCAGGCTCTGCCGCATCTCCTCTATCCTCACCCGGTAGCGGTCGTAACAGTCACCGGCAGTGCCGGTGGGAATATCAAACTCAAAGCGGTCATAGATGGAGTACGGGTCTGCTTTGCGGATGTCCCATTCTACCCCGCTGGCACGGAGCACCGGCCCGCTGGTAGAACAGTTGACGGCCATTTCTCCGGGCAGAAAGCCGACCCCCTTGGAGCGCGCCAGCAATATTTCGTTTTCCTTGAGGAGCCGGTCATATTCATTGATAAAACGGGGCATCTGTTTGACGAGCTTGCGCAGAGCGGGCAAAAATTCTTCCGGAATGTCCTGGCTGACGCCGCCGATACGCATGTAGTTGTAGGTGAGCCTCTGCCCGGACACCATCTCGAGGAGGTCCAGAATCCTCTCCCTTTCCCGCAGCATATAGAGGATGGGAGTCATAAAGGCTCCGCAGTCATTCAGGAAAGCGCCGACGGCAATCAGATGGCTGGCGATTCGCTGTAGCTCGGCCAGGATGACCCGCAGGTATTCGGCCCGTTCCGGCACATCTATCCCGGCCAGCTTCTCCACGGTCAGGCAGTACGCCAGGTTATTGTTCATTGATGACAGGTAGTCCAGACGGTCGGTCAGCGGGATTATTCCGCCGTAGGTCCGCTGCTCGGTCAGTTTCTCGATACCGCGGTGTAAATAGCCGAAGATTGGCTCGATGTCAACGATTACTTCCCCGTCCAGGATAGACCTCATACGAAAAACACCGTGGGTGCTGGGATGTGCCGGGCCGATATTCAGGACAAAGGGTTCGGTTTTGAGCGCCACTACAGATAATCCTTTCGCAACGGGTGACCCTGGAAGCCTTCCCATAGAACGATGCGTTTCAGGTTGGGATGACCTTCAAATTTAATTCCCATGAGGTCATAGATTTCCCGCTCCTGCAAATCAGCGCCCCGCCACAGGTTGACCACCGAAGGCAGCACGGGGTTGTCCCGCTGGTAACAGCGGGTTTTCAATACCAGGCTGTGGTTATGCTTCAGGGAAGTTAGCTGATAGATAACCTCAAAGTGGTCATAGTAGTCAACGGCAGTGATACTGCTGAGGTAATCGAAATCAAGTCCCGGGGTATCTTTAAGCAGGGCGGCTATTTCCAGCAGGGAGCCGCTTTCAACAACGAGGTTTCTGGGGTCAGATTCTGTGATACTTCCGGGAAACCTCTCTTCTATTTGGCTGGCTATTTCCTGTCCGGAAAGGGCTACTGTCATTCCTCAACCTTTCTGCGCCAATGAACTCCTGGCTATCTTGTGGTGTAGCTTGCGTATGCCATAGAGCAGAGCTTCGGGCCGGGGCGGACAGCCGGGCACGTAAACATCAACCGGAATTATACGGTTATACCCGGGGACCACGGCGTAAGAGGCTGACGCAAAAATGCCGCCGCTGATGGCACAGGTCCCCATGGCTATCACCCATTTTGGTTCGGCCATCTGGTCATAGATTCGTCTGATATTGGGTGCCATCTTCCAGGTCAGTGTGCCGGCGGTAATCATCAGGTCGGCCTGGCGCGGTGAAGCACGGATGATTTCCATACCGAAGCGGGAAATGTCAAAGCGTGAGGCGGCGGTAGCGATGAACTCAAAAGCACAGCAAGCCGGAAAGGAAACCACGGTCCAGAGCGAGGAACGTCTGGCCCAGCCGATTACGGCATCCACCGTGGTCAGCAAAAGGTTCCGGCGTAGCTCCTCATCCAGCCAGCGGTCGGGGTCGGGAATTGGCTGCTGGCTTTTTGCCTTCAGGGCCTCAATGGCTTCACCTTCGTTTCGGTCAATCTCGGCGGCAGGATAAATCTGCTGTCCTTGCGGCTTTATTTCCATTCCAGAACCTTCTTTTTCCAGGCGTATACGTAGCCGGTAAGGATGATGAAAATGACAATCAATATCAGGCTGAAGCCCGGAACCCCGAGCTGCCGGAGACTGGTTGCCCACGGGTAGATAAAAACGACCAGAACGTCAAGGGCCAGGAAGACGAGGGCATAAAAGTAATAGCGGAAGTTAAACTGGACCCAGGTCTTGCCTATGGTTTCCATACCACATTCAAAGGTGGAATTTTTGACCGGGTTAGGGTTGCCGGGGATGATTTTGAGGAATCTGAGGGTGACGGGGAAAAGAAGGGTGGTAACGGTGAAGAGAATGGCAGCGATGACAAATAATGCTATGTATCCGTAGTTTGCTATCAACTAGCACCCTCGATTTCTCAAAGTAGCCGTGCTAGTATAGCATACTTAATTTTGTAAAAGCAAGCGCTTTTTTGGTGATTTTCGGGCATTTCGTCTTCCTCGATTGACAACCGGTTCGGGGTTGAGTAGACTTACTCTGGCAAGGTGCTTTCGGTGATTGGAATATCGAGACAGTCCCCCCTTTTTTATGGCTGGGTTATTGTCGGCATTACTATTGCCTGCATGACTCTGGTCTACGGCATCCGGCATTCCTTTTCGGTATTCTTTCCTTCCATCCTCGATGAATTCGGCTGGGCCCGTGGCAGCACCGCGATAATGTTCTCCCTGAACATTCTGGTCTATGGCTTCGCCGCCCCTGTAGCTGGCGGTCTGGCTGACCGCTGGAAGCCGAGGATGGTGCTGGCTACGGGCGTTGCCATGCTTGCCCTGGCGACTGCCGGCAGTGCTTTTGCTGGTGAGCTGTGGCACTTTTATCTGCTCGTTGGGGTTCTGATGCCGGTCGGGAGCGCCCTCTGCGGATGGCCTATTATGGCACCGGCACTGACAAACTGGTTTGTGGAAAAACGCGGACTTGCCCTGGGGCTGGGTGGCATGGGGGGTGGCCTTAGTTTCGTCTATGGCATGTTCGTCGAATTTGTGATATCCCGGCTGGGCTGGCGCCATGCTTACTTCGTTCTGGCGGGTGTAATGGCTGCCATCTTGATGCCGCTTTTTCTCCTGGCTTTTTATTACCGCCCCAGGAGCAGGGGCTTGAAGGCTTCCGGAAGGGAGGAGGCGCCGTCCGGTGGAAACACGCCTTCAGACACAGCCGTCACCGGGGATACCGTGACCCGGGAATGGACTCTGCGTCAGGCCATAAGAACCCATCAGCTGTGGCTGATGGCGCTGTCTTATCTGCTGTTCTGGGGTCTGGCAAATTACCTGGTACTGGCTCACCAGGTCAGATTCGCCGTGGATATGGGGTATGACAGCACTTTTGCGGCTTCAATTTTTGCCCTCTTCGGCGTGTTTATGAGTCTGGGGCAGCTCTCCGGCTCACTATCTGACTGGATTGGCCGGGAAAAGACGATTACGCTGGCAGGTATCCTTGCTATTGGCGCTTTGGTGGCTCTGATATCGGTCCGGGATACATCGCAGCCCTGGCTTTTGTATCTTTACGGCATTTGTTTCGGTTATGCAGCCGGCCTTTATACACCGTCCGTGGTTGCGGGCATGGCTGACCTCTTTCATGGCAGGAACTTCGGGGCCATAACCGCCATGATGCTTACCGGCATGGGCATAGGCGGTGCCATCGGCCCCTGGCTAGGCGGCTACATATATGATATTTCTGGCAGCTATATCGGCGCTTTCATTATCTGCATGGCGTGTTATGCCATCTCCTGCATTGCTGTCTGGATTGCGGCACCCCGGAACGCTGCTGTCCTGAGAGCCAGGGGTGGGGTTCATTCCAATTGACAATCAACCTGACGGTTTTGTAAACTGGGTTCATTCAAGTTTCTGTCCTGAATAATTTCCCTCTGGAAGAGTTACTGTGACCATTGAAGCAGTCGGTCATGAACTGGCCGACATAATCAAGCGGTATGATGCGGATTATATCGAGGCTCGTCTCGAAGAGAGCCAGACCAGCCATATTGCTTACCGCGGAAAGGGGCTTGACTCCATCGGGCGGGCGACCGCCGCGGGAGGGAATGTGCGCGCGCTGGTGAAGGGTGGCTGGGGGTTCGTCAGCTTTAATAGTTTTGACGAGCTGCCGCGAAGGGTTGAGCTGGCGGTCAAACAGGCAAGGCTTGCCGGCAGTGAAGCGAGTAAACTGGCTGCGGCGGAGCCGGTGGTGGATGTGGTTCCGGCAAAGGCAGATGGTGACCCTGTTGATATCCCTCTGGCGGAGAAGAAAAGGGTACTGGATGAGTATAACGAGGTCATCTGGAGCACACCCGAGATACAGACCTCCGTTATTGGCTATGGGGATGGTCGTAAGAAGACCATTTTCTTAAATTCCTCAGGCAGTTATATCGAGCAGGAAAGAGCGGATATCACCCTGCGCCTGACAGCCATCGCTGCCAGGGACGGCGAGGTGCAGCAGGCGGGATTGAGCGTGGGCAGCCGCGGTGATTTCAGTTCAGTCAGGAGCCTTCACCAGCCGGTGGAGCGGACGGCGCGGCACGCTGTCGAACTGCTCTCAGCACCTCAGGTAAAGGGGGGAGAGTATACCGTAGTCCTGGACCCGGTTCTGGCCGGCGTCTTCGTCCATGAGGCTTTTGGCCATCTATCCGAGTCTGACTTTATTTACGAAAACGACCGTTTGCGCCAGATTATGACCCTGGGCAAACAGTTCGGTTCCGCAGGACTCAATATCGTTGATACCGCGGCGGTACCGGGACTGCGAGGTAGCTATAAATATGATGATGAAGGAGTCCCGGCGGGTAAGACCTTTCTCGTTCGGGAAGGCAGATTGACGGGCAGGCTTCATTCCAGGGAAACGGCAGCCAGGATGAAGGAAAAGCCCACGGGCAATGCCAGGGCACTCAATTATCGCCACCCGCCTATTGTCCGCATGAGCAATACCTATATCGAGCCGGGAGAAGTCCCCTTTGAGGATATGATAGCTGATATCAAGGAAGGGATATACGCCAGGAACTGGTATGGCGGCACCACCAGCATGGAAATGTTTACCTTCTCCGCCGGTGAAACCTGCATGATTCGGAATGGCAGGCTGGCTGAACCGGTGCGCCCGGCGGTGCTGACGGGGAACGTGTTTACCACTCTTCAGAATATAGACGCCGTTGGCGATGACCTGGAGATGAACCAGGGCGGTGGTTGTGGCAAGGGGAGACAGGTGCCGCTTCCCGTTTCCAACGGCAGCCCCCATATCCGAATCCGCCACTGCCTGGTTGGAGGCAAGTGAATGGAGAACATTCTGGCGCGGGCGGTAAAGGTGGCTGAAGAGGCCGAAGTCTTCTTGGTTTGCTCGGAGGAGACTGAAGTGCGGTTTGAGTCCAACCGCTTAAAACACCTTCAGACCGGGCAGCAGACCAGTGCCGCCCTGCGCATCTTCAGGGAAGGCAAAATCGGGTATGCCACCACTACGGAACCGGGTGACGGCTCCAGTCTGGTTGATAATGCCGTGGAAATAGCGCAGTTCGGTGTGCCGGCCAGGTTTGAAATGCCCGTTCCGGACGCTTACCCTGAGGTCGAAATCTTTGACGCCGCAGCGGGAACGGTGCCCATAGAGAAAATGATTGGACTCGGGGAAGAGCTCACGGCCGCGGTCGTCAAAAGTACCCCGGGCATTACCTGTGAGGCTGAGGTGTCCAGGGGTACGGTGTCAGTCAGCATCATGAATTCCCGTGGAGGGCGGAAAAGGTACCGGAAGAGTTTTTTCAGCCTGGGTATAGAAGGTACCCTCATCAATGGCACGGATATGCTCTTCGTTGGCGAGAGTAGAAGCTCCTGCCATCCTCTGCGGGAGTCCGGAGAGGTAGCCGGGGCGGTACTGAGACAGCTTGAAATGGCGAAAGACCAGGCTCAGGTGCCCAGCCGGTCACTGCCGGTGGTCTTTACCCCTGAAGGTGTAGCCAGCGCTCTGCTCCTGCCTTTGATGACGGCTTTCAACGGCAGGACAGTCTTGGAAGGAGCTTCACCGGTAGGCAACAGGTGGGGTCAGACCGTTTTTGACCGGAAGCTGTGTTTGCGGGACGATCCGGTTATTGCCTACCGTCCGAGCAGCCGCCCCTGCGATGACGAAGGAATACCCAGCCAGCGCACCTCACTTGTTGAGGAGGGGAGGGTGACCAGCTTTATTTATGATTTACAGACGGCTGCCCTGGCTGGCACCCGCAGCACCGGCAACGGCAGCAGGGGACGTGGCGGGTTGCCGTCCCCCGCACCCAGCGCCTTCACCATTGCCGCCGGCAGCACCACTTTCGATGAGATGGTTCAGGATATAAAAGAGGGCCTGGTCGTTGAGCACCTGATGGGTGCCGAGCAGGGAAACATTCTGGGCGGTGATTTCAGCGGCAATGTCCTGCTTGGTTATAAGGTGGAAAATGGTAAAATAGTGGGCAGAGTTAAGGATACCATGGTTTCCGGCAACGTCTATCAGGTTCTGAAGCAGATTACGGCTATCGGCAGTGAAGCCAGGTGGGTGGGCAGCTTCTTGCAGACCCCGCCAATTTATTGTTCTGGAGTGTCGGTAGCCAGTAAAGGGTGAATTAGCTCTCCCGTAAGAACTGAAAAGTGAAGGGGTATGGAATTTATGAACGCTCTGGTCAAGTTTTCCGCCCGGCCAAGACTCCGTTCTCCGAATATGCTGACCGCCTGGCCCGGCATCGGCGATGTGGCGACGATAGTGGCTACCTATCTGCAGAAAAAGCTGGATTTTAAAGAACTCGGTGAGATTGAAGCCCCTCACTTTTTTGACCCTATCGGGGTGCTGGTAAAGAACAATATCGTCGAGGCTCCCCAGTTTCCCCGGAGCAAGTTTTATTACTGGAAGAACAAGGGCGGGGGCAGTGATATTATATTATTTGTCGGTGAAGACCAGCCGGCTTCCAAAGGGTATGAGCTGGCTAACTGCGTTCTCAATGTCGGGCTAAAGTTCCAGGCGAGGCGCGTGTATACCTGTGCGGCGGCGATGACCCGCATCCACCATACCGAGCAGCCGAAGGTGCTGGGGGTGGCTACCAATCAAGCGGTGGCGGAAGACCTGAAAGAATATGATTTGATGCACGCCGGCAATATGCAGATTGCCGGGCTGAACGGGCTGTTGCTGGGGGTGGCCAAAGAGAGGGACATCGATGGCGTCTGCCTGCTGGGGGAGGTGCCGGTTTACGCAACCCGGGTGCAGAACCCGATGGCGGCTCTGGCTGTGCTTCGGATCTTGTCCCCGATGCTCGGTATTCAGGTTGACCTGAACGAACTGGTACAGCTCGCCGGAGAAGCCAGGGCGAGGATGAAACAGGTGGCGTCTCAGGCGATGGGGGAATATATCGACTACTTTACCGAGCCCATATGGGAGCGCGGGGATGATGAGGCGGAGGAGGAGGAAGAGTAGGCTGCGGGCGAACCCCAGGTGGACCGGTGATGAGGAAAATACCGGCTCCCATTCCCGGGTTTCAGGTTCTGGACGTTGGCTATGATTACTGGCGTTAAGGTCAGACTTCGCGATAAGAAGCTGTCGGATGCCCGAAACGATTACCGGTGGCAGACAACCCCGGAGTTAATGCGGCTCGATGCCACGCCGGTAACCAGGGCTCCCTTTTCCCGGTACCTGCTGGACTATACTCACGACCTGCATTACCCGGCACCGACCAGGCGCCTCTTCGCCATCGAAACACTCGATGGGGAACATATCGGCAATTGCATTTATTACCATATTGACGGTACCAGAAACGAAGCTGAAATGGGCATCATGATAGGCAATCGCGAGTACTGGGGCAGGGGCTACGGCACCGATGCGGTGAATACCCTGGTGAAACATATTTTTCTCAATACCGGGCTCCGCAGGCTCTATCTGAAGACCCTGGACCGGAACTACCGGGCGCAGAAATGCTTCCAGAAGTGCGGTTTCACGCCGTGCGGGCAGATGGTGAAGGACGGCTGTCATTTTGTGCTCATGGAGCTTCACCGGCATCAGTGGCGGGAAAGGCAGAAGAACGAAGGGGGTGAAGTTGGTAAAGCCGATAGAGTGGCTGGGCGACCGGGTCAAAATTATTGACCAGACCCGGCTTCCCGGAGAAGAGGTTTATCTGGAGCTGGCCGAGTATCGGGATGTGGCTTCAGCCATCGCGGAAATGAAAATAAGGGGCGCACCGGCCATCGGCGTGGCTGGAGGCTATGCCGTTGCCCTCGGGGGGCTGAAAATCGAATCTGCGACGAAGGGCGGTTTTCTGGAGGAGCTCCGTGGCATAATCCGTGCCGTTGCCGCAACCAGGCCTACCGCCCGTAACCTCTTTCGGGTTCTGGAGCGCATGCAGAAGGCGACCGAAGCCGGTGGAGACGTGGCGCAGATTAAGGCGGCGCTGGTGAAGGAAGCGGTCAGGATACACGCTGAGGAAGCAGAGGCGACCCGCAGGCTGAGCCGGTTTGGTGCTGAATTGATAAAGGACGGGTTTACAGTCCTGACCCACTGTAATACCGGCCCGCTGGCGACCACCGGCCGCGGCACCGCCCTCGGCGCAATCATCGAGGCGAAAGAGCGGGGCGGGAGGATAAAAATCCTCGCCACCGAGACCCGCCCCCTCCTCCAGGGAGCCCGCCTCACCACCTGGGAACTGAA
>CAZRBS010000002.1:0-45385 GCA_964598405.1 uncultured Dehalococcoidaceae bacterium
GGCTCGTCGGCGAGCAGCAGGCGGGGGTATACCATATTACGGTTCCGCTTACCCGGAGCCAGAAGGTAATAGAAAGGGAAGCGGAAAGGGAGCGTATCTCAACGCTGACCTCGCTGCGCCGGGTCCTGTGCCCGCGTTCGGTAGCGGTAATCGGCGCTTCCAGGGAAGCAGGCAGTATCGGCCAGATTATTTTGCGGTCCATAATTGAAAGCGGGTTTAACGGGGTCGTCTATCCGGTGAACCCCAAAGCAGAGCAGATACTTTCGGTTAAGGCCTACCCATCGGTACTTGACGTGCCGGGTGAGGTAGACCTGGCCGTTATCGTCGTGCCGACGCAGCTTGTGGCCAGGGTGGCCGATGAATGTGGTATGAAGGGAGTGCATGCCATCGTTGTTATCTCTGATGGCTTCAGGGAAAGGGGGCCTGAAGGTGCTGCCCGGGAAGAAGAACTGCGCGATATTACTCTGGGCCATGGCATGCGCCTGGTCGGGCCGAACTGTATGGGGGTTATCAATACTGACCCCGGAGTGAACCTTAATGCTTCCTTTTCCCCCACCTATCCTCAAAGCGGTAATGTGGCCTTCCTTTCTCAGAGCGGCGCCATGGGGGTGGTTATCCTGGAATATGCCAGCAGCCTTAACATGGGGGTGTCCAGCTTTGTCAGCGTTGGCAATCGGGCTGATATCTCGTCAAACGATTTGCTGAGCTACTGGGAGCAGGACCGGGCAACCGGAGTTATCCTGCTTTATCTGGAGTCTTTCGGTAACCCGCGCAAGTTCAGCCGCATTGCCCAGAGGGTTTCGGCAAAGAAGCCAATCCTCGTCGTGAAAAGCGGCACCACCAGGGTTGGCTCGCGTGCCGCCTCATCGCATACCGGCGCCCTGGCTACCTCGGAGGTGGTATCGGACGCCCTTTTCCGGCAGGCAGGCATCATCCGTGTGGATAGCATTCAGGAGCTGTTTGATGTGGCAACCCTTCTTTCCAACCAGCCCCTGCCCGGAGGCAGGCGGCTGGCAATAGTGACCAATGGCGGCGGACCGGGCATTATCGCTGCCGATACTTCGGAGCGGAACGGGCTGGTGCTGCCGGAATTCAGCCCGGAAACAGCGCAGAAACTGGGCACCGTGATGAAGCGGGATATCAAACTCAATAACCCTCTCGACCTGACCGGCAGTGTTACGGCGGAGGAATTCGAGGGCGCGCTGAAAATACTGGCCGAAGACAGAGGCACTGACGCCGTTCTTGCCATATTCGTGCCGGCGGTGGCTGTGGACCCGGCGACCATGGAAAATGCGATGTGCCGGATGGTTCCGGTTTATCAGCGGCAGAAAAAGCCAATACTGGCTTGCTTTATGGGGCGGAAAGGCTTCTCGGCCAAGCTGGGCGAGAGCGGCAAATCGGTGCCGTTCTATCCTTTCCCGGAAAATGCTGTCTCCGCGCTGGCCAGAGCGGCCGAATACCGGGAGCTCGCTAAAAAAGCAAAAGGAACGGTTCCCAGGATGCACGGCCTGAAGAAAAGAAAGGCCCGTAACCTGGTTGAAAAGGCGATGAGCCGGAGCACCCAAAGACCTCTCTGGCTCTCTGCCGGAGAAATTTCCGAACTGCTTGCTTGTTACGGTATGAGGACCGTGGAAACGGTCACTGCCAGGACGGCAAAGGAGGCAGCCGAGGCGGCGTCAGAGATGGGTTTTCCGGTTGTCGTAAAGCTCGGTTCGTCCACCATCGTCCATAAGACCGATGTCGGCGGGGTAAGGCTTAACCTGAGATCGGAAGAAGAAGTAAGGTCCGCCTTCGGGAAAATTCGTTCCAGGCTTGCTGAGATGGGTCGCGAATCGGAGATGGAAGGGGTCATCGTACAGCGCATGGTGAAGGCGGGGACGGAAGCAATCGCCGGGATGACGGAAGACCCGACCTTCGGGCCGCTGATAATGTTCGGCCTTGGTGGAATACATGCCGAGCTGCTCAAGGACGTGGCAATCAGATTACACCCCCTTACGGAACAGGATGCCAGAGAGCTAATCAGTTCCATCAAGATGGCAAGGCTGTTTGAAGGGTTCAGAGGCTCGCCGCCCGGTGATATCCAGGCGGTCCAGGATATGCTGCTCCGGCTATCGGCTCTGATTGAGGATATACCGCAGATTGCGGAACTGGACTTGAACCCGGTGAAAGTTATGCCGCGGGGTAAAGGTTACTGGATAGTGGATGCCAGGGTTTCGGTGCAATGATGATGCCGGGGTTTCCCCGTCTTCAGGCAGGGCTGCTTTACATAACAGCAGTCCCTGACCATTAGAGGGATTCTTGCGGCGATGTGGTAAAATAGCGTGGTAAGCTGGTTATGAGCCGTTTTCGATAGCGATTTGCTAGGATGCCGATTCATGGATAAATTTCTATCTCTGGTGATTCCCACCTATAACGAAGCAGCTTCGATTGCGCCGCTGGTGGAGAGAATAAATGGCGCTCTGTCCAAGTTCAACTACGAAATCGTCTTTGTTGATGATGACAGCGGCGATGGTACTGCTGAGATTGCCTCCAAACTGTCCGCCAGATACCCGATAAAGGTGATTGTGCGCAAGGGTAAGCGGGGCCTGGCGACGGCGGTTGTCGACGGGCTGAAGCAGGCGGATGGCAGCGTTGTGGCGGTGATGGATGCCGACCTCCAGCACCCTCCCGAAGTTATCCCTGACCTGCTCAAGGAGGCGGAAAACGGGGCGGATGTCGTAATCGCCAGCCGCTATGTCAGAGGCGGGGAGTGCCAGAACTGGAGCCTGGCTAGGGCTGTTATATCGAGGGGGGCGATATTTCTTGCCCACCTTCTATTGCCGCTGACACGGCGGGTCAGTGACCCCGTGTCAGGTTTTTTCCTGTTCCGCAAGTCGGTGGTGGCTGGGGCCGGTCTCAGACCTGCCGGTTACAAGATACTTCTGGAAATACTCATCGAGGGGAAGTACCGGAAGGTAACCGAGGTCCCCTATACTTTCCATAGCCGGCGACAGGGGAAAAGCAAGCTGGGTTCCAGGCAGCAGATAGATTACCTCAGGCATGTCTACAGCTTGATGAAGAGGAAAGGAGAACTGTTAAGGTTCGTCAAGTTTTGCCTGGTGGGGGCCAGCGGGGTTCTGGTCAACATGGGGCTTTTGTGGCTGCTCACCGAATTTGCCGGACTGTTTTACCTGCTGTCGGCTGCCATCAGCATTGAGTCGTCCATCATCTCAAATTTCACCCTCAATGATTACTTCACCTTCCCGGACCGCCGCTTGAAGGGAGGCAGAAATTTCCTCAAGCGGCTGGTGAAATTCAATATGGTCAGCCTGGTGGGGTTGGGGTTGAACATGACGGTGCTCTGGCTGCTCACCAGCGTGCTGGGGGTGTACTACCTCCTTTCCAACCTCTGCGGCATAGCGGCGGCTATTCTCTGGAACTACGTGGTTAACTTCTGGTGGACATGGAAATAGCAAAGCGGAAGCTGCGCTGGCTGCTCAAATGGGAATACACCGGGCTCTGTTTGCTCGTGCTGATTACGCTGGTTCTGCACTTCAGCATTATCAACAACCCCGGCACCCCCCTGTTTGACGAGGAATATTACGTTGGCGATGCCAGGGCCATCCTCAGCGGAGAGGGCACTCTCCGTGCGGAACACCCCCCACTGGGGGGGCTGATAGTTACCTTCGGCATGCTCCTTTTCGGGGACAACCCTTTCGGCTGGCGTTTTTTCTCGGTAATATTTGGCACCGTCAGCGTTGTTCTCCTGTATCTCATCTGCCGCCGGCTGGAGCTGTCCAGAAGGACGTCGTTCCTGGCTACCTTCCTGCTGGCTCTGGAAAATCAAAGTTTCATCCAGGCGAGTATCGCCATGCTTGACGTTTACAGCGTAACATTCATGCTGGCCGCTTTCTGGTGCTATCTCAGAGGTAATTATCCTCTGGCCGGAGTGGCAATCTGTCTCAGCACCCTGGCCAAACTCAGCGGGGCTTTAACCCTGCCGGTAATCGCCCTGCACTGGCTGCTGACAAGGCGGAAGCGGTGGGTCAATTTCAGTGCTTCCATGTTTCTGGCGCCACTTTTATTTCTGGAACTGATTCCCCTGATTGACTTTGCCATCATCGGACGGCTGGCGGAGCCGGTTACCCGGATATGGAATATACTGAGCTTGAGCGGCGCCGTAACCTATTCTTATGCCACCCATCCCTATGCCAGCCGGCCCTGGGAGTGGCTCTGGAACCCGGAGGTGATGCCTTACTGGTATACGCCTCACTATACCGCAGCCATCAGCTTCACTGTCTGGGCCTTGATTATCCCCACCGTGCTTTACATGGCATACCGGGCGAAGAAGGGTGACCAGGCCGGGTCTTTTGTTATCGCGTGGTTTGCCAGCACTTATCTGGTGTGGATACCCCTGAGTATAGCCACCGACCGGCTTACCTATGTGTATTACTTTTATCCTACCATCGGGGCAATCTGCATCGGTCTCGGGATAGGGCTCTCCCGACTTATCGGCTTATGGGAGAAGGGGAGAAGCAGTAAACGGAGACTGGCGGCACTGTCCGCCGTGCCCCTGTATCTTTTGCTGCACACCGCCATTTTTGTTGTCCTGTCCCCCCTGTCAAGCTGGTGGCAGTTCCCCATTCCGCAGTGACGGTTTGCCATCCGGAGAAAAGCGGTGCTGCGGGAATGTTTGCCTGCCATGCTTTAGTCCGGGGATCCCGGATTGTTGAAAACGGGGCGGCGACCCTGTAGAATTCTTGACGGTGGAGAACCGATGAACCTGTCCGGTTTTTTGGTTAGCAACAAGGTTTATCACGAATTTCTGGAGAAAAAGTCCACCCGGCATGCCTCGGAAGCATCCCAGGCAGTCGGTGTGCCTCTGAGCGAGATAATAAAGACCCTCGTTTTTACCGACCAGGACTCGCGCCCGCTGCTGGCCGTAGTCCGGGGCGATTGCAATGTCAGCCGGCACAAGCTCGAGCGCTGCTCGAACTCGAAATCGGTGAGGCTCGCCTCCGATGATGCGGCTGAGGCGGCCACCGGCTATCCCACGGGAGGCATACCTCCGGTGGGGCATAAAAAGAAGCTGCGCACCTTTGCGGACAGGAAAGTCCTTGACCGGGAATATGCCTGGTGCGGTGGCGGGGCCAGGTCCAAGCTGGTCAGGTTGAGGACAGAAGATATAGTAAGGTTGAACGAAGCCACAGTTTGCGACATATCGGTGGAACAGGCAGGGGCAGGTCCACAGTTTCCGGCATAAGCGGGTAATTCAAAGAGTATCCGTTTTTTCCCACGAATGGCTTGAATGGTTGACGGAAAAAGGCGTTTATATTATTATATTGCTGTATGATAATATAGTAATATAAGGTCCGGTTATGGCAGATAGCACAGAGAACGGTACCAGAGCAGGGGTTTTTCAGTTGCAGGCTGAATTCTGCAAGTCCCTTTCCGCGGCAAAACGCCTTCAGATTATCCACGAACTGCGTGCCGGAGAAAAGTCAGTCGGTGAACTGTCGGAACGTCTGGGAATTAAACAGTCCAACACTTCACAGCACCTCGGGTTGATGCGGAAGGTGGGAATCGTTATCCCGCGGCGGGAACAGACCACCGTCTACTACCGGCTGGTTAATCCCAAAATTGCTGAGGCCTGTGACCTGGTGCGCCAGGTTATCGTTGAGCAGGCATACAGGCAGAAGGAACTTGCCGGCCCGGGATAAAATCAGGGAACGAGTGTTCTTTATCTTAGCAGCTATCACGGCGGCAGCCGGTGATATGGCATGAAAATAAGAATCAAGGAAGGGAGAAAGAAGTGTCAGCGCAGGAATACCGGTGTCAGCAGTGCAGGGCCAGGTTTAAGGGACCTGATGATAGTTCCGGCGGGTCCGTGGTGGAGTGTCCTTCATGCGGGAGCGAGAAGACGGAGAAAGTAGAGCTTTCCCGCAAGCTCGATGAATTTCTCGCCAGGTTTATGATGACGCGTCCGGGTGGCTGAGGTTAACCCTTTCTGGGCCGTGTGCCCGCCTGGAGATAAAATTACCCGGAGTAAGGAGGTTACCGTGGGTAGAATAAGTGCGAAAAAGAGGGCTTATCTGGAGCAGAGATTTGGCAGCCGGGCATCTTTTTCCAGGACGGAAAGGAAGCTTTACGGGCATGACATTGCCGCCATGCCCGGCATTATCAAGCCGCTGATTGGCAGCACCATCCCGGAGGCTGTTGTCCAGCCGGAGACTGAGGCGGAACTGGTGGAACTGGTCCGCTGGGCAGCGGAAAACAAGGTGCCGCTCACTCCGCGCGGCAAAGCTTCAACCGGCTACGGCGGTGCGCTCCCGGTGAAGCGGGGTGTGGTGGTCGATTTCTACCGCATGAAGAAAATCCTGAAGATAGATTCCGCTGCCATGACCGCCACGGTGCAGGCGGGAGTGGTGTTTGAGAAGCTGGACCGTCAGCTTGAGAAACACAAGCTGACCCTGCGGCTCTACCCCAGCAGCTATCCGGCGGCAACGGTGGGTGGGTGGCTGGCCCAGGGGGGAGCTGGCATCGGCTCGTTTGAAGCCGGCTGGTTTCGCGACAACGTTGTCGGTGCCCGGGTGGTACTGCCCGACGGCGCGGTTCGGGAGCTCAGCGGCACGGAGCTTGATTTGGTATCTGATGCTGAGGGTATTACCGGCCTGATAAGCGAGGTAACGCTGCGTGTTCAACCGCTGGAGGATATAGAAGTAGCGGCCGTGGGCTGTCCGGATGCCGGAGGACTGCAGCAGCTCTCCCAGGCCCTGGTTGACCACAAACTGCCAATCTGGTCGCTTATCTTTATCAACCCGCGTATGGCGGAACTGAAGAACAGGGCTCCGCTCATGGAGCACCACGGACATCCGGCGGAGGAAAGGGTGCTTCTGCCGGCTTCGTACATTATAACCCTCTCTTTCCGCAAGAAGGACAGGGCGGCTGTAATGGGTAAATTGCCCGGGATAATGAAGTCGTGCAATGCGGAGATGCTCAGCGAGCGTATCGCCCGGCATGAATGGAAGAATCGTTTCAAGCTGATGATTGTCAAACGCCTTGGCCCCAGCCTGGTGCCTGCGGAGGTGGTGGTCCCCCTCTCCGGCCTGGGTAAAGTGCTAGCCGAGATAGAAAACAAAGTGGACCAGCCCATCGTCAAAGAAGGGGTTGTCATCAGGGAAAGTTTTAACGGACAGCCCGAGGTGGTTATCCTGGGCTTTATTCCCGGCGACCAGCGTAAATTCAGTTATAACTTTGTCTTCCCGCTGGCGCTGACCATTATGAGAATTGCCGAAAAGCACGGTGGGCGTCCCTACTCCACCGGCCTTTATTTCTCGAGAAAAGTTCTGGCGGTGCTGGGCGAAGAGAGGACCTCTCGCCTCAGGGCGTTTAAGGGCAAAGTTGACCCGAAAAATATCCTTAACCCGGGCAAGGTTCTCGGTGGCGGAGCTGTCGGCCTGGCGGTTACGGCTGCCGGAGCCTTTGAACCCCTTATCAGACCTTTTGGCAATTCCATTATAACCCGCATCGGGGAGGCACCGGCCAGACCCGTGCGCGGTATCCCGGCTGATGTGGCCTGGTACGCTTACAGCTGTTCCCAGTGCGGCTACTGCGTGGATGAGTGCGACCAGTTTTACGGTCGGGGATGGGAGAGCCAGAGCCCGCGGGGGAAATGGTACTGGCTTCGAGAATATATGGAGGGCCGCGAGAAGTGGAACCAGTTTATGGTGGATACCATCATCGTCTGCACCACCTGTGAGCTGTGCAACCTGCGCTGCTCGGCGTCACTGCCGATCGAGCCTTCCTGGATGAAACTGCGCGGCCAGCTTATTGACGAGAAGAAAAAGATGACCTTCCCGCCTTTCGAGATGATGGCGGAGGCATTGCGAAAAGAGGGCGATATCTGGGCCGGGTACCGTAAAGACAGGGATTCCTGGTTCCCCGGGGACCTGAAAGGGAAGCACGGGCCGGGCCATCGAGCCAGAGCGGCATACTTCGCCGGCTGTACTGCCAGCTATGTGGAAAATGATATTGGCCTGGCCAGTGTCCGGCTGCTGGATGCCGCCGGGGTGGACTTTACCTATCTTGGCGAAAGGGAAAGTTGCTGCGGAACCCCCATGCTGGTTGCGGGCAAGTGGGATGTCTTTCTGGAAACGATGAAGAGCAACATCGGTGCGGTTCGAGAGTCCGGCGCCGATACGGTGATTTCATCCTGTCCCGCCTGCGATATGATGTGGCGCTATTTCTACCCGGTGTGGGCCAGAAAACTGGGCATTGAATACGGCATCAAGGCCAGACATTACAGCGAGGTGGTGGCGGAGAAAATAAAGGCAGGGGAGTTCGCCTTCCCCGCGCTGAAAGACGGCGATAAACCGGTCGCCGTGACCTGGCATGATTCCTGCCATATCGGGCGGGTATCAGGGGTGTATGACCCTCCCCGCCAGCTCATTGAGGCCATTCCAAACGTTAAGCTGGTGGAGATGGAGCACACCCGTGAGAACGCCCACTGCTGTGGCAGCGTTCTGACTCTAATCAAGGACCCGGCGGTGGCCGCCGACGTGGGTGAAATCCGCCTTAATGAGGCCCTGGAGGCCGGGGCGGAGAAAGTGCTGGCACTCTGCCCCTGCTGCGAGTTTCAGCTCCGGGTCAGCGCCGACAAGAAAAAGGTGCCGGTGGAGGTGGTGGACCTGGCGCGCTTTGCCTCGTCTCACCTGGGCTATGATTTCCCTGACCCCCATCCCGAGGTCCGAAAGCAGTGGGCGGTCTTCGAGGCTATGATTGCCCTGATGACTCCGCAGGGTTTTGCCGACCTGATGGGGACGATGTGGCCGGAACTTGTTGACGCCATGCCTTTCGGCATGGGCCCGATGATGCGGGCTATGGGCAAAATCCCGGGAGCGCTGAGTCTAATGAAGCCGTTGTTCCCTCTCCTGTTTCCGAGGTTGCTGCCCCTGATGATGCCGAAGGTCATGCCGGTAATGCTGGAGCGGGTGGCAGAACGCATCCCCATGCCGGACTACATGAGGGAGCAGATGCCGGAACTGATGCCAAAAGTGATGGATACCCTCATGCCGCATATGATTGGCGATGTGGTTCCCCTGGTTACCCGGCCCATGATTGATTACCTGCGGGGCAGTGGATAGAAGCCGCCCGTTGTTATTCCCGGAAAACCATTGCAACTGGGGAACTGCCGTGATAAAGTGGTAGCTAGCCGGATTTCTTACGAGATTTCATTCTAAAACCTGGAGGTAGATAATGACTGTCATGACCGGCGGAGAGGCTCTGGTAAAATCGCTGGCCCGGGAGGGAGTGGAAATGGTATTCGGCCTTCCCGGAGTGCAGATAATGGGAGCGCTGGACGCTTTCTACAGCGAAAAAAGCATCCGCTGGATATCAGTCCGCCATGAGCAGACGACGGCCTACATGGCTTTTGGCTATGCCCGCACCACGGGTAAAGCCGGGGTAGCCATGGTGGTGCCCGGCCCGGGGGCTCTTAACACGACGGCTGCCATAGGCACTGCCTTTGCCACCTCCACTCCCATCCTTTTAATCTCCGGGCAGGTGGAGAGCTACAATCTGGGCAAGCAGCATGGTGCCCTTCATGAGATGGAAGAACAGATGGAGGTCTTCCGGCCGATTACGAAGTCATGCAGCCGGGCTATGACGGTGGGTGAGATTCCGGACGCCGTGCGTCAGGCGATGTACCATTTGAGGACGGGCAGACCGCGTCCGGTGGAGCTGGAGATTCCCTGGGATACCATGGATGGCTCGGGTGAGGTGGAAATAGCTGACTCCAGGCAGGTGCCTGTGACTGAACCGGAACCGGACCGGGTCCGGGAAGCAGCGCAGCTGCTGGCTTCCGCGCGCAAGCCGGTTATTCTGGCTGGAGGGGGCGTTATTAACTCCGGCGCCTGGAAAGAACTGACACAGCTTGCGGAGCAGCTCAATGCCCCCGTAATTACGAGCTCGGAAGGTAAAGGGGCTATCGGGGAGAACCATCCTCTATCGCTCGGTGCCGCCTACTACAACTTCGGTCCCAGTCAGATGGCGCTGCCCCGCGCTGACGTGGTGCTGGCGGTGGGCAGCCGACTTTATATCATAGTTCCGTCGATTCTGCAATTTCAAAAGGGCCAGAAGCTGATTCAGATTGACGTGGATGAAGAGGAAATAGGCAGGAATCAGACGGTGCATCTGGGAATAACCTCTGACGCCCGTGCTGCCCTCAGCTCGCTGCTGAAAGAACTGCCGGAAAAGAGTAAAAGCACCTGGCGGGGAGAAGAGATAGAGGAGATAAGGAGGGCGGTTATGGAGGAAATGGAGGAAGCAGCTCCTCTTCAGCTCTCCGTCTTGCGGACAATCCGCGGTGAACTGGAAGAAGATGCCATCCTGGTACCCGGGCATACCAATACCGGTTACTGGAGTTACCTCGCCTATCCGGTGTGGCGCCCCCTGACGTATCTTACCCCTTCTTACTTTGCCACCCTCGGTTACGGCTTTCCCACCGCCCTGGGGGCGAAGGCGGGGAACCCGCGAAAGCAGGTGGTGGTCTTGAGCGGTGACGGCGGCTTCATGTACGCCCTCCCCGAACTGGCCACGGCGGTGCAGGAAGGGTTGAATGTGGTGGTTCTTCTCTTCGTGGACGGGGCATTTGGCGCTTCCCTGCATGATCAGCAGAACCGCTTTAAGGGCAGGGTTATCGGTACCCGCTTTCATAATCCTGATTTCGCCCGCCTGGCGGAGACCTTCGGTGCCCGCGGGGTGAAGCTGTCCGGCCCTGAGGGTTTGAGAGAGGCGTTGCGGGCGGCGCTGAAGGAGAAACGGCCAACCGTGGTGGAAATTCCGGTGCCCACTTTAGCGGCACCCTTTGGGGTGAAGTCAAAGACATCCTCAAGCAGGTAAACCGCCTGGAAGAGGGAAGCAGGAGCGGAGCTAATGGTTGCTCGAAATAACCGTCCCAGGGCAAGGGAAACAGGTATTGATATCGGCGTCCTGCCGCCCGGACGGCTCAATTCCATTACCGATGTCCCCGGTGTCAGAGTCGGCCACGTTTCCCTGGTCCGGGGTGAAGGCAGGCTTGTACGCGGGAAAGGTCCGGTTCGGACCGGAGTTACCGCAATCCTGCCCCACGGCGGCAATTTATTCACGGAAAAAGTGTGCGCGGCGGTGCATGTCATTAACGGGTTCGGAAAGTCGGTGGGCCTGGTGCAGGTAATGGAGGTGGGCAGGATTGAAACGCCGGTCATGCTGACCAACACTTTCAGTGTCTGGACGGTTGCCGATGCTCTGGTTGATTACATGTCGGAGCAGAACCCGGGGATATACTCCATCAACCCGGTGGTGGGGGAATGTAATGACAGCGCCCTTAATGATATTCTGGGCAGGCATGTGAGGCGGGAGCATGTGTGGCAGGCGTTGCGGGATGCCAGTACAGAGAATATTGAGGAAGGTAATGTGGGGGCGGGGGTTGGTATGACCGGATTTGAATGGAAGGGCGGCATTGGCACGGCGTCCCGCCTGCTTCTTGAGGATTTAAAGGACTTTACCCTGGGCGCCCTGGTCCTGAACAATACCGGCCGGGCGTCCGATTTGCGTATCAACGGGATTCCGGTTGGAAACGAGCTGGCCCCGGACTCGCCTTCCATAATGGAGGGCATAGATGGCTCCATCATGCTCGTCATAGCCACCGACGCTCCCCTTTCAGCGAGGCAGCTGGGCAGAGTTGCCAGGCGGGGTGCTTTTGGCCTGGCGCGGACCGGTCTGACGGCTTCGCACAGCAGCGGCGACTTTGTCATCGCCTTTTCCACGGGCAGTCTTGCGTCTTTATCAGCCAAATCACCGCCAGGCCCGGATGAATTTATCCCGGAGCCGCGTTTGTCCGCCTTCTTTCGGGCTGCGATTGAGGCCATAGAAGAAGCCATTATCAATTCGCTACTTAGAGCGGAGACGATGACGGGGCGGGACGGGATAACCCGTACCGGGATACCTGTTGAGCGGGTGAAGACAATAGTGGCAAAATATGGGAGAAGCGCTTGATTCCGGCGACCCAAGGAGGAGGGCGACTCTGCGGAGGACGTTCTAATTCGAGGAATACGCCGGTTCTCCCCAGACCGGAATAATTTGTGCTATAATTCATCATCTGTGAGGCGGGTTAAAATTTTTATCATAAGTACTTCCTATATGCGATAGCATGTAGTAAAATACAAAAACAATCTGGAAAAGATACGCCTTCTGTGCTATGCTGTGATAACCGGAGAAGCAGGCTCATGCAGGAGGGATGAGTGGTAAAAGACACTGATAAAAACCTGGTCTGCCGCCAGTGTGGCAGGAATTTCGTGTTCTCCAGAGCTGAACAGGAGTTTTACGAGCAGAAGGGCTTCAATTTGCCCAGTCGCTGCCGGGAGTGCCGTGCAACAAGGCAGAACGGGGCTCATAACGTTGCCTGCTCCAGGTGCGGTGCCGAGCTGGGGAAAGAGAGCCAGGCGTATTGTGAGGACTGCCTGACAAACGCCACGCTTGAGATTGAAATGAAAATCAGGAAGGGTCAGGAGGCGATAAGCGCGGCTCGAACGAAGTTGCTGGCTGCCGAGTCCGAGAAGGCGAAACTTGCCGAGTCGCTCCGGCGCAAAGAACAAGAGATGGAAGAGATGGAGCTGAAGCTGGCTGGTTTAAGTCAGGAACTGGAGAAGGCGGTTCAGTTTCATGCCGGCCTGGAGTGGCTGCAACCCAAGCTGAACGCGATAGCGGAAAGAATGAAAAATCTGGAATATGCGCAGAGCACAATTAACGAGAGGATGCTCCAGACGATACAGGTGATGGCTGAAAGGTATGAGGACGTCAAGCTGTGGGAGGCATTCAAGCGCAGTTTGAGACAGCACCTGAAGGAGAATGCCTGACCGGTCTTTTTGGCGGCTTGAAAGAATGGTGCTGGAAACAGACTTTTTCGGTCTGTTTTTCTTTTTATGGTGGCAGCTCGAGCAGGCGGGAGAGGAAGTCCGATACTTCCCGGACGGAGTTCAGAAAGTAATCGGCGCTTGATTCGGGGTTTTCCTGCCCGACAAAAATGCTCCAGCCCTGCGGACGGTGCAGGATGCGGAAGGCATCCTCATCGGTGGTGTCATCTCCGAGGTAGATGGTGAGCAGCCGCTCACAGTTAAGAACTCTTTCTATTTCCCTCCTTATGGTCTCGACGGCTTTTCCCTTGTGCCAGTCTATCGGCGGTCTGATTTCCCAGACCTTCTTCCCCGAGGTAACCCTGATTCTTCCTTCCTCAAGCAAGGGAGAGGTAATCTGTTGAAATACGCTGGCGACTATCTTTTCTTCACTTTGCCTGACCAGGCGGTAGTGAACGCTCAGGCTCAAGCCCTTGTTTTCCACAATAACCCCTTCCGTGCCGCTTAACCTGGTCGAAAGTTGCCCGGCGAGCTCTTTAACCGTAGCCCGGGCTGTTTCTGCGGCGGGGTTGGTGAAGCTGAGCCCCGGACCTGCTATTTCCAGCCCGTGGTTTCCAGCGTAGTAAATCCCTTCCAGCTTTACCATGGCTTTGATTTCGGAGAGGGAACGTCCACTGACGATTCCCACACTGAAGCCGGGCCTATCCGTGACGGCACGGAGCTTGTCTCTGACCCCGGGCGAAAGTACCGCTTCTTCCGGGCGGTTGACTATCGGTGTCAGGGTGCCATCGTAGTCCGAGAGCAGCAGAACGTGAGGAGCGGCTCCGACATCAGATGAGAAATATTCCCATGCCTTGAAGAGATGGTGCACTAGACCCCCGCAATCGAGATGAGTTCGAGGACGGTGGAGGCTCCCCAGCGGTAAATATTATTGCTGGCCACCGTTTCCCGCATTATCTTCATCCGCCGCCGCCTCTCCGCCTGTGGCATTTCCAGGGCTTCTCTTATCTTCCGGGCAAATTCGCCGATGTCGTAGGGGTTGATGAGGAGGGCTTCCGGCATTTCCGCGGCGGCGCCGGTGAACTGGCTCAGGATTAAGACACCGTCTCCGTCAGTCCGTGAGGAGACGAACTCTTTGGCTACCAGGTTCATGCCGTCGTGCAGGGAGCTGACCACGCAGAAGTTTGCCAGCCGGCGCAGGGCGGACAGCGTGGTGGGAGAGAGTTGCCTGGTCATCATGATAACGGGCTTCCATGAGGCATCGCCGTATTTCTCGTTCAGGCTAACTGCCAGGTTCTCAATCTCCCGGTCGAGGCTCTGGTAGCTCTCAATCTGGGTCCGGCTGGGCATGCCCGCCTGAATGAAGACCACCTTGCCGCGATAAGAAGGGTAGTCCGCGAAGAGTCTGTCCAGCGCCTGTAGTCTTTGCGGTATCCCTTTGGTGTAGTCTATCCGGTCCATGCCGAGTCCGACCAGTTTCCCTTTCAAATCCAGCTCGCGGCGGAGGTTTTCCATTTCCTTTTCTACTTCTTTGATACCCGCGTTCCGCGAGATGCTGTCGAAGTCGACGCTTATCGGGAAAGGCTGCACCCGGGAGGTTTTACCGCGGTAGCTTACGGCGAACTCGTTCCGGTCTATTCTGGCTTCCAGGGTGCGCTCGATTGTTTCCAGAAAATTGTTGCAGAATGACCGGACATGAAAGCCGAGCAAATCGTTGCCCAGCAATCCGTCCAGTATCTCCTCCTGCCAGGGGCATGTGCGGAATATTTCGTGGGTTGGCCAGGGGATATGCCAGAACTGACCCACGGTTATGCCGGGGTTCTGTTTCTTAATCAGGCGGGAGAGCAGGGCAAAGTGATAGTCCTGCACCAGGACCACCGCCTTGCGGCTGCCCACTTCCCGGATAACCGCATCGGCGAAAATCCGGTTCACCTTCCTGTAGGTGTTCCAGTCCGATTCTCTGAAGATGGGGGGAGTGAAGGTAACGTGGCATAACGGCCACAGCGCCTCGTTGGCAAAGCCGAGGTAGAAACCCTTGACCTGTCCTTCGGTCAGCCACACGCGGCGCAGGGTGTACTCCGGGTTTTCCGGGGGCACCGCCACCCGGTCATGGGAATCAACGACTTCCCGGTCGGCGTTTCCGGTGCCCTGGGCGACCCAGGTTCCTCCCGAGGCGCGCATCACCGGGTCAAGAGCCTCGGTAAGTCCGCTGACGGGGCGGTTGCATTTGACCTCACCATCGGAGAAGCTGTGAATATAGGGTTCCCGGTTGGAGACCACCATGAACAGGTAGTCGCCCAGTTTCTCCCGCACCAGCCGGTAGAGGCTATCTCTGTCCCATCTGAAAGCTGCCATTCTGTATCCCTGCCTGGTCTGGTATTTGAGCTTGACGTTCTAAATGTAACCAAAGTAGTCATCAGGTGTCAAGCTGGTGGTTTTATTTGCATTACTTCTTTCATCAACGGTACCCTTTATTAAGAAAGATATAATGTGCCGATAAGTGATAACGCCTGTGTTGCTTTGGTACTTTGATGTCTTGACAATTATGTAAATACTCACTAAAATTCCCATGTAATAAGCTCACGGAGCGGAGTGTAGATGTCTGGTTATGTTCGCCTTACCTGCAAATATCACAAAGAGGGTCGTAGATGGGTAGCCTTTTGTGAGGAGTTAGGAACGTCTACCTTTGGTCGTACACTTGACGAAGCAGAACGCAGGCTTGAGGAAGCTATAACACTGCACCTTAATACTCTTGAGGATGTCGGGGAGAGAGAGCGCTTTTTCAGCGAAAATAATATTGTCTTCCATCGCACGAGACCGACAGGCGCAGTCACTGTACAAGTACCCTCTAACAGTGATTATTTTGTAAGGTCGTGCGTCTGGCCGCTTCGGGAGTTGGCGACTGCCTAGATACACACAAATACCAGCCATTACTGGCAAGCAACTAATAAAACTACTCCAGAAAGATGGCTGGCAAATAAACCGCAGAGCTACTCACGGACTTTCCTTAACAAAGATAACACACCAAAGAACACTGGTTACCGTTGTCCCAAATACAAGAGCTTCACTACCAATGGGCACTCTTAATAAGATATTGGGGCCTCAGCAAACCAAACTCGGTAAGAATGGGCTACTTCTCATCATCAACAGATATGGCCTGTAAATACACTTCGGCATCAGGTGAAGTTCAATCAGGGTTGATTAACCTCAACCGCTTGATTCATCTGCGACGGTTTCTCTAGCAAATGGGCTAAGACACCATATTACGGCAGATATAGCTACACCAATCCATAACCCATTTTCACCGCCCAAATAGTAACCACATATTAGTGATGCAATATTCAAGAGTTGTTATAAAGGTAATAATTGGATTGTATTTAGTATATGTCCGTTTATGCTTTCTCTCTAAAACATCCAAGTGCTTCCAAGCTTCAATAACCACACTTTCTTTTTCGTGCGCCCCAGAATAAATACGAATCACTAAATACAGCGCCATCCAAGCAAAGAATATCAAACCTAATGGCGCCCATATATAGAGATAAAGAATAGAAGGGACGACAACTAAAAGAATTATTGTGCTCAGTTTAAGAGCTATTATCCCCGCTTTGTAACTTAATATTGGTCTACCGATGAACAGGCGTATCAACCATTCCACTGGATCAAGAACTGGGGAAATATACCATAGATTAGACTTGGCAAGGTGACTAAAAAGAATAATATAAAACAAGCAAGAGCGTATGTTATCGTTCTTAGCATTGTGCTAGCCTCTTTCTCCTAACCTCACTTAACATTGGCATAGGTGGCGTAATCCGCTTCATACGCTTTGATTTTCGCCGCAGTTCGCTATGGCTGAGAAGCAGGGGAGCAGTGCTTTCTGGTCCAGTCGATTATTTCCGGGATGGGCGTGCCCGGCAGAAATATTTCCCTGATGCCGGCCTCTTTCAGGGCGAGGGTATCGTCTTCGGGGATAATGCCGCCGCCGATGATGGGAATATGGGTTGCGTTATTTTCTCTCAAAAGTTTTGCCACTGCGGTGAAGAGGTGCATGTGGGCGCCGGAAAGGCAGCTGAGGCCGATGAGGTCAACATCCTCCTGTATGGCGGCGCTGACTACCTGCTCCGGTGTCTGGTGCACGCCGGTGTAGACGACTTCGAAGCCGGCGTCCCGGTAGCCTCTGGCAACGATTCTGGCACCACGGTCATGTCCGTCCAGACCAACCTTGGCAATGAGGATTTTCAGTTTCTTCTGCGGGCTCATTTGTTTAACCACCAGCTGCGGCTATGACCGCCTTTTTTAGTAGAAACCGGGGTCCCGGTACTCTCCGAAAACTTCCCGGTAGACATCGCAGATTTCCTGCTCGGTGGCGTAGGCTCTTACTGCCTCAACCACGTAGGGCATCACGTTTTCACCGCTGCGGCAGGCAGTGCGGAGGTCATGGAGGGTCCGGGAGAGCCTCCGGTTGTCCCTGGTTTTCTTTACCTGCCGCAGCCTTTCTATCTGTTCCGCCTCCGTTTTCTCGTCAATCCTCAGGAAATCTATGGGGGTCTCTTCTCTGGTGACATATTTGTTCACCCCTACCAAGGGCCTCTCCATTTCGTCCACCTGCCGTTTGAAGTTATAGGCGGAGCGGGCAATCTCTCCCTGCGGGAACCCGCTGTCAATGGCGGCCAGCATTCCTCCCATCCGGTCAATCTTCTCAATATATGTCCAGGCCTCCTCTTCAATCTTGCTGGTTAACGCTTCCACGAAGTAAGACCCGGCAAGAGGGTCGATGGTGCTAATCACCCCGGTCTCTTCCGCCAGGACCTGCTGGGTGCGGAGGGCAAGGGTGGCGGCAAATTCGGTGGGCAGGGCAAATTCTTCATCGAAGGAGTTGGTGTGCAGGGACTGGGTTCCTCCCAGGACGGCGGCCAGAGCCTCGGTAGCCGTCCGCACGATGTTGTTATACGGCTGCTGATGGGTCAGCGAGCAGCCGGCGGTCTGGGTGTGGAACCGCATCCACCAGGAACGGGGATTCCTGGCTTTGAACCTGTCCTTCATTATTCTCGCCCACATCCTCCGGGCTGCCCTGAACTTGGCTATTTCTTCGAAGAAGTCCATGTGGGAATCGAAGAAGAAGGAGAGGCGGGGGGCGAAGGTGTCAACGTCCAGTTTCTTTCTCTCGATGACGTCTTGGACGTAGGCAATCCCGTCCGCCAGGGTAAAGGCCAGCTCCTGGACGGCGGTGGCGCCGGCTTCACGTATGTGGTACCCGCTGATGCTGATGGTGTTCCAGCGGGGGACGTATCTGGAACCGAACTCGATGGTGTCGCTGATGAGCCTTACGGAGGGTTCCGGGGGGCACATAAAGGTCTTCTGGGCGATGAACTCCTTCAGCATGTCGTTTTGGATTGTCCCTCCGACCCTGTCCCGGCTTACTCCCCGCTTTTCCGCAGCGACCAGGTACATTGCCCAGAGGACGCTTGCCGGAGGGTTGATGGTCATGGAGGTGGTTACCCTGTCCAGGGGGATGTTTTGCGTCAGGACTTCGAAATCAGCCAGGGAGTCGATAGCCACCCCGCACTTTCCCACCTCGGCGGCGGCTCTCGGGGAGTCGGAGTCATAACCCATCAGCGTGGGCAGGTCAAAAGCGGTGCTCAGCCCGGTCTCGCCCTCTTTCAGCAGCTGGTGCCATCTGCGGTTGGTATCTCTGGCCGTACCCAGGCCGGAGAACATCCGGAATGTCCATACTTTGCCCCGGTAGCCGGTAGCCTGACAGCCTCTGGTGAACGGGTAAAAGCCGGGATAGCCTATTCTGGTGGCGAAATCCAGGTCCCTGATATTTTCCGGGGTGTAGACCGGTTCTATTTCCAGGTCTGAAACGGTGGAAAACCGCTTTTTCGGGGCGAGGTTGTTATTGAGTTTTCTGGCCTCTTCTGCCCACTTCCTCATCCCCCGGCGCACATCTTTAAGCGTCTTTTCGCTGAACATTGTTACTACCACCTTCTCCCATCTTTATGCCCGGAAGCGATATGGCAGCGCGGCGTGTGAGAGGCCTACTTTTCTTGCTTCCAGATATAGCCCTTGTTCAGGGCCTGCTTGTTTGCTTCCAGCAGGTTTTTGTTCTTGGTGAGAGTTTCCTCCATCACGGTGACAATGCTGGATGTTTCCACCGCCGGGCAGTTGGCGACCAGTGCCCCCAGGGCTACCAGATTGCCTACGGAGTCGTTTCCGGCTTCGGCAGCCAACTCGTTGGCGGGCACGTAGACGGCGCGAATATCGGCCCGCTTCACCTTTGCCGTAACCAGAGACCGGTTAACGATGAGCAGTCCGCCCGGCTTCACGCTGGGCTCGAATCTGGCAAAGGCAACTGGATTCATCGCGATGGCGGCAGTGGGACTGGTGATGAACATGGCTCCTATCTTCTCGTCAGAGATAATGATGTTGCACCAGACGGTGCCCCCCCTTTTTGCCGCTCCGTAAGATGGCACCCATACCACTTCCCGTTCTTCCCGCAGGCTTGCCTCAGCCAGAAGGCGGCCGATGAAAAGCACTCCCTGTCCGCCAAAGCCGGCGATGGCTATTTCCTCATGCACCGCTGGCCTCCTTTTTCAGTGCCGCAACGGGTTCAGTAACTTTGAACTCACCGAGGGGATAGTGGGGAATCATGTTCTCCGCTATCCACCTGAGTGCCTCCACGGGCTCCAGTCTCCAGTTTGCCGGGCACGGCGATAGCACTTCCACCAGGGACATGCCGAGCCCGGAGAGCTGGGTTTTGAAGGCGAGCTTTATTGCCTGCTTCGTTTTTCTAACCGAGGCCGGGTTATGTACGGACACTCTGGCGATATAGGCGGGGCCATCCAGCGTGGACAACATCTCGCAGACCCTGATGGGGTATCCAGCCAGGGAGGGTTTGCGTCCTCCGGGGGTTGAGGAAGAGTTCATACCGACGAGGGTGGTCGGGGCCATCTGCCCTCCGGTCATGCCGTAGATGGCGTTGTTGATAAAGATGGTGGTGATGTTTTCACCGCGAGCGCAGGCGTGCACTATTTCGGCAGTGCCGATGGCGGCCAGGTCTCCATCTCCCTGATAGGTGAAGGGGACCAGGTCGGGGTGGCATCTCTTGATGGCGGTGGCTACGGCCGGGGCACGCCCGTGTGATGACTCCAGGCCATCAAAGTTGAAGTAGTTATATGTAATGGCGGCACAGCCGACGGATGCCACGCATATTGCCCTTTCCTTGAGCTCCAGTTCATCGATGACCTCGGCGATAAGGCGGTGCACGATGCCGTGCCCGCACCCGGGGCAAAAGTGCAGGAGAGCGTCTGCCAGAGAGTCCGGCTTGCGGTAAATGACCCTGTCCATTGCTGCGGTTTCCACTTTAACCATGTCACCTGCCCCCCGTCTTGCTAAACATTTTCCTGATGGCTTCCAGTATCTCATCTGCCGGCAGAGGCACCCCGCCGTATTGATTGACCAGTTCCACCCGCCTGTCCAGGCCGACAGCCAGCTTTACATCTTCGATGAGTTGACCTGTGCTCAGCTCCGCGACCAGGAAATTGTCCACTTTCCGGGCCAGCTTTGCCAGGAATGCGCTGGGGAAGGGGAAAAGGGTGATGGGGCGGAGCATTCCTACCGGCAGCCCTTCCTGGCGGGCCAGCCTCATCGCGGTCAGGGCGGAGCGGCTGGCGCTGCCATAGGCCACTATCACCAGCGAGGCGTCTTCCAGGTTGAGAGCTTCGTAACGCACCTCGTTCTTCTGTATTTCGTCCAGCTTCTGGAGCAGACGTTTGACCCGCGGCGGGAAATCGGCTGGCTCCATTTCCAGGGAGTAGAGCAGGTTCCTGGGACGGCCCCTGGTTCCGGTGATTGCCCAGGGCTTGTCGGGGAGTTCTTTAACCGGCTCCCGCATTACCACCGGTTCCATCGCCTGACCCAGAAAGCCGTCGGCAAGGACCACCACCGGGTTGCGGTATTTATCCGCCAGCTCGAAGGCGAGCATGGTGAGGTCCATCATTTCCTGCACTGAAGCCGGGGCCAGGTTGATGACGCGGTAATCACCGTGCCCTCCGCCTTTGGTAGCCTGAAAGTAGTCGCCCTGGGCGCCGCCGATGTCACCCAGTCCCGGCCCGCCCCGCATGACGTTCACTATTACTCCGGGCAGTTCCACCCCCGCCATGTAGGAGATGCCCTCCTGCTGCAGGCTGAAGCCCGGGCTGGAGGTGGAGGTTATTGCCCGGCAGCCGGCCGCCGCCGCCCCGTAGACCATGTTTATGGCACCCAGCTCGCTCTCGGTCTGTACAAATACGCGCCCTTCCTCCGGCATGCGCTTTGACATCTGTTCCAGGATTTCATTCTGGGGTGTAATGGGGTAACCGAAGTAAGAGTGACATCCGGCCAGGATAGCGCCTTCAGCTATGGCGATGTTACCGGCCATTAAAATCCTTTTTGGCATCGATTCACTCCGCAAAATTTTGGTGGCTGCCAGGCTTGCTGGCGGGCGCGTTATCACGACGGAATACGGAAATGGCGACATCGGGGCACATAATGGCACATACGGCACAGCCGGTGCATTCAGAGCCTTTCCCCTCAATAACTGTTGCCGGATTTTGCCCGCTCTGGTTTATGTGATTTGCCAGGCCGATAATCTTCCTGGGGCAGACGGAGATGCAGAGGGAACACCCTTTGCATCTTTCGGCATCAATAGTGATATAGGCTGACCCGCGGTTTTTTGGGCTTGCCATTGCTTATGTCCCTCTTCGCCATGGGCTATGTAGAATCCATCGGAGTATTGACAAACTAAGCTGCTCCTAATCTAAATTATTGACAGAATGGTCAACATGTCAAGGGCAGCACTCTGGCTGAAAAAGGCACAATTTCCGCCACCAGAGTCTTTTTTGTCCCTTTATCCCTGAACTGGTGCACTGATACGATAACTGGTTACCGAAAAGCACAGAAAAACGACGAGCGGGCAGCTTTTTGATAACTCTGGTATTATCGATTTTCAGCGAATACAATAATGTTTATTTTAGACCAGGAGGAGACGGGAATGCAAACGGCGCAATGAGCTGGTTTGACAGACGGAATATCCCCGTGCCATACTATTTTCCGCAATGGATGAGCTGGACCACCGTATAATCGCAGAGCTGGCCGAAGATGCGCGGCGGAGCAGCGCCGAACTGGCGGACAAATTGGCCGTCAGCGAGACCACAGTTCGGCGCCGTATCCAGCACCTGAAAGAACGCGGCATCATAACTTTCACCGTCGTTTCTGACCCTGCCAAGCTGGGGTATAATATCATTGCCCTGATTGCTCTGGAGGCAGACCTGAGCAGCCTGGACGCGGTTTCAGAATCGCTGGCTAAGTGCCCCAACGTACGCTACGTGTCTCTCTGCACCGGGAACCATGATATTTTTGTGGGAGCCTGGTTTCATACGTCAGCCGAGCTGACCAGGTTCGTTAAGGACTACCTCGCCAGTATTCCCGGGATAAGGAAGAGTGAGACCTTTGTTATTTTAGATGTCCGGAAGGACGAGCTGGGCTGGCTACGGAGCCCGAAGCAGGCAAATGCCTCTGAATGAGCTTTTGCTCCGGCAGAGAGAGTTGCAGGGCTATCCCGTACTAACCGGCCTTGCTTCTGGCGATAAATAGCTCCCACAATCTCTCGCCCAGTTCTTCTATGTAACGCCGGTTTTCAAGTTTTCCCCGCCATTCTTCGGGTATCAGGTCAACGCCGAGACAGGCACCGGAGATGGCGCCGGTCATGGCTCCAATGGTGTCAGCGTCTCCTCCCAGGCTGATGGCGTGAAGCACTGCTGCGGCGAAGGAGCGGGGATGGGACAGGAAAGAGTAGATGGCGGCGGGCACTGAGTCAAAGGCAGCGATGCCGTTTCCCAGTTCCAGGACGGCTCTGGCTTTATCCGGCTGCCGTAAGAGCTCTTCTATTTTGGTCAGCTTTTCCCGGTAGATTTCTTCCGATGAGAAACTGACCAGCTGTGCCAGGAAGTGGCGGCGATTTAAGGCTGACGGTGACCTGACTCCCGTTGCCAGGGCAACGGCATAGGCCTGCAGGGCGGCGCCTTCCTGCCCCAGACGGTGGGCGTGGGTAATCAGGCTGGACTTGCAGGCAATTTCCCTCAGTGCTGCGGGGTCGTCGTGATAAAAAACGCCTATCGGGGAGACCCTCATCGCGGAGCCATTTCCGTAAGAGCCGCCGTGGTACAGGCTCCGTCCGGCTTCATTCCAGGCGGCACCGGCTCTCACCAGCCGGAAGATGTGGGGCGGCCCCGGCCCGTAGCCGCGGTAAGGTTCCTGTTCATAATTTCTGACGAATGTCTGCGCCATATCTTTCCCGTCAAACCTTTTCATCCTGAGCAGGGACTCGGCGATGCCAATCGTCATGTGGGTATCATCGGTATAGGTTAAAAGCTTCTGCCTTTCCGCCGTTCTGGCAACTTCTTCCGGGCTGACCCCGCCAGATCCCTCAAAAGGCGCACCCAGTGAATCGCCGATAGCGGTACCAAGGAGGGCACCCAGGAACTTTGATTTCAAAGCCTGCTTATTCATGAAGGTTCACCGCTTTGCACTTTTCTCCAATTATATCACCCGTTACCAGCCACGAAACAGGCCGGTGAGCGGTTCGGTAAAAAGCTGATAGGACTAAATAACTATGATACATAGCTATAAAGTACTATGACTTTCAGTGTTGTTTACATAATTGAAGGTGTAGACTGAAGCAAGAGTATTTAAGTAGGCGTACTTATGCTATATGAGTGAAAAGTACCTGCTTGATAAAACGTTATCTGCGGAGCGGGTGTTTGGTTGATAACTGTGCGGATGATGGCTCAGGTGAGCAGGAATGAAAGGTATGGAAAGTGGATTATGAAGAAAAGGCAGAAGAGCAGTTAATAAACGAAGTAACGGAACTGCGCCGGAGGCTTGCCGAGCTGCAAGCATTGGAGACAACGCAAGGTCAGACAGATGACTGCCCGGAAACGGACCTGAGATATAGAGCCTTCCGGTACCGGGCTATTTACATCAGACAGAGAGTTAGAGGCCTGCTGTGGCGTTGACGGGGTGGCTCCGGGCTGTGTAGCCGGTGGTCAGTCCTGACTCAGGTAAACGGGTGGCGCGCCTTTATCCTGTACCTGTTTGCGGGCGCGCAGAGTGTAACGTGAGATGCTTTTGAAAGTGAAGGATGAGGACAGAGTGAAAGAGAAAGAGCAGCCTTTTGATGAATTAGAGGAGCTATACCAGCAGGGGGCTGCGCTTGAGGAAACGGCAAATGAATGCCGGAAAGCGGCAAAGGGACTGGAGTGGTCGAAAGAACAGCTTCAGGACCTGATAGAGACGGCGCCGGTCATCATCTGCCGCTCTGACCTCAAGACCAGAATTACTTACGTTAACCGGAAATTCGAGGAAGTCACCGCTTATTCGCGTGAGGAGGTGCTTGGCAAGCCCTGGTTCAAGCTCGGCGCTTTCTCGGTGGAGAACGTGAAGTTCTTAATGAGTCGGATGCTGGAAAAACTGAAGGGGGGTCCTCCCCGCCCTGTGGAATTACAGTTCAAGCGTAAAGACGGGGAGTGGATATGGGTCTGGGGTATAGGTGAGGTTATCAGGAAGCGGGGCAAACCGGTCGGGTTTCAGGTGATTGCTCAAGATGTCACCGAGCGCAGGCAGGTGGATGCTGCCATAGAAAGAGCGGCGCGGGAGTGGCGCACGACTTTTGATGCCATTTCGGACTGGGTTTCCATTCATGACAGAAATTATGAGATTACCAGGGTGAACAAGGCTTTTGCCAAAGCTTATGGGATGAAACCGCAGGAACTTATCGGCAAGAACTGCTACGAGGTTGTGCATGGAAGAAGCACCCCCCTCCCCGGTTGCCCGCACCGGCAGGCGCTGGAGAGCGGCAAACCCTGTACGGCGGAGTTTTTTGAACCTCATTTGAGGGCTTACCTTGAAATTTCTGCCTCGCCCATATTCAATAACGGCGATGTTGCCCGTACTGTCCATATCGCCAAAGATGTAACCGAACGCAAGCAGGCTGAGGAGGAACTGCGGCAGAGCGAGGAGAAATTCAGTTCGCTGTACTTTTCGATGAGTGAAGGGGTCGCCCTTTATGAACTCATCTATGACAGGTCCGGTAAAGCCGTGGACTACCGGGTTACGGACGTAAATCCGGCTTATGAAGAAATGCTCGGGCTGAAGAAGGAAAAGGCCGTGGGGAGCAGGGCGTCCGAGCTCTACGGGCCCGGTCAGCCGCCTCACCTTGCTCTCTATGCAGAGGTTGCTGCTTCGGGAAAGCCCGCCTCATTTGAGACCTATTTCCCGCCCGTGAAGAAACACTTCAGTGTCTCCGTATTTTCACCCGGTAAAGGGAAGTTCGCCACGGTATTCACTGACATCACTGACCGCCGGAAATGGCAGGAGCAACTCATGGTTACCGACCGGCTGGCTTCGATTGGCGAACTGGCATCTGGCATCGCCCATGAGCTCAACAACCCGCTGACCAGTATCATTGGTTTCTCCGAACTGCTGTTCAATAAAACTGACCTTCCCGATGATATCAGGGAAGACCTGGCGGTTATCAATAAGGAAGCCCAGCGTACTTCCGGGATAGTCAAAAACCTGCTTGCCTTTGCCCGGAAGCACAGGCCGGAGAAGAAGAGGGTGGATGTGAATGAGGTAATACAAGCGGTGCTGGAGCTGCGTGCCTATGAGCACAGGCTGAACAGGGTCAGGGTTAATACGTATTTTGAGCGTGACCTGCCGGGGATTACCGCCGACGGTTTTCAGCTGCAGCAGGTGTTCCTGAACATAATAATAAATGCGGAGCACTTTATGCTTGAGGCACATGGAGGAGGCACCCTTGCCATCATCACGGAGCGAGCGGGTGATTTTATCCGGGTTTCCTTTGCCGATGATGGCCCCGGAATTTCCCCCGATAATCTGGGTCATCTGTTTGACCCATTTTTTACCACCAAGGAAGTGGGCAAGGGAACCGGCCTCGGCCTGAGTATCTGCCACGGGATAATCAACGAGCATGGCGGCAAGATATACGCTGAAAGCGAACCGGGCAGGGGTGCCACTTTTTTCGTAGAGTTGCCCATTAATAAAGAGAAGGAGGAGCAAGATGGAAGGCTTCAGCACTGGATCGAGGAAAATCCTGGTGGTCGAAGACGAGCCCGCAATAGCTGAAGTCTGCCGCAGGGTCCTCACTGAAGAAGGATATGAGACGGACGTTGCCGTTAACGGACGGGTAGCTCAGGATATGCTGGAAGCCAGGGAGTACGACCTCTGCCTGATTGATATCAGGACGCCGGCGATGAATGGGGAAGAACTCTTTCAGTGGCTGAAGGAGAAGCACCCCCGCATTGCAAAAAGAGTGATATTCACCACCGGAGACGTGATGGCCGGGGGTACCAGGGGTTTTTTGCAGCAAACGGCAAGACCGTTTCTGCCCAAGCCTTTTACTCCCGCTGAGATAAGGACTATAATAAAGAAGACGTTAGGGGAACTGGCAGATGACAGGAGATAAGATAAGAATTCTGGTTGCCGATGACGAAGAATCGGTACGAAACCTTCTCCGGCGGATTCTGGAAGAAGCTGGCTACAGCGTAGTTACGGCGGCTGATGGTGAAGAAGCCCTGTATGAAGCCTCCCAGCATGAGCTGGCGGCGGTACTCCTGGATATCAAAATGCCGAGGATGTCCGGAATGGAAGCGCTGGGCAAGCTGACTGATGACTGGCCTGACGTCTGTGTAGTCATGATAACGGCTGTCGTCGATGCGCAGACCGCTATCGAGGCTATGAAGCTGGGAGCCGACGATTACATCATGAAGCCTTTTAACCAGGATGAGCTGCTGCTGAAGGTAAGGGAAGCCATTGAGAGAAGGCAGCTCCAGACGAAGAATAAACGCCTGATGCTGGAAATGCAGCGCAACTTTAAAGACCAGTCGGAACGGATGCAGTCCCAGTTTAACGAACTGGTAAGCAGCCTCGCCCGGGAGCACCGGCTGTTGCAGGAGCTGGCGAAGAGGGACCCGGCGAGCGGTAAGGTATTGCTCTCGAAGCTTCCCCCGGAACTACGGGAACCGATGACCTCCTTCGAAGAATTCAGGGAAGCCCTGCTCGGAATCCTGCGGGGCGGGGTAAAATAGGCGCACCGGAACCTGTGCCGGTGAAGACCGCGGTTCAGGGAGAAAGGCGGAACGGGCTGGTTACAGAGGTAACTCGGTGACGAAGAAGCGCATCCTCGTCGTGGATGACGAGCTGAGCATAATAAAGTTCCTGCGCGCCAACCTGGAAGCCAGGGGATACGGCGTGCTGACGGTAATGGACGGCAATGAAGCCCTGCAGACCTTTGAACTGGAGCTGCCCGACCTGGTGGTTCTGGATATAATGATGCCCGGAATGGACGGCTTTGAGGTCTGCCGCCGGGTTCGCGAGTGGTCGCAAGTCCCGATTATCATGCTCAGTGCCCGGGGAGATGAAAGGGATAAAGTAAAGTGCCTCGACCTCGGCGCTGATGACTACATCACCAAACCCTTTGGAGCCGATGAGCTGGCTGCCCGGGTAGGTGCGGTGCTCCGCCGTACCGAGCTCACAACTGCCGGGCCCGTTCAGCCTGCTTTCGCCAGCGGTGACCTCCAGATTAATTTTGCACGGAGACGGGTGACCGTGGCTGGTAAAGAGGTCAGATTAACGCCGACCGAGTACTCCCTTTTGCAGGAACTTGCCCTGAATGCCGGGAAAGTTCTCACTCACAGCCATCTTTTGAGCAGGGTCTGGGGCGCCGAGTATCGTGAGGATAAAGAGTACCTCCATGTTTTTGTCCGCCGCCTGAGGGGCAAAATCGAGCCTGACCATGCGAACCCGAAATACATCCACACCGTTTCCGGAGTTGGCTACCAGTTCCGGGGCCCGGACTAAGAGAAAGATTTAACCACAAGCATGGCCGGAGAGGCGCCTTCTGGGCGCCTTTTTTGTTTGCCCGGAAAACGTTTAGAAAATGTTCAGAAATTTGCCGTAAATTTTTAGCTCCTGTTTCGCGTCCCGGTTATATCCTGAAACCAGAAAAGTAAAGGAGGTAACCGGGATGAACAACAGACTGAGAAACAGATGGATTAAGAGGCTTTTCCCCTTCTTCGCCCTGCTACTTCTTCTCCCCTGGCCGGTAGCCTACGCCTTTGACGTTAATGATGCTACCGCCGCCCAGGATACGGTTCGGATAGAGGTTCCTGAAGAATCCCTGAAGCCGGCCTGGACCGCCTTCGGGAGAGCCATCGGCGGTGTGACCACTCCTGGCGACCTGTTCTACATTGACGCTACCGGCAATACTGCCGACATCATGGTCACCCTCCATCTCACCAACGCCCGGGAGCTTATCAAGTCCTACCGCTATATGGCTCTCAACGTGGGCGTCTACGTTGAACGTGACGGTGAATGGGAGGTGGCGGCTGGCAGTGACGGCGAGCTGATTGCGGATAGCTTTATCACCATGCGTAACGGTCAGGTGACGTTCCTTCTCCCCGGCTACGCCAGCTACAAGCTCACCATTGATGACGGCGTTTTCTACTGCACCAATGCCGGCACTGACGGGCTTTCCCCGGACTTCTATCTGGAAGTGGATTAAGCCCGGAGACCGGATTATGAACAGGAGGTAAATGAAAATGACAGCAGGCTGGAATACCGATGCGGTATCTTTCCGGGAACACAGTGAGGATATGCGGAAGTTTCGCGGGGCTCATACCGATATTGCCATGGTCAATGCCCGGAGGCACGGTCAGTCCGCCGTTCTGGAGAAAACCCGTCCCGTGCGGCCCGGCCGCATTATGAGGCAAACGGGAGGCTCGAAATCCTCTGCTGGCGTGGCAGACTGGCTGGCGCTTGTTCCTGTACCCGGGGTGGCACAATATAAGCTGGTGCCAAACTAGAAAGAGCGCGCCCTATGAGATTATTGACGGTGGGACGGTGAATTGAGATGGATAAACGTCCGTTGATAATGGCGGTGGATGATGAGGCGGGAATACGGCGGCTGGTGAAGCGTATTCTTGAGGAAGAAGGGTATAGCGTCGTTCTGGCTGCCGATGGCGAGTCAGCGCTGGCGCTGCTGGAGGGAAATAGACCGGACCTGGTTCTCCTGGATATCATGATGCCCCGGCTCGACGGCTTTCAGGTTCTTGAGCTGATACGACGGCGTTATGATATTCCGGTAATCATGCTTACGGGGAAGGGCGAAGCGGCTACGGTGCGCGATGCCCTGGTTCTCGGTGCGGACGACTACGTGAGGAAGCCTTTTTATGCCCGGGAGCTTCTCGCCCGTGTCAAGGCGAAGTTAAGACGCGCCGGGAAGGGGCAGCTATGCGCCGGGAGAAGTAATTAGATGGCTGAAGACAAACAGCGTCAGAGCGACTGAAGGTAAATTGCTCTCTGCCTTATCAAGTTTTTAAAAGTGTTTCGCCGTCAGTAACCTGAACTTAACTCCTCCGCTTGACCAGGAAAAATAATACGATGAGAATGACGATAGCAGCTATGCCGATCCAAGTCCACATTTTCAGTCTCCTCTCGGCTTTTAATGATAGGACAATTTGGCTACTTAATTATAGAACAAAGCAGTAGAAGACAACAAGGGATAAACGGCTTTCCTTCTGAGCGCATAATACCTGTCTTGAAAAGTATCTCCTACGTTGGCCTGAGGAGTTTTATCAGTTCAAAAAGGGCGTAATAGGGCGCCCTTCTCTTCATCTGGTAGAGCCTGCCCGAGTACCTCTGCACCGTGTGCTGCTGCATCCGCTCACTTTCAATGGCAATGAACACCGTGCCCGGCATCATGCCACTGGCGGTATCAGCATGACCTTCTCCCTCTATGCCGATACCGATGCTGGCTCCCATTTTTTGCCGCGCCAGTTTTGCCATTGCCGTTGCCGTCTCGGGGCGGGCTTTGCCGGAAGCCAGGTGAGGCTCGAGCCCGAGGGCAGCTTTGGCTTCATCGGAAGCGGCGATTATCCCGCCCCTGAAGCAGTCCTGCCCTTCAGGGGCATTTGCCAGGGTCTGGGTCAGGAAGCCGCCGGTAAAGGATTCCGCAACCGCCAGGGTCAGACCTCTGGTGGTGAGCAATCGCCCGACGACGCTTTCCTGGGTGTCATCGTCAACTCCCCAGATGGAGTCGCCCAGGATTTTCCTGACATCGGCTTCCCGCCTTTCAATCATTTCCGCCGCGTCTTTCTGCCGGGCTGCTTTGGCCGTAATGCGCAGATAGATGCCGTCCAGCTTGGCGTAGACGCCCAGGGTGGGATTGGGCGACGACATCAGATGGGCTATCAGTTCATCCACCCTGGCTTCGGATAGACCGAAGGTCTTGAGCATCCGTGATGAGATAATCGCTCCGGTTCTGTCCTGTAGCCGGGGCAAGACCTGGTTACGCCACATGAACTGCATCTCGCCGGGAGGGCCGGGCATGGCCACCAGTATCCGCCCTTCTTTTTCCACCCACCAGCCGGGTGCGGTGCCCTGGGGATTTGGTATTGCCGTTGCGGAAGGGATGAGGGTGGCCTGTCTGACGTTGTTTGCTGACATCTCCAGGCCGCGCCGGGCAAAAAAGAGGGCGATATCCTCTTTCAGGCTCCGGTCTACGGCGAGTTCCTCGCCCAGCAGTGCTGCTATGGCCTCCCGGGTAATATCATCCTGTGTTGGCCCGAGGCCTCCGGTGGTGAGGATAAGCGCTGACCTCTGCCATGCCTGTTGCAAAGCCCCGAGCAGCCTTTCCGGGTTGTCGCCAACTGCGGAGGTAAAATAGAGGTCAATCCCCAGCGCGGGTAACTGGTTGGCCAGGAACTGGGTATTGGTGTCAACTATTTCACCGAGCAGCAGTTCGGTGCCGATGGAAATGATTTCCGCTTTCAATTCGCTGTCCCGATAACTCCTCTGGTTGCTGTGCCGGCTCAAATGCAATTATACTAACAACGCTCCCCTGACCGCAACAAACCTTCGGTGAGTAACTCGCCGGCCGGAAACCTCTTCCGGTTGACAGTGACGGTCATCCGGGAATATATTTCATGGGTGTGACTTCTAATTCCGCCGTTTTGCGTGAGGTGTAATTTGGACCCTTTGCCTGTCGGTAAACTGCCGGGCCCGTTGCTGAAAAAGCTGCTGGGAAAAATTGGGACGGAAGACGAGCAGGTAGTCCTCGGCCCTTCGATTGGTGAGGATGTTGCCGTAATCAGGATTGGCGGCAAGTTGCTGGTGGCCAAAACTGACCCCATCACTTTTGCCAGCGAGCTTATCGGCTGGTATGCGGTCAACATTAACGCCAACGATATTGCCACCATGGGGGTAAAACCCCGCTGGTTTCTGGCAACCGTCCTTTTGCCCGAACAGTGCAGCGATAAAGAAGCGGAGGGGGTTTTTGACCAGATCCTTGCGGCGTGTGATTCCCTGGGAATCACGCTTGTGGGCGGGCATACCGAGATAACCCACGGTTTCAGGCGTCCGGTTATCGTTGGCTGTATGCTGGCTGAGGCTGAAGACCGTCCCATCGTAACCACCGCCGGGGCAAAACCGGGTGACGACATCATTATTACCAAGGGGATTGCCATAGAAGGGACGGCCTTAATAGCGCGGGAGGCGGGGCGGCGCCTGCTTTCCCCTTCGCTGGGCGAAGATTTAGTCCAGCGGGCGACCGATTATCTTTTTTCTCCCGGCATCAGCGTGCTGAAAGAGGCGCTGGTTGCCTGCAAGACGGCGAAGGTGAATTCGATGCATGACCCTACGGAGGGCGGTCTGTCTACCGGACTCCGGGAGATAGCTCAGGCAGCCCGGGTTGGGGTTTACCTGGAGGAGAATAAAATTCCCGTTCTTGCCGAGTGCCGGGCTATCTGCGATGAACTCGGGCTCGACCCTCTCGGGCTGCTGGCTTCCGGCGCCCTGATTATTACGTTGCCTCCTTCTGAGACGGCCGGGCTCCTGGAGGCACTGAGTAAAGTTGACATAAAAGCCGGCGTCATCGGGAAGATTACGGAACCCGGGGAAGGGCTGAAAATGCGCACCGGGCGAAGGACGCAGGAATTGCCACAGTTCGAGCGGGACGAGCTTGCCCGATTTCTGGATAGTCTGGAATAAGGTGCGGGAGGCTTCGCATCACGCGTTCTCTCTTGATGTAGAAGCCCCTTGTATACTACTGATTGCCCTGGTCTAATATCTGGTTGACCTTATTCAGGGCCATCTTTACCGCCCGTACCAGCAGGAAATCGTCTCCTTCCAGGGTATTGAACCTGAAACCTTTATTTAAAGCCCATTCGATGGTCTCCAGGGTGGTGAAGAGTCCCGCCGGCTTGCCGTGCCGGTCGGCTGACTCCAGTACCCGGCCCAGCAGTTTTGCGTACCGGGGTTCATTCCAGTCCGGCGGCACGCCGAGTCCCATGCTGCTGGAAAGGTCCCACGGTCCAATGTAGGCGGCATCTACCCCGTCTACGGAGAGTATCTCGTCGATGTTTTTGACCGCCTCCTCCGTTTCTATCTGTACGGCGATGAGTATTTCCCGGTTGGCTGTTGCGTAGTATTCGGGGTCAAACCTTCCGGCTCTCCTCGGGCCGAAGCCTCTGTTGCCTTCTGGAGGATACCGGCATGCCCGGACGGCGTTCTCGGCCTCTTCCTTTGAGTTTATCCAGGGGACGAGCACGCCGTAGGCGCCCAGGTCCAGGACGCGCTTGATGACGACGGGGTCGTTCCACTGAGGTCTGACAATCGGAACGCAGCTGGTCCCGTTCATGGCCTGCATCATGGTCTGCAAGGTGCTGTATTCCAGGGGTGCATGTTCGGCATCCAGCATCAGCCAGTCGAAGCCCAGGCGCGAGAGACACTCGGTCACGTCTGGGTGTCCGAGCTGAACGAAAGTCCCCGTGGCGATCTTGCCCTGCCCCAGCTTCTCTTTTAGCGGATTCTTCAATGTTTTATTTCCTTTCCGGTTTCTTTGCCCTGGACTCGGAGTTACCGCTAAAGCTCCCTGGCCAGCTGGCTCAAACCGAGCTCCTGCAGTTTCTTGGCGCTCGGTCTGGTGGTGGTCGTGTCCCAGTCCATTGCCTCCAGGTACTCCCTGTTCATGGTGTCATCGTCTATGGTTACGTTGGCCAGTGGCCCTGCCTTCAACGGCGGTTTGCCCACTATCCTCGGGTTTACATCGAATTTCAGCGGGTTCAGCCCTTCGCGCAGGTTGAATATGTGGCGCATGTTGGCGATGCGCTCGCCAACGGCCAGGCATTTGTCCAAATCATATTCCCAGCCGGTTACCGCGGTCAGGAATTCGGGGATATACTGTGCGGGGTAGGAAGAATATCCAAACAGGCAGAGGCCGGCCGCATTGACGATGTGGAGCATGTTCATGGCGTCCTTCTGAACCTCTCCGGTATTGGTAAAATCGTATTTATTGCTTCTCTCGTCGGAGAGGAAGTCGACCCCCATGAGCCAGCCGCGGCCGCCCTGGGTGTGACGTCCGGGAGTGGCATCCAGGCGATAGGTGACGCCGAGGGCGGGGATAAACCTGGGGTCATGGGCGGGTACTTCCTGCCCCTGGGCGTGGACGGCGAACTGTTCCGCTCCCCTGCCTATTTTGGCGGCAGCTCGCCTTACCCCGTCGGCCAGAAGGGCGCCGATACCCTCGCGCCTGGCAATCTTATCAGCCAGGGCGACGATGGCATCGCCATTGCCCCAGCGCAGTTCCAGCCCGTCACAGTCTTTTTTGCTCAGGATGCCGTTCTCGTAGCACTCGATGGCGAAGGCAGCCGCCGAGCCCACGGAGATGGTATCCAGGCCGCAGGCATTGCAGATGTCATTGAAGCGGATGATGGACTCCAGGTCATCGTTGAGGCACAGGGTGCCCGCCATGCAGAGGGTCTCATATTCGGGTTTGTGACAGACGCGTGCCCGTCCGGGCCTGGCTTTCATGTGCCCGCCGCAACTGATGGGGCAGTGCCAGCAGCCGTATTTCCGCTCCTGCTCTGCGATTACGGTGTCATCGCTGATGCGCTTGGCGGTGGAGAAATCATCAGGTCCGGAGCCTGTCCAGTTCTTCACCGGCGAGTCGCCGCTCAGGGCGCTGGATTCGGTAATGCCGCAGGTGCCGTAATCCCTGAAGGTTTCAAAGTCGCCCTTGCCCCGGGTTATCCATTTTCGACGCAGCTCTTTCGCCTTTTCCTCGTCAGCCATGGGCACCTTCATTTCGCCTTTGACTGCCAGTGCCTTCAGCTTCCTGGAACCCATCACCGCCCCCAGCCCCGACCTGCCGGCAGCACGCCCCTTGTCGTTAATTATGCATGACAGGAGGGACATTTGCTCGCCAGCCGGGCCTATACAGGCGACGCTGGCGGTCCTGCCATGAGCCTCTTTCAGGGCATCTTCGGTATCCAGGCAGTTTTTGCCCCATAATTTGGAAGCATCCTTCAGTTCCGGTTTGCCGTTCTCGATGTGAAGGTAGATCGGGGCTGGTGAAACGCCGCTGAAGAAGACGCCGTCAAAGCCGGCAAACTTCAGGTTTGGTCCGAAGTCGCCGCCGCAGTTGGCGTCGCCCCATGTCCCGGTAAGTGGAGACTTGCCGACGACCACAAATCTGCCGCTGGGTATAGCCGGGGTACCGGTAAGAGGGCCGGTCATGAAACCAAGCATATTGTCAGGGCCCAGCGGGTCCGCTTTGGGCTTCGTCCTCTCGTACAAAATCCGGGCACCGATTCCGTAGCCACCCATGAAGTCCCTGCCCAATTCTTCACCGAGCGTTTCTTCCTGGCATGTGCCGCGTGTCAAATCTACGAAAAGTAATTTACCCATGTAGCCTCTGGCCATATCATTCCTCCTTTTTTGAATGTCTGGTTGCTTTGCGGTTACTTTTTCCAGCTTCTAAACGGTGCCTTTACCCGTGCAGAGGAGTCTGGCTGGCGGTATCGCTCCAGTCTTATCGGGCTTTGCCGCTTCCGTGGTTACTCTGTTTAATGTCGGTCAAGGACGTTTTCAGCAGTTCGTAGAATTCCTCGGGCTCTTTGCCGATTGATAGTTTTTCCATGGGGCACATGTCTGACCGATTGTCTTTCTGGATGTGGGGAACAATTTTGGTGAAGTGGCGTTTTCTGCCGTATTTATCCAGCGTGCTGGCGGCAAGCTGGCTGCCCAGCGGGCTGTAGACCTCCCGGCAGTTGGCCTTTATGGCAAGCAGGGCCGCCGCATTGCCCATTATCCTGTCAAAGACCACGACCTGCTGGTGGCAGGGACTGAAGCGGTCGATGTATTCCAGCAGGGGAGATAATCTGTCCTGATTTGAGGAGAAGACCAGCCGGTTGTCCTGGTATACCTGAAGGGTGTCACCGCTTGTCAGGAACTTATTGAAAGAAGGAATGCTCATCGGGGGCTATTCGTTCCTGCTTTGTCTCGCGCTGAGCTTTCCCGCCACCCAGAGAAGCGCGGGTATTGAAATGAGCTGGATGGCTATGCCGGGCCAGCCCTGTTTGGTCGCCGCCCAGACGGCGAGAAGCGGGTTTGCTTCCAGACCCAGAGGGCTGTGGCTTTCCCCGGCGATGGAGGATATTATCAGCACTGCCAGGAGGAGAGCCAGGCGCCCAGCCACCATGGCTCCGAATAACGACCATATTGTCCGGAGGTTAAATCTCTCGCGCAGTATCCCGGCAACCAGACCGTAGGCGGAAAGCTCGACCAGTATCTGGGGTAAGATGCGCAGTACCGGCATCCCCGAAATGGCATAGCTGGTCAGAGGAGTGAGCAGCCCGACAACCAGCCCCGCCCGCCAGCCGAAAAGCAGTCCGGCCATCAGGACAAAGATGTGCATGGGGAGGAAGGTCGGGCCGGCCAGGTGAAACTGATGGAAAGCCCACGGCGTTACTACTGCCAGAGAGACAAAAACAAAGGTAAAGACGTAGCTCCGGATGCTGGTGTATTTCAGTACCACAGGGAAGGGGGAGGGGGGAGAAAGTGCGATGCTGCCTATCATTTTTTGTCCTTGCGTGAAATATTTTAATATGCCGGGCTGCCAGTTCTAGCCGGGCCCGGCGGCCAATCTTTAAATAATGATACACGGCTGCCTTGCGGCTGTCAAATGACCGGCGCCCCGTTCTGACCGGGACTGTGCCGGTGGTGCCAGCCCTCACGCGGGTATGATATTATAGGGGGAGAATAATGGAGAAAGGGTGAGTAATTATGAAAGTCATTGATATGCGCAGTGATACCATAACCCTGCCGACAGATGAGATGCGGCAGGCTATGTATGAGGCCGAACTGGGGGATGATGTCTTCGGGGAGGACCCCACCGTGAACCGGCTGGAAGAAATAGCGGCGCAGGTTATGGGCAAGGAGGCGGCTCTTTTTGCTCCGAGCGGCACCATGACCAACCTTATCGCTATACTGGCCCATACCCGTTCCGGTGACGAAATCATCATCGGCAGTGAGTCCCATATCCTTTGGTACGAGGTTGGAGGGGCATCGACCCTGGGAGGGGTGGTGATGCGCACCCTTCCCAATGACGATGATGGCCTGCTGGACCCCGGAATGGTCGAACGGACGATAAGGACGAATAATATCCACTTTCCGCCAACCAGACTGCTGTGCCTGGAGAACACCCATAATCGCTGTGGTGGAGCGGTGCTGACCCCCGAATATACGTCGGAGATGGCCCGCCTCGCCCGCCGGCACGAACTGCGGGTGCACCTGGACGGAGCCCGCATTTTCAATGCGGCCGTTGCTTTGAACATACCGGCTCGCGAGCTGGCAGAGCCGGCGGACTCGGTATGCTTTTGCATCTCCAAAGGACTCAGTGCTCCCGTGGGCTCTCTCATCTGCGGGAGCAGGGAGTTTGTGCAGAGGGCCCGCAAGTGGCGGAAGATGCTGGGGGGAGGGATGCGTCAGGCGGGGATGCTTGCTGCCGCCGGCATTGTGGCAATTCAGAAGATGGTCGGCCGCCTGGCGGAAGACCACGCCAATGCGCAGCGTCTGGCCCGGGGCCTGTCCGGTCTCCCTGATATTCTGGTCAGGCCGGAGAAAGTGCAGACCAATATCGTGAACTTCGAGTTTGCGCCTGCCGTCTCCGGGCCTGACTTTTTGCAGCAGCTGGCAGAGAGGGGAGTAAAATTCCTTCATCGGGGCGGACAGCAGGTACGCGCGGTTACCAACCGGATGGTCAGTGCCGATGATGTTGACGAAACTCTGGGGCACATGAGTGCGTTGCTGAAAAAACAGGGCAAATAGACTGACCGAAGGGATGGTTTCGCTCAGGGTATCCGGGGGCCGCCGCGTGGCCAGCAGTCCAGGATTACGCATGGAGCGGAGACTACCCTGACGCCGTGCGTGACACCGGCGGGAATATAAAAAGCGTCGCCTTTTTGCACCCTTCTCGCCTCGTCTCCGATGGTTATTTCGCACTCTCCTTCCAGCATCAGGCTTAATTGCTCGCAATCATGGACACTGCCTTTGACGTCTGAACTTACCTGTATCCGTGCCATCAGGATACCATCACCCCAGACATATTCTGCCGTCTCTCCGGGTTTATATGCCACTTTGGCAAAGTCTTGAGGATATTTCCAGAACATGGCGCTCCTCCCTGTTGCTGTTAGCCGTTCCGGCGTTACCGGCCCAAATCGTCGAGGTGGGACGTGTCATTCAGGTTGACCAGCCGGATTTTCCCGTCGACAATTCGTATCGTGCTCAGAGATGCATTGCCAATCTCAAAGCGGCGGTAAATGCTGTTCGATACTCCGAGGACATGGGCTACCAGTACCCTGGCGATGACGTCATGGGTGACGATTAGCGAGTGTCCCTCCGGGTTGTCGGCCATTATCGTTTCCAGGGCGCGTGCCGCCCTCCTGGTTACCTGGTGGAAGCTTTCCCCGTTCGGCATGGCAAATTCTGAAGGGTCGGTCCTTGACTGCTGCCAGAGCTCCGGCCACTTCTGGCTGATTTCGTCCATGTGCTTCCCCTGCCAGTCGCCGGTGTTGATTTCAACCAGGTCCTCCAGGACTTTCGGGGTGAGGTTGTGGGGGGCGGCGACGATATTCGCCGTCGAAAGGGTTCTCCTGAGGGGGCTGGTATAGACCGAAGAAATGGGCAGGCTTGCCAGGCGGGAAGACAGCCTGTGAGCCTGGGCGCGCCCCACTTCGTTGATATCTTCACCGGACCAGCCCATGAAAAAGCCGTTAACATTCGAGTCAGTTTGCCCGTGGCGGGCGATAAGAACCGTCGTAGTCATTCATACCTCCGTCAGGAATAGGTGTCGGGCCACTGTGGTTTAAAACAGCCGCCAGTCTCTCAGACCCTGCTGGATAACCGCCAGGTATTCTTTGGAAGGCGGCGTTTCTTCAAGCTGTCCCGCTTTGATATAGGTTATGGCTTCGAGGGGCTCGCTGTCTTCATCGAACACGCTAACTTTTAACCGGTTATACTGGCCGGGGTAGCCTTCATAGCTGTCAAGCTTTCGCAGGCACCGGTCTGAAATTTCGTATAAGGCCCCCCGAACCCGGTCTCCCCGGAACGACTTGATGCTAGCGACTCCCCCGCGCCACTGTCTTGACCAGCCGGCAAAGACCAGTTTGTAGTTGGGCAGGGTGGCGGTAAACAGGGGCTTGCTGTCCGGGCAGCACTGCGCCATCTGCCTTTTATTCAGGTTGGTACCGTAGGCAAAGTAATACAATGCTTGACTAAGTTCACCTCAACTGGCGGTCATTACGGGGACAGGTTTCTTTATCCGATTTTTTCCATGTCCTCATTGCAGCAGACGAGGGTGCCGCCACCGACCACGGTGACCACCACCTCGTTACCACATACATTACAGCGGTATTTTTCGCCAACCTGCTCTACGCCCATGGGTTTCTCCTTTCCCTCTTGACCAGAAGGGCTTTCCTTCGCCTCTCAGCAGCCGGGTTCACCGGGGTGACCGCAGCAGCTCTGCCTTTTGGCCATTTTGATGAAATTATTACGGAACAGAAGATATAGTTTTCAGTGCGGGGGCATGGGAGCGGACATATTGGTTAAGAAAGCCCGCAAAACCGGCATTACGTTTTTCTCCTTTTCCCTATTTATATTACAACTTTGTGACGGATTTAGCCAGGGGGGAGCGCAGGACGCCCGTGGCCGGGGGAAGCGAATTTGACATATCACTACCGCGGGTATAAAGTGAAACAGATAAACTTCGAACGAAAATAGCCCGATAAACAAGAGTAATTGCTGATACTCCATTTACGGTAAGCTGATTACCAAAAAGCAAGGGAGAGGTGGTGGTTACGATGGAAAATATCGTGGCTATTATTTTGGCCGGGGGTCACGGAGAGCGGTTGGGCATCCTGGCTTCAGAGCGGACCAAGCCGGCGATTCCTTTTGCCGGGAAGTACCGTATTATTGACTTTACCCTGAGTAACTGCGTCAACTCAGGGATTTACAATGTGGCCATACTGACTCAATATCAGCCGCTCTCACTTGTCGACCACATCGGTATTGGTATGCCCTGGGGCTTTGCCCGCCCCGATGGTAAAATACAGCTGTTGCATCCTTACCTGGCGCGTGAAGAAGGACGTGACTGGTATAAGGGAACTGCTGACGCGGTATACCAGAACCTCCCGTATATTGAAGAGCAGGGTACGGAACTGGTGCTGATACTGAGCGGTGACCATGTCTACAAAATGGATTACACTGACATGGTCAAGTTCCATGAAAAAAAGCAGGCGGACGTTACCATGGCAGTTACCCACATCCCCAGGACTGAGCTGCATGAGTTCGGTACGGTATCGGTTGACGAAGATTGGCGGGTGACCGGTTTTCAGGAAAAAGTTAAAATGCCAAAGAGTGACCTTGTCTCCATGGGGGTTTATCTTTTCAGGAAAGATAAACTTAGCAACTGCCTGGACGAAGATGCCCAGCGCAGGTCGTCCAGGCATGATTTCGGTCGAAATATTTTCCCGCAGCTGGTGGGTAATTGTGAGCTTTTCGCTTACCGGTTTGAGGGGTACTGGCGTGATGTCGGTACGGTGCGGAGCTACTGGCAGGCTAATATGAAACTGCTTGATTCGCCGCCTTCCATCGCATTTGGTACTGACTGGCCTATTCGCACCAAGGAAGAAGACTCAAGAGCACCGGCCATTGTTTTCCGGAGAGGCGACATTATCAACAGCATGATATCTCAGGGCTGTTTTATTGAGGGACGGGTGGAAAATTCGGTTCTCTCCCCCGGAGTAAGGGTGGCGGAAAACGCCGTCATCAGGGACTCTGTTATCATGTCTGATACCACCATTGGCCGGGATAGCATCGTTGAGTACTCCATTCTGGACAAGGAAGTGATAGTTGAAGCCGGCTGCCAGATTGGCTCCGGCCAGGACTTTCAGGTTAACCGTGAAGAGCCGAAAGTGCTGAACAGCGGACTGACCGTTGTCGGTAAAAGTGCCAGAATCCCGGAAGGGATTACCATAGGACGTAATTGCGCCATCTTCAGTAACGTTGTAGAGAAAGACTTCCGCGGCTTTTCAGTCCCGAGTGGCGAGACAATCAAAGCCAAGCGGCATCGCTCTCGCCGCAGGGAGTAGCGGCTTTGCCGTGCCCGGGTTCTCTGTTCGAAAAAGACAGGTTGAAGGATGATAAAGGGTGTCAGAACTGAGACATGACCCGACCACCAGAGCCTGGGTAATACTGGCTCCGGAGAGAGCCAGGCGTCCCCACCAGAAGCCAGGGCAAAGGCATGACAGTGAGCTGCCGCCCTGGGATGAGTTCTGTCCCTTCTGCCCGGGCAACGAAGTCCAGACACCTAGGGAAGTTTTCCGGTTGCCCGTGACGGGGCAGGGTTCGGAGTGGGAGGTGAGGGTGGTACCCAATCGGTTTGCCGCACTGACCCCGGAAGCAGAGATTTCCCGGAAGGAAGACGGACGCTTTTTCCGCCGGATGCAGGGTTTCGGCATACATGAGGTGATTGTAGAAATCCCGTCCCACAATATGCCGACGGCGCTGATGACGTGTGAGCAGGTTGAGAAGGTGCTGATAGCCTACCAGGAAAGATATAATGCTTTGAAGAAGGACAGTTATATCAAGTGCATCACCATTTTCAAAAACCACGGCTGGGCGTCAGGGACATCCTTGAGTCACCCGCACTCCCAGCTGGTGGCAACGCCGGTGGTGGCCCCATACTATCACCGGAAGTTCAACGTTGCTCATGAGTACTACATTGATGCCGGCAGGTGTCTTTACTGTGACTTGCTGGCTGCGGAGCTGGAGAAGGGGGAGAGAATTGTTGCCGAAACCGGGCAGTTCATTGTCATCCACCCCTATGCTTCACGCGTGCCCTATGAAACCTGGATTATTCCCAAAAGTCACTGCGCTTCCTTCGGCCTGTTTCCCGGCAAGTATCTTGCCGGATTGGCCGGAGTTTTAAAGAACACCCTTCTCGGCCTGTATCAGGAGCTGGATAACCCGGCTTTCAACCTCATGGTTGATAGCACCATTACCGAGGACGAAGACGACCCGTATTACCACTGGCATATCCGGATAATACCGAGACAGACAACCGTTGCCGGCTTTGAGATGGGGTCGGGCATTTACATAAGCACGGCACTGCCGGAGCAGACGGCGAAGCGCATGAGGGAATGCACCGCTGCTTTATTCCGGAGCGAAAGCAGCCCTTGAAGAAATAGACATGGTAAGCCTGATGGGTGGCTGCCCGGCAGCCGCCTCTGTCATTATTTCAATTTAAGGATGGTAAAGTGGAAGTATTGCATGATATCCCGGTGAACCTGGAGCTTGAGGCGCTTTTGAAAAAGTTGCGTATGCGGAATAAAAGCGAAGGGATTAAGAAAAGCGTTCGGGAGGTAATTGAGATTGCCTGCCCGGTAGCCAGACCCAAAGCGGTCTACGAGGTTTCCTATGTGGAAAACAAAAACGGGGACTCGCTGGAAATCGGCGGCGTCAGGTTTACCAGCCGTGTCCTCAGGGTTAATCTGGATAAAGTGGAGAGGGTTTTTCCCTACGTGGTAACCTGCGGGAGAGAGGTGGATGAGATAGAGCTGCCACCCCATGACTTCATCAAGTCTTATTACCTGGACCAGACCAGAGAGGCGATTCTGGCTTTGGCCAGGGAATATCTGGAGGATTACCTGAAAAAAAAGTACGCCCTGGGCAAAATATCGCGGATGAGCCCGGGTGCCGGGTCTTTGAATGATTGGCCGCTGGACCAGCAAAAGGAGCTGTTCTCCATATTTGGCAATGTCGAGGAGCTGATTGGAGTGAGGCTGACCGATAAGTGCCTGATGCTCCCGGTAAAATCCGTGTCCGGCGTATATTTCCCCACCGAGGTTACCTTTACCAGCTGCCAGCTGTGTCCGAGGGAAAGGTGCATCGGGAGAAAAGCCGCTTATGCCCCGGAAATGGTTGAAAAATACCGGGGAACGCTTTAGCAGGAAATCACCCGGCTTGTGGCTTTGCTTCTTTTAGAGGTCTCCATTTGCCCAGGGCGAAGAGTCGCGGGAAGAAGACCTTGCGGAGCTCCTCGACGGTGAACAGCGAGCCACCCGCCAGGATGGCGATGCCCCACTGGCTAATATCCAGGGGTACCGTTCTGAAGGCCAGCTGGAAGAAAGGCAGGTAGACGACGGCTAGCTGCAGCAGAACGGCCAGCGTTATGGAGCCCATCAGCCAGCGGTTGCGGAAAATCCCCACCCGGAAGACGGAATATTCTTCCGTGCGGGCATTGAAAGCCCGGAACCATTCGAAGGCAACTAGGGAGCAGAAGGTAATGGTGCGGGCTTCCTCCAGACTCACCCTGGCCTGCGCCCAGTTAAAGATGAGGAATATACCTATGCTCATCATCGTTGCCAGAAAGGCGATACGCAGGAACAGCCCGGGGAAAATCAGACCGACTCTGGGATGGCGGGGGGGCTGTTTGAGCTCATCACCGACCTTCGGCTCGAGTCCCAGAGGGATGGCCACCGCGGTATCGGTAACCAGGTTGACCCAGATAATCTGCACCGCCAGCAGCGGTGCTTTGCCGATGAAAAAGAGGGTGAGCATCAGGGCCAGCAACTCTCCGAGGTTGGTACTCAGCAGGAAGAAGATAACCTTGCGCAGTCGATTAAAAATCGCCCTGCCTTCCTCAACGGCGGCTACCACCGACGAAAAATTATCGTCAGCCAGCACCATGTCGGAGCTTTCTTTGGCAACATCCGTTCCGGTAATGCCCATGGCAATGCCGATGTCCGCCGTCCTGAGTGCCGGGGCATCGTTGACGCCGTCGCCGGTCATGGCGACAATATGACCCTGTTTCTTGAGCGCGTTTACTATTCTTAACTTGTGCAGCGGCTCAATCCGGGCGAAGACCGATATGCCCTCTATCCGCCGGGATAGTTCTTCGTCACTCAGCTTCTGAAGCTCGGTTCCCGTCAGGGAATCCCCCGGCGGTAATTTTAGCTGGAGGGCGATTGATTCAGCGGTAATTTTATGATCGCCGGTAATCATCACCACTTTAATGCCCGCTTGCTGGCATAGTTTCACGGATTCTTTGGCTTCCTCACGCGGCGGGTCAGCCATTCCCGCCATGCCGATGAAGACCAGGTTCCCCCTGATATCTTCCTCTTTCAGGTCTTCCAGTTCGCTTGAAGTTTCGGCATAGGCGAGAGCGAGAACCCTCATCGCTTTTCTGGCCATATCGGTGTTTGCCTGCATGATGGCTTCGGAATCGGCTTCTTCCAGGGGGCTGACTCCGTCGCTCGTTATCCGCTGCTTGCTCATGGACAGGACCTTTTCCACCGACCCTTTGACGTATACCACCCTTCCCCCGTCCCGGGGATGAATGGTAGCCATATACTGTTTTTCGCTCTGGAAGGGTATTTCGTCCAGCCGGGGAGAGTTTTTCTCCAGCCTTTCTTTGACCATGTCCGCTTTGGCAGCGGCAACGAGGAGGGCGCCTTCGGTCGGGTCTCCAAAAATCTCGCTGTGTTGCTCGTTATCCTGGCTCAGCAGGGCGTCATTACAGAGGGCGCCTGCCCTCAGGAGCAACTTGAGCAGCGGCTCGTCTCCCGCGTTTATCCGTTGCCCGTCCCGGCGGAATTCCCCCCGCGGTGTATAGCCTTCCCCGGTCACCTCTATCTGCTGCCCGTCGAGATAGAGGCTCTGTATCGTCATCTCGTTCAGGGTCAGGGTGCCGGTTTTATCCGTGCAGATGACGGTGGCTGAACCCAGCGTTTCCACGGCTACCAGCTTGCGGATGATGGCATTGCGGCGCGCCATTATCCGCATCCCCATTGCCAGGACGACGGTGACGACTGCCGGCAGCCCTTCGGGTATGGCGGAAACGGCAGCCGCTACCGCCAGCAAAAATACCTCAAACCAGTCAAGTCCCTTGAGCAGCCCGACGACAATCAGAAGGGCACATATTGCCAGGAAAAGGATGACGATGTACCGGCTCAGTTTGCCGATGTTTTTCTGGAGGGGCGTCTCTTCCGGCTTTATCTCCTGAATGGTGGTGGCAATTTTACCGATGTCGGTGAGCATGCCGGTTCTCACCGCAGCCGCCGTAGCCCGTCCGTAGGTGATAATGGTGCCCATGTGCACCATGTTTTTTCTTTCTGCCAGAGGCACATCCTCGCGCATGGCGTCGGTGCATTTGTCCACCGATACCGATTCGCCGGTCAGCATGGCTTCATTTACCTTGAGATTGGATACTTCGATGAGCCTGGCATCGGCAGGGACTTTGTCCCCGGTCTCAAGGAGTAATATATCTCCGGGCACCACTTCTCTGGCTGGTATCACCTTTACTTTGCCCTCGCGCCTGACCCGCGTCCTGGGCGCCGCCATCTGAATCAGGGCTTCCATGGCTTTCTCCGCTCTGGTCTCCTGGATAAAGCCGATGACGGCGTTGAGCAGCAGGACTCCCATGATTACCCCGGCGTCAAGGAAATGCTCCACGACGATTGAAATAATGCCGGCGGCCAGGAGCACATAGATGAGCGGGCTTAGAAACTGTCTTAGGAAGACCAGTATTGGCGGTGTTTTCTTCCTGCCTTTTAGCTCGTTGGGGCCATAGTGGAGAAACCGCTCCTTTACCTCGGGCTCATTGAGTCCGGAGCGTCTGGAGTCAAGAACCTCTAACGCTTCATGCGAGCTGAGGTTATGCCACGGTTCGTTTCTGGTACCGGTTGCGTTATTTTTGTCGTTAGCTATTTTGGGTTTTCCTGTCAAAATATTGTTTCGGTTACCGTCCCGGGTGGTGGGTGGGGGTGTCCTTGCTTATTTCCTGGCGGCAGAACCTGATGAGTTCGGCGAAGTTATTGACTCTGGCCAGGTTGTTTGTTTCCAGAAAGCCGTCATAGGTAAGGCTTATCCAGGGCTTCTGGTAGGTCGTGCCGAACTTCTCCGACATCGCCGCCACGATTCCGCCGGGCATGCAGCCGTGGGGCATTACCGATATGACGCCGGCAAATTCCGGGCTCTCCGCCCACTCCACCCCGCTGCCGATGCTGAGGACCGCTTCGCTGCCGCATTTTGGAGAAAGGTAAAGGCTTGACCTGGCCAGTACCGCC
>CAZRBS010000002.1:45395-65209 GCA_964598405.1 uncultured Dehalococcoidaceae bacterium
GCCTCTGTTGAGGGTTCCCTTCCGTCCAGCATTTCCCGGTAGTAGCCAGTTACCCGGTGCTCGTCCCGTTCCTGGATGATTTTCTTGACATAGCTGGTCAGCATTTTCTTGATTTTGCGGTTTTTGACGGCGTCCTCAACGTTCCGGTAGGAGGTGTATTTTATCCACTCGCCAATCGGGGAGACGATGACTTCCAGACCGGCCGCCTCGCATACTTTTACCAGGTCGTTATTGCTGAACCTGTTGGAGCGCAGATAGATTTCGCCGTTGATGCCCACCAGGGGCCTTGCGGGCAGACCGGGGTCAATCAGGGCCTTGAACTCGGAGGTTGCCCGTTGCAGCAGGTCATCAAAGTTTTTCTTTCGGCGGATTCGGCCGGCAATCCGGTCCAGATACTCGCCAAAGAGGCCTTCGGCTGCCCCTTTCCGTTTTTCATAGGGGCGGACACGCCAGAGGAGCCTCTGCAGACCGTCTATGGCAATAATGCCGTTCCATGCCAGCCGCTCAAAATCGGGTCCCAGGTTCAGGTCGCGGTAGGCATTGTTGGATACGGTGGTCAGTATCGGCAGGTCAAAGCCGATTTCTCTGAGTATTCGCCTCTGTTCGATGGCGTACTTTCCGAGCCGGCACGGGCCGTAGGAGCCGGTCATGAACCCTTCCACGTTTTTCAGGTCGTTGCCATTCTCGTAAAAGTAGCGCATGAAATCGCCCAGGGTCACCCGGTAGGGCAGGCATTCCGTACCCGATGTCACCTGGTTGCTGTAAAGCAGATTACGTTCATCCGGCTCGGGAAGGACAATGGCTCTGGCACCGCAGGCCTCCATGGCGGCACCGACGACCACGGCATGGGGAGCCATTCTGGGGATGAGGATGGTCTTATTGCGGCTGACGAAGGTTGATGCCCCCCGGTATATTTCATCGGTCGGGGTTTTCTGCGGCCTGGCGGAACAGGCGTATCCTTTTATGGTATCGACGAAGGCTTCAAGACGGGTGACAATGCCGGCTTCGGCGGCGTGTTCGTCAATTTCGAGCTGCCCCAGGGGTTTACCGCCCATGATGTCTTCCAGTAATTTGAGGACGAACGAGTTTGGCCCGCAGCCGAAGTTCGTCAGTGCCAGGCCATATAACTGCGGGTCGGCGGTGGCTATGGCGGCGCCGGCGATAAACTTGCTTTCGTACACCCAGTAGGGGCGGTCTGAATACTGCTTGGGGTCTATTGAGTCAAGGGCCAGGAAATCAAGCGGTATCGGCACCACGCCGAGGTGGGCCAGTTTTTCGGCGATTCCCAGGTTTGCCCCGGAGTCCTGCGACATATAGGCTCTGGAGATGAGAACCACTCCCAGCTGGTCGCCTTCCCGGAGCTGTTTTAATGTCCGGCGGCTGAGTTCCGTTCGTTCGGTTTCAAATTTATTTTGCGCCTTGATGCCGGCGAGGGCAGCTTTTTTCCCCTCTTTCTTGCTGAAGCCGAGGTTAACCGCAACCGCGGCGAGATTTTTTATCACGTCGGCATTGCCCCGGCTGAAGTCGATGATGGGCGTCAGCAACCGTTCGCCGAGGTCGAACGTCTGGCGGATGATGAAGGGGGAAGCCTGGATCAAGGGGCAGGCATACTTCTGGTTCTCGTCCCCGTCCTTTTCCCCCAGCCGTATCGCGCAGGGGTAGAGGATGTAGTCCACGTCTTTGAGCGTGGCGATATGTCCGTGAAGGAGCTTGAGAGGAAAACAGCTATCGGTGTAGCTCAGCTCTACCGCCTGTTCCATAATTTCCTTCGTGGTCCTGCCGGAAAGGACGACGTTAACGCCGAGGGCGTTGAGAAATCCGATGAGCAGCGGCGCGTAGTCATATACCAGCAGTGCCCTGGGAATTCCCACCGAGAGTCCGGTGCCGGCACGTTCCCGGTATTCCGCGAAGAGCAACTTCTCCCGCCGGTCAAAGGTGGTTTCCTTTTTCGTCTGGCTGATGGTGCTGTCGTAACGGTCGCAGCGGCTGCCGTAAAAGGTATCTTTCTCGCCGGAGAGGTGCATACGGGTGATGGTGCAGTTGTTATCGCATTTCTGGCAGGTGAACGTGGACAGGGCGCACTCGCTGTCCACGACCCTCTGAAATCCTTTGAATTTTGACTGCTGTTTCGTCCTCTCTCTGGCCAGGAGCGCGGCGCCGATGGCCCCGCTGACTTCTCGATGTTCGGCTACGGTCAGGGTTTTTTCCTTGAGCTGCTGCTGGAAAGCGGAGACAACCGCCTGGTTGTAGAATACAGCCCCGGTGAGGATGATTTTGCTGCCCAGTTTTCTGGTACCGACGACTTTGGACAGGTAGTTCTTGGCGATGGAACTGGCCAGGCTGGCGGTGATTACCTCCAGCGATACGCCCTCTTTCTGGGCGGAAGAAACCGCCTGCCCCATGAAGGCAGCGCACCTCGTTCCCAGGTCTATGGTGTGCGGAGCGGCGAACGCCAGGCGGGCAAATTCACCATTTTTTACCCTGATGCCGAGCATCTCGGCCAGTTCGTCAATGAAGCTCCCGGTCCCGGCGGCGCAGGCCTTGTTCATCTGGTAGTCCACGACCACGCCGTTTCTCTTGATAACGAGTTTGGAATCCTGCCCTCCGATTTCAATAATGTCGGCTTCAGCGTCAATCTCGGCGGCGGCTTTTGTCTGTGCCGTTATCTCGTTCTTGATCAGGTCAGCTCCGATGAGGCTGTCGACCAGATACCTTCCGGAACCGGTAACGCCAGCTCCGGCTATCCTGACCTTGCCGGCGCCTTCCAGGAGCAGGTTGCGGAAGACTTGCTTCACGGCCTCGACCGGTCTGCCCGCGGTCATCAGGTAATTCTTGGCCAGGATTTTGCTGCCCGATTCATCCAGTATGACGGCTTTGGTGCTGGTAGAGCCGACATCAACGCCGAGGTAGCCCGGGCATGGTTCCGCTATCTGCTGCTCCGTCCCATTTTCCGGGAGGGTAACCGGCTCGAGCCGGGGCATGGCAAAATAGCGCTGCCGGGATTCCGCTTCCGGCAGCCTGGTTACGCGCGAGCTCTTTCCCCTGGAGAGCAGGGCTAACCCCAGGGATTCAAGGTGGAGGTAGTTTTCCGGGACGATTACCTGAACGGGTCGGCCGTTCCGGGCGGAAAGCACCTCATTGATGGCTTTGACCACCGCGCTGTTGGCGGCAACGCCTCCGGCGAAGTAGACCGGTTCTTCAAAGGTTCCTTTTTTGAGGGAGGTCACCATGCGGGCGATGCTTTCGCAGAGGGCATAAAGCAACGCTTCTACCGGAACGCCTTTTTGCTGCAGGTGGATGAGGTCGCTCTTGGCAAAGACACTGCACCGGGCGGCTATTCTGGGCGGCCTGGCGCTGCTCCTGAGGGCCAGCCGGGCAAAGCCGTCCAGGCTGATGCCAAGCCGGTATGCCTGCTGTTCGATAAACCTTCCCGTGCCGGCCGCGCACAGGGGATTTGATACCACTTTCCAGGGTTTTCGCAGTCCGTCTTCCAGCGCGATGACCATGGAGGTCTGTCCACCAATCTGGATTATGGTTCTGGCATCCGGGTGGTGGCTGAGAAGCCCGGAGGCAATTGCCAGAGGGCTGCTGTATTCTGTCCAGTAGAGTTCCTTCGGGATAAAGCCTTTGCCGGAGCCAGATACGCCGGCACTGACGATTTCTTCCAGGGGCAACCTGTCGCACAGCCTGTCAAGAAGGGAGTTGACCGATTTCCTGGGGTTGGAAATTATCTTCTCGGTGTCAAAATGAACAACCCTGCCGCTCTCTTCGATGAGGGACAGCTTGGCATTGACCGAGCCGATGTCAACTCCGATGGAATAAGCCATGGTTATACCTTAAATTGTAGCAGAAGAAGGCTCCCTTGTGAATATGGCAGTCGCCTTTTTCTAGGTGTCTAGTCCAGCCATCCTCTCCCTTTCAGCAGTCCGTGCAGGTAGGCTACCTGCCCCACGTGCTGCAGGTTATCGTTGATGACGGCAGTCAGGTGCGCCCCGACGGTGGGATACCTGGGGTGGTCCACCTCCCGGGCGAGTTCGACTTCGGAAAGATTGTCGAGATACCCTTTTGTTCGCTCCAGCACGGCGTGGTGGTAGTCCACAAGTGTCTTTACTCCGGGTGATTTAAACCCGGCTACATCCTCCGGGCTGTGTCCGTAACCGGTATCGGCGGCATCAGGGGAGCGGTTGAACTTTTCATGCCACCTGTCTTTAAGCCAGAGCTGTTCCTCTCCCGAGAAGTCGGAAATGACCCTGTCCTGCGCTCTGGTGAGATGCCAGGCAATCCAGCCGATGCTGTTGCTGTCACGGCTGGGCTGCATACTCAAATCTTCCGCAGTAAGTCCTTCCAGGGACTTTTCCAGTTCCCGTGATACCCTGGCAAAGATGCCGGAAAGCAGTTCTTGCCACTTCATCGGTGCCTCCTTAAAATGTGATGATAGTTAATTCTATAATAAAAAGGGAGATTAAAGAAACATGAGCCGCCATAGGGGTGTGAGAGCGGGGGAAGCGGAGTGCCCGGGGGCTGGTTTTAACCATCTTTATTTTCCTTAGAGTCAAGATATGGCTTTTATTATCTTGACAATTAAACCACCGTGTTGTTAGAATAACTCCGTGGTATCTGACGGTACAAATGGGCGTATGATTCGAGCGAATATTTCAGTTTCACCGTGAAACTGTTTCAGGAGGGGAGCAATGTTGCGGTTTTTGCGGCACGCGGACAGTGAAGTTGCAGCGCTGATTGAACAGGAGAAGGAGAGGCAGGAAGGGACCATCAGCCTCATAGCCTCGGAAAACCTGGCTCCCCCGGAGATAATGGAGGCTTCCGGTTCGGTTTTCACCAATAAGTCGGTGGAGGGGTATCCGGGGGCGCGTTACCATGCGGGAACAAAATACGTCGACCGCCTTGAAGAACTGACCATAAACAGGGCCAGGGAGCTGTTCGGGGCGGAATATGCCAATGTGCAACCGCATACCGGGACCAATGCCAATCTGGCGGTCTATCTGGCAACTCTGAAACCCGGGGACACCGTTCTGGCTATGAGCATCGCCGATGGCGGTCACCTGACCCACGGGCACCCCGTCAACTTCTCCGGACAGTACTACCGCTTCTTTCACTACGGAGTGGACCGGGAAACGGAGCTGATAGACTATGACCAGGTGGAGAGGATGGCTCTGGAGCACCGCCCCAGGATGCTGGTAGCTGGCTCGAGTGCGTATTCGCGCCTCATTGACTGGGAGAAATTGCGCGCCATAGCGGACAGGGTTTCTGCCCTTTTAATGGTGGATATGGCACACATTGCCGGTCTGGTGGCAGCCGGGGTTATTCCCAGCCCCGTGCCACATGCCCACTTCGTCACCTCTTCCATGTACAAGACCCTGCGTGGCCCCCGGGGCGGGTTTATTCTGGCTGAAAAGGAGTTTGGTCGTGTCCTGAACCAGTCCGTCTTTCCGGGGTCGCAGAGCGCCATCATCATCGCTAACATGGTAGCCAAGGCAGTCGCCTTCAAAATAGCCATGACGGAAGAATTCCGGCAGATGGCGGCTCAGGTTGTCCGGAATGCCCGAGCCCTGGCGCGGGGTCTCCGGGCGGAGGGGTTCCGCATAGTAAGCGGCGGCACCGATAATCATCTCCTGCTGGTTGACCTGCGGAACAGGGGAATCAAGGGGAATGAGGCCCAGAAGATTCTGGACGGGGTGGGAATCAGCGCCAATATGAACCTGGTTCCCTTTGACCCCGAAAAACCCACGGTAACCAGCGGCCTGCGTCTGGGAACCTCGGCGGTGACCAGCCGGGGGATGGGAGAGGATGAAATGCAGTTCATAGCCCGCATGGTTAGCCGTGCTCTGCGGAACCGGGGGGATGACCGCGTTGCCACCGGGCTGAAGAAAGAGGTGGCGGACTTATGCCGACGCTTTCCCGTACCCGGGTATGATAATCTGTATCGGTAGAGGAGACGCATATCCCGGCTGGAATTGTAGAGGAGGTCCGCAATGACAGAACTGACCGGTGTGGAACGTATATTCAGGGCGCTTGACCGCCGGGAGCCGGACGTGGTTCCCACCATGGAGCTGTTCATTGACCCGAAGGTGAGAAACGCCTTGCTGCCCGGCGCTTCTTACGAGGATTTCATCGACTTCATGGACCTGGACGCTATGGTGATTACCGATGTAGCCAATGACAGGCTCGAGGTTCTGGATGAAACCAGGGGGATTGTCCGTGACAAGTGGGGCGTCATCAAGCGCAGCACCGGCGAGCTGGATGCTTTTCCCGTAGAAGCGCCTGTCAGGTCGGAAAAAGACCTTGATGGCTATCTCCTGCCGGACCCGGATTTGCCCTGGAGATATGACGAGCTGAAATCGGCGGTAAGGAGATTCAAAGGGCAGAGGGCTATTGTCGCCTTCCTTATCGACGTATTTTACGTGGTGGACGAGATACGGGGCATGGCTGACCACTATATGGACGTGATAAGAAATCCAGACCTGATAGAACGGCTGAACAGAATGGTGCTTGATTATAACCTGAGGTATATCAAAAACTGTATCGAGGCAGGTGCGGATGCCATCTGGATAGGCGGCGACTACGCCACCAACTTCGGCCCCGTTTTGTCTCCGAAGCTTATGGAGAAGTTCGCCATAGGTCCTCTGAAGGCACAGGTTGAAGCCTGCAAAGAGCGGGGAACCCGCGTCATCAAACATACCGATGGCGATATCTGGAGCATCTTCGATATGCTGGTAGCTTCCGGACTGGACGGCATCCACCCCATTGACCCGGTGGCGGGCATGGATATCGGGGAGGCAAAAGTCAGGTACGGAGACAGAATCTGCCTGGTGGGTAACATCGACTGTGCCCGGCTGCTGAGCTGGGGAACCGGGGAAGAGGTCCGCCAGGCGGTGAAGGAATGTATCGCCAAGGCCGGGGTGGGGGGAGGACTGATCTGCGCCTCCAGCAATTCGATTCACTCCGGGGTAAACCCGGAAAACTACGCGGCGATGGTCAGTGCTATCCGGCAGTATGGCAGCTATCCCCTGTCACTTTGATTGGAAAGTCCGCTCCCGCAGCCGGTCGGGGGAGGGTCATGCCAGGAATACCGTCGTGATTGGCAGGGCCAAGAACTATTAATATCAAGAAAAAAATAGCCCAAATTATCTTGACATGAAACAAAAGGTGTGTTATATTTCCTCAAAATGGTTTTCCTCAGCTTTGCAAAAGGGGAATATTAAATGTTACGGGACAGAGAGATTTTCGGGGGACAGTATAAGCCGCTTTCCCCGGAAGGCATCCGCCGGATTCATCAGGCAACGCTGGAGATATTTGAAGAGACAGGATTTCAGTGCCAGTCACAGAGGGCGCTGGAGATTTTTGACCGGGGCGGGGCCAGGGTCGATTTCGACAGGAAACATGTTCGCGTCCCCGCTGATGTGGTGGAAAAATGTATCGCCTCTGCCCCCTCCAGAATCGTCCTCTGCGGACGGGAGAAGAAAAACGACCTCATTTTGGAAGACAGCCGGGTCTATTTCGGTACCGGAGGTGTTGCCCGGGACGTGCTGGACCTGGAAACGGGTGAGCAACGCCCTTCCAGACTCGAAGATATAGCCAAGCTGGCCAAACTTACCGATGCTCTGGAAAACACGTCTTTTTTCATGGTGCCCTGTACACCGCATGAACTCCCTGTGGAACGCTGGGACCATAATGGAATATACGCTTCTCTGAGCAATTTGACCAAGCATGTGTCTGCGGCCATCTGGCACCCGGATGGACTCCGCAACGCCATAGAGCTGGCGGCCATTATTGCCGGCGGATATAAGGAGTTGAGGGAGAGGCCATTAATCTCGGCAATTTCTGGCGTCTTCAGCCCCCTGATAATGGATAGCATGAATACGGATATGCAGCTTACGGCGGTGGATTATGGCGTCCCGGTAATACCCACCACGGCACCGGTCTGCGGGGCTACTGCCCCCATTACCCTGGCGGGAGGGATACTGCTGACGAACGTTGAAGCACTGGAAGGGGTGATACTGGCACAGTTAGCCAGTCAGGGAGCTCCGGTGCTCTATGCGGATGCGGTTTCCATGGCTGACCCCACCTATTTGAGTTCTGCCCCCGGGGCAGCGGAGATGGGGCCGATTAACGCCGCCGGCGCCCAGATGGCGCAGTATTACCAGATCCCCATTTATGCCACTTCCGGTATGACGGATGCCAAGGAACCTGACGCGCAGTCGGGTTACGAGAAGGCGCTCTCTTCATTACTGGTAGCTCTGTCCGGCGGCAATTATATCCATGATGCCGTTGGAGTTCTGGGCTTTGGCACTACGGTGAGCTACGAACAGTATGTCATCGACGATGAAATAAATGGAATGATAATGAGAATTGTGCAGGGGATTGAAGTCAGCGAGGAGGCGCTGGCCGTGGACCTGATAAAGAAGGTAGGTCCGGGCGGTGTCTTCTGCAACCAGAAGCATACGGTAGCTCATTTACGCAGCGAGCTGTTCTTCCCCAGGTTGTCGGACAGGCTGCCCACCAGAGACCAGTGGCTGTCCAGAGGGGGGAAAGACGCCCGGCAGAGAGCGAGGGACATGGCTAAAGAGACACTGCGTCGCCACAGTCCTGTTCCCATACCGGAGGACGTGGATAAACAGATCAGGGAAAGTGTACCGAATATAATCTAAAGGATGATGAATCCTGTGGAATTTGAAATTTACGGCACGGGAGGTGGTTTGTATGTAAGTGTTGAGGTAAACTAAAGGACACGGAAATTTTGACAATTTCAAGGGAGGTGAATCAGTGAAGAAGAAAGGCGTTTTAATTCCGCTGGCCCTGTTACTGGCGGTCAGTCTGGCTGCCTGTGCGGCACCCGCACCGGAACCCTCTCCTGCACCTTCACCGGCACCAACCGTGACGGTAACGCCAGAACCATCCCCGGCACCAACCGTGACAGTGACCGCACCGGCACCGTCTCCCTCTCCGTCCCCCGCACCCGAGAAGAAGTCCTACAAGTTTATGATGGCCACTGAGGCGGGAACCAAGGGGACTCCCTATGCTGATTCCGTTGACATGTGGGCTCAACTGATTGAGGAAGCTACCGATAGGCGCATTCAGGTGGACACCTATTATCAGGGAGACCTGGGCAAGCCAGAGGAGATGTTTGATAATCTCCTCAGGGGCAACCTTCATATGGAACTGGCCTGGCCGATGACATCTTACGACCCCCGCGTAGCCATCTTCAACACTCCTTACATGTTCTTCGAGTGGCCGACCGCAATTGAGGCCTATGGCCCGGGTGGCTGGCTGTACGATGCAATTGACCCGGTCTTCAATGGCCTGGGGGTGAAATTCCTCGGGGCTTATCCGGAAGGGTTCGTCGGAGTGGGCACTAAAGGCAGCTATGCTACCACTCCCGAAGAGGCTGCGGATATAAAGGTGCGCTCGCAGCCGATATTCCCGCTTCCGCAGATTATGGAAGCCATGGGCTACCAGGTTGCCGTCATCAGCTGGGGCGAAGTCTATACCGCAATTCAGACGGGCGTGGTTGATGGTGATTCCGGTAACGTTATCTTCTGGGACCAGGAATACTTCGGAGACTTGCTTGACTACTGGGTCTGGACCAAGCACTACTTCCAGACCGGCACCATCCTGATGAGCCTGGAAGCCTTCAACAGCCTGGACGAAGAAGACCAGGGGATAATCATTGAAGCCACCAGCCAGATGATGGAGAAACAGTTCAACGATGCGGAGCAGCTTGACCTCCAGCACCGGCAGACGGCTATTGACAAGGGCATTGAGTTTATTGAACTGACTCCTGAGGAGCTTGCCGCCAATGTCAGGACCGTGAGGGAAGAGGTCTGGCCGCAAATGGAAGAAGAAATTGGCTCATACCTCATGGACAAGATAAGAGCCGGCGCTTCGGCACCACCGCAGTAATCCCCGGATAACTGAAGCAGAGGGGAAAGGTTAATGAGGGGCGGAAGGGAACAAAACTGGCGATAAGCCGGGAGTTGTCCCGGCCACCGGAATGCCCGGGGGCGAGTTCCCTTCCGTCCTTCAAAGTGCCCGGAAAAACCTGTGAGATTGTGCTAATGAGATTATCGAGGTTAATTGAATATCCAGGTTATCTTGCCGTCACGGCGCAGAAGGTTGTCGTTATTTTCACCAGCCTGGCACTGGCTGGCATGATGGTAATCGAGGTTTTTACAAGGTACTTTCTGGGTTATCCCATATGGGGATGGGAAGAACTGGCCATGATAAGCGTTATGTGGCTCTATATGATTGGCGCCACCATGGCCAGCTATGAGGGAAGCCACCTCAAGACCGATATTATGTCGCTGTGGGTTAAGAACCCGCGGAGTCTGGCCGTCATCAGAGCCCTGACCACTCTCATTGCCCTGGCAATGGCGGGTTACATGGCTTACTGGAGTTCAGACCTGATGCTTTGGGGGTTAAAGCAGCGTCAGACAACTCCGGTCTTCAAGATTCCCTGGGTGGTGGCTCAGAGCAGCCTGTTTGTAGCTGGAGTTATGATTTCGGTCTACTTCCTGCGTGATCTGGTGTTTCGGGTGGGCGATATTTTACGTCCCGCAGAATCTTCCCCGCGGGGTTCGGAGTAACTTATGGGTGCTGCCATTGGGTTAATAGTCGCCGTTGTGCTGATTATCCTGGGTGTTCCCATAGCTTTTTCCTTTGCTGCTCTTGTTCTGACTCTGGCCGTAATCTACCAGATTGATGTATCTACGGTGATGACGGCGGGCTTCTGGAACGTAAACTCCGTCATCCTGATGGCGTTGCCCCTGTTTATTATGGCTGGCTATCTCATGCAGAACGGTGGCATGGCGGAATCTCTGGTCAGATTTGTCGATGCTCTCGTCGGCCGGATAAGGGGAGGGCTGGGAGCCACGCTGGTGGTCACCTGTGGCATCTTCGGGGCCATTTCGGGGACGGCCACGGCCGCTGTAGCCGCCATCGGCACCGTGCTTTTGCCCTCTATGAAAGAGCGCGGGTATCCTCCAGCCTACACCAGCGCGCTGCTCAGTATATCATGTCTGCTTGCCATACTCATCCCTCCCAGCATCACCATGATTCTCTACGCCTTTATCACCCGGCAGTCGGTGGCTGCCTGCTTCCTGAGCACCGTGGGACCAGGAGTCGTTTTAATCATTATCATGTGCGTCATCAACGCGATATACTGCAGCCGGAACCCCCGGATTAAAGTGGAACCATCGATTAGCCCCGGGAAACAGATCAAAAGGGTGGTGTCCAGCGGGTCAAGGGCTTCGCCCGCTCTGCTGATGCCTCTCCTGATTCTGGGCGGGATATATGGCGGCATCTTCACTCCGACCGAGGCCGCCGCGGTGGCGGTGGTCTATGCCATCCCGATAGGCTTCTGGGTATACCGCGGGCTGAAGCTGAAGACGTTCGGCCGCAGTTTGCTCGATGCCGGGGCTACCACCGGTGTGATTCTGATAATCCTGCTCTTTTCCCTGGTGGCGGGCCGGATTTTTACCATGGAGCGCATCCCCCAGCTGCTGACCGAATCTATTCTCAGTATCTCCTCCAATAAATATGTGATATTGCTCATGGTCAACCTCTTTCTCATCTTCATGGGCATGATAATGGACGATGTCAGTGTCACCGTGATACTATCGCCGATGCTGCTTCCCGCGATGCAGGAGATAGGCATCCATCCGGTGCACTTCGGAGCCATCGTGGGTACCAGTGTGGTTATTGGCGCCAACAGCCCTCCCGTGGCGCCCATACTGTATATGGCCTGCCGTATAGGTAAGGTCGATATCCATGAGATTATAAAACCCGCTTTACTCTTCATGTTCTTTGGCGCTCTGCCGGTGATGCTGGTTACCACGTATCTGCCGGAAGTGTCCCTCTTTTTCCCTCGCCTGCTGGGGTATCTGTAAGAGGAAAGCCCTTCACGCTGTTGACGGCGGGAAATCTCAAGGTGTAAGCTCTCTGTAGCCCCCGGCATTGATAAGCCTTTTCAGGAAAGGAGGCCCGCGCCATGTCACGCTCAAAGATGACCGGTATGGTACAGACCGTTCTGGGGCCTGTGCCAGCCAGCGAGCTCGGAATCACCCTCATGCATGAGCATATTCTGGCAGATGTGACCTGCCTCTTCGAGGAACCGTCCGACCCTGCGGAGAGAGATTTGGCTTACCAGCCCCTGTCTTTGCAGAACCTGGACTGGGTACGGCGGCACTATACCAGTAGCCTGGATAATCTGAAGTTCCAGGACGAAGATGTTGCGGTGGATGAGGTGATGCTCTTCAAGCAGGCGGGAGGAAATACCGTCGTTGATGGCACCAACTGGGACCTTGGCCGTGACCCGCAGGCATTGCAGCGAATCGCCAGGCGAACCGGCCTCAATATTATTATGGGTACCGGCACTTATGTGACGTCATCCCGTTTTCCCGGCGAAAATACCGGGAGCGAGGAGGACATCGCCGGGGCTATGGTGCGTGACATTGCCGAAGGCGCCGGAAATACGGGAGTGCGTGCCGGCATCATCGGGGAAATCGGCTGCTCCTGGCCTCTGACGGAGGGGGAGCGGAAGTCACTGCGGGCGGCAGCGAAAGCCCAGCAGATAACCGGAGCCCTGCTGATGGTTCATCCCGGACGTAACGAGCGGGCGCCTCAGGAGATGGTGGAGATTTTACGGGAACTGGGCGCTGACCTCAGCCGTACCGTTATGATGCACATCGACCGCACCATTTCTGACCTTGATACGCTCTTCGAGCTGGCTTCAAGCGGCTGCTGCATCGAATACGACATGTTCGGCGAAGAGGCCTCCTTTTATCCCCAGAACCCCGATATGGACCTGCCGAATGATGCTATGCGGGTGGATTATATCAAGAGACTGGTCGAAGCAGGGTATCTGGGACAGCTCGTGGTTTCGCATGACGTTGCCTTCAAGTTCAAGCAGGTGCGCTACGGGGGCCCTGGCTTTGCCCATATCCTGAAGTACGTTGTGCCCGTTATGCGGCGCAAGGGTTTTACCGAAGAGCAGATTCAGGCAATTCTGGTGGACAACCCCGGGCGGCTGCTGCAATTCGCCTGAAGTCCAAAACGTCACACGGACAGCCACTCTGTCTCCGGGTACTCGTGTTTCATCCCCGCCCGTTTGAACCACCCCGCTTCCACTTCCAGAAGTTCCTTTACCAGCTTTTCGGGTAGCGGCTTCGGCTGGTGCGTCTTCAATATCTCGATGGTTTTGCGGTTGAGCATGTCCTCGCAGTCCTCGGCGTTTTCATCCAGCTCCGTGCTGCGGTGGAACACGCTGGGCATCCAGAAATCGCGGAAGTGCTGCAGCGTGTGTTTTTCCCCGAGGTAGCTTCCGCCCGGCCCCACCTTTTCTATAAGGTCAACTGGGACGGTCTCCTCATCGACTTCTATGCCGCGCATGAGCACCCCGACCATGTCCAGTATTTCATTCCCGTAAACGACCATCTCTGGCGACACCATGAAGGAATGGTGCAGGTAGCCGATATCATGGATAAAATCGGCTCCCGCCATGGCCTGCAGCATAATCTGATAGGTATATTCGGTCGCCGCCTGAGCGCCGACTGTTTTGGCATCTGACGAAATGGTGCCCCATACGGGAAGCCCGTAGTAATGGAGCAGCTCGGTGAGTGCCGCTATCATTACCCCCATCTCCGGTGAGCCCTGGGGGTTAATCGTTGTCTTCATGTCCATGATGTTGGAGATGGCTCCGCAAATAACGGGGGCGCCGGCCCTCTTGAGCTGTATGGCGACGAGCTGGCTGAGAATCTCTGCGCTGGCAATGACCAGATTTCCAGCAAAAGTTGCCGGAGCGGTGGCGCCGCACATGGGCATGCTGTAGACAACGTTCGGGATGTTCTTCTCGGCACAGAGCAGGCTTTTCTCCACCGCGTCCCTGCCCTGCACCAGCGGGCTGACCGGTTCCACCGAGCCGATAAAAAACGGTCTGGCAGATAACTTTTCTTCTCCGCCGGCAATCATGGAGCAGAGCGCTATCATTTCCCTCAGGCTCGATGCGTCATTGATGGAGGTGCACACCGGCTTCGAGGTGTTGAGGATAACGTGAAGAAGGGATACCTTATCGGTAATGGTTCCGGGCAGGGTTCGATGGGAGTCTACGGTAAACACCCATTCAATGTTCGGCAGGTAGTCGGCCAGTCGTGCCAGGTTGTCAATATCTTGGACACGGAGCAGGCGGGGCCGCCGGGTATGCGGGTCAAGGTAATACTGGACGCCAGCCACCGTCCCGAAGTGGGCTCCGGCGCTCTTATTAAGGACGATGGCGGGTTCCCCTTCGCGGGTGTATAAAGTTACGGTCTTCGGTACCGTTCGCAGGGCTTTTTCCACCAGGCAAGAAGGTATTCTGGCCCTTGTGGAATCAGATACGTTAGCCCCGGCGTCTCTCAGTAGTTCAAGCGCTTCCGGACAGTGAAAATTGACCCCCACCCTTTCCAGCACCTCAAGGGTGCGGTGGTGGAGCGCTTTTAGCTGACTATCTGATAGCAGGCGGAATTGCGGGGTGGCAAAATGGGTGTAATTGTAGCGCATGCTTGTGCCTCCTTTATGGCTCTGACACTCCGGGACTTCGTTAAATCAGTTAAAACACGTGGCGGAAATAATATGGTGAGAAACGGAACTACCTTCATCCGTGCTGCGTTCATAACAGGCTCTTTGCCAGGTCTACCGCGCGTACCGCGTCAGAGGAGGTGCCATCGGCGCCAATTTTCTGGGCAAAGGCGGGGGTAACCGGGCTGCCACCGACGATAACCTTTACCTTATCCCTGATTCCCGCCTCTTTCAGAGCGTCGATGGTGTTTTTCATGGAGAACATCGTCGTATTCAGCAGGGCTGACATGCCGACTATCCGGGGCTTGAGTTCGGTGACCTTCCGGACAAAAATTTCCTCGGGCACGTCATTGCCCAAATCTACAATATCAAAGCCTCCCGTTTCCAGCATTGTGGCTACCAGTCTCCGCCCGATGTCATGGATGTCGCCTTTTACCGTGCCCAGAACCACCAGGCCCCGGCTCTCCCGCTTTCTTTCTTTCAGGAGAGGCTCGACAATGCTCAGGCCTTTCTTCATTGCGGCGGTAGCCACTATCACCTCGGGAACAAAGAAGTCGCCCCGCTTGAAAAGCGCACCTACCTTTTCAATCCCGGCGACAAGTCCGTCGTTGATAACCTGTTCCGGGGTAAGCCCATCGTTGATAGCCTGCTCTACCAGTCTGGTGACCTTCCCCTCGTCCAGCTCCAGAACCGCCCGGGCTATCCCGTCCAAATCAGGCATTTTCCCTCCTATTTGGCAAAAGCGTTAACCTGCTGGATACATTATAGGGATGATTAATTTTCCTGTCAAGATATTTATAGCCCTTTTTTGCATGTTAATATATTAAAATTTGAGCCAGGGATGCCGGCACCGAAAGAATTAGGTGGTAAGAGACCCATTTCGAACAACATCACCGCGGATAACTAAAATACGGAGCGTACGCAGAGGAGTTTCAGTTTTTTATCTCCGGCACTTCTTACCCGGTGGGCCACAGTCGCATCAAAGTAGGCGCAATCTCCCTCATCCAGGATGAAACTCTGCCGGCGATAGTTTAACAGAAGTTTTCCCTCCAGGACGAAGACAATCTCCTGACCGGGGTGGTGGGAATAAATTTGCGGGGCGTGTTCTTTGGGCAAGTTGATGATGAAAGGCTCCATCTGCTTGTTCTCCATATTTGGAGCCAGCCATTCGTATGTGGATAGTACGCCGGCATAAGTAACGCTGTGGTGTACGCGTTCTTTTTTTCTGACGATTGTGATATCTTTCGAGATATCGTGGGAGGCTTCAGCTGCGCCGTCACCGACTACGAGCCGTTCAAAAGAAGTGCCCAGCGCCCTGGCTATGACTTCGAGGGTCGTAATGGGCGAGGAGACCTTGCCGGACTCAATCTTGGACAGCAGTCCCGCGGAGAAACCGCTCGATGAAGCCAGGTCGGCTAATCTGAGCCCCTTTTTACATCGAGCGGCTCGTATTCTTTTGCCTATTTCTATTTCCAGCATTGAACAAGAACAAATCGGTTTTTCTTGAGCTGCCATACATGAGCCCGGACTATTTAACAAGATTATATATTCGGTGGTGAAATAATGCAACTCAGCGATGCAGAGTTGTCAGGTGCCAGAGAGAGGCGCTCCGGTTTAACCGTTTCCAAAGACCCCGCCAGAGCGTGTATAATAGGGATGTTTTTATCCTTTGCGAACAGGAGGGAAGGGGAAAATGGGTATCAGGCAGCATGATGGTTCCCGGAACAGGGTTCTCGACCAGGCGCAGGTGGAGCTGGTGCACGAGCGGACGCTGGAACTGCTGGAAAAGACGGGCGTCTGGGTTCAGTCCGGGGAGGCGCTGGAAATCCTGGGCGGGGCCGGGTGCGACATCAGCAACCCGAAACGGGTGAAGATACCGCGGAAGCTGGTGGAGAATGCCATCGCATCTGCCCGGAGAAGCATCGAGGTCTATGGGCAGGACGGGCATCTGGCCATGACACTTCAGGAGGGCTCCTGTTACTATGGAACCGGGTCCGACTGCACTCATCACATTGACCTTTCTTCCGGACGGCGGCGGCTCAGCACGAAGGAAGACGTGGGGAACCTGGCCCGGTTTTGCGACGCCCTTCCCAATATCGATTTCGTGATGTCAATGGGGATTGCCCATGACGCTCCTCCGGGAACCAATTTTGTGCACCAGTATGAGGCGATGCTGCTCAATACCGCCAAACCGGTCATTGTTACCGGGCACGGACAGCGTGATATGAAGGCTATGATAGATATGGCGGCAGCCGCGGTCGACGGAATCGATTCCGTCAGGAAGCGCCCTCCCCTCGTCCTGTACTCCGAGCCCTTTTCTCCCCTGACTCATACCGAGATGGGAATCAGCAAGTGCCTGGTGTGCTGCGAGTATGAAGTGCCCTTCGTTTACATACCAAGTCCAATGATAGGCGGCACGGCACCGGCTACTGTTGCCGGGATTCTGACGCAGGCCAATGCCGAATGCCTCTCCGGGCTGGTCATCTGCCAGGTCAGGTACCCGGGAGCCAAATTTATCTACGGGGGAGACGCCACCGCCCTGGATATGCAGCAGGCGATATTTGTCTACGGCGCCCCGGAACTTAATATCCTCAACGCGGCTCTGGCTGACCTGGCACACTTCTACCGGTTGCCCTTCTTCTGTATCTCCGGCGGCACCGATTCCAAGGTGCTGGATGCCCAGGCTGGAATCGAGGTCGCCCTTTCCCTGTACATCGCCACCCTGAACGGGTGTAATCTGATTCATGACTGTGGTTACATGGAATCGGGGCGCACCTCGTCCTTCGAGTCAATCCTGATGTCGGATGAGATTATAGGCATGATTAAACACATGCTCAGACCTGTGGAGGTCACCGAGGAAACCATCGCCCTGAAGGTAATCGATGAGGTGGGACCCGGTGGCATGTACCTGACCCACCGCCATACCCTGGATAATTACCGGAAGTCCATGTGGCTCCCCAGATTTCTTGACCGGACAATCTTTCAGGTCTGGGAGAGGCAGGGGGCCAGAGACCTGCGCCAGAAACTGAACCAGGCGGCACAAAAAATAATGGCCGCCAAGACCGCTCCCGGGCTTCCCCGGACTGCGGTACGGGAAATAGGCCGGATAGTGCAGAACCATGTAGCCGATGTATAGCCTCAGTCCTGTCGGCCGATAAGGCCGGGGGAGAGTAAACACGCTGTTGCCAGAATAAAAACTTTGCGTTATGATTAAAAAGCCGGAAGTATGTCGTGCCGAACCCGGAGTTGGGGAAACTTCCCCCTCGTTAAGAGTGGACGGCAGGGAAAGCATTATGAAAAAGAGCACCGTTTCAATTGTGAGGACCCCGCGCAAACCGGACGAGAAGGAAATAGACGCCTCGGTCAGGAAGGCAATAGAACTCGCTGGCGGTTTGCCCGATGTAATTTCCCGCGGGAGAACTGTCCTGATTAAGCCGAACCTGGTGGAGGTTCTACATCCGGACACCGGCGCCACCACCGACCCCCGGGTCTGCAGGTCCATCGCTAAGCTGGTAAAGGAAGCCGGTGCCAGACCAGTAATAGCCGAGTCTTCTTCCGTCGGCGTGGATACCGAAAAGGCCTATCAGGTAGCCGGTTACACCGGGCTAAGAGACGAGGGTTTTGAGGTCATTGACCTCAAGAAAGAGGAGACGGTTAAAGTTAGCGTCCCGGAGGGAAAAGTACTCAAAGAAGTCCCGCTGCCCAGGATTGCGGTCGAGGCGGCCGCCATAATCAGCGTCCCGCGACTGAAAACACATGCCCAGACTACGGTAACCCTGGCCCTGAAAAACATGAAGGGGCTGCTGACGGATACCTTCAAGAGAAGGTTTCACATAGACTTCGGACTCTATGAGGGTATTGCCGACCTGAGTACGGTGGTCAAACCATCTCTATCCGTCGTGGACGGCATCATCGGGCAGGAAGGCCTGGGTCCGATTTCCGGCATTCCCGTGGAAATGGACCTCATTATCGCTGGAAGGGACCCGGTAGCGGTGGATGCGGTTGCCAGCGTGGTAATGGGGTTTGCTCCCCGGGAGAGCGGAGTCACCGACGCAGTTGCTAAACGCGGCATAGGAACCGCCAGGCTGGAAGAGATTGAAATCGCCGGGGAACCTATTGTCGACGTTCAGCGGCGGTTCAAGCGCTCGGAAGAAGGGGTTTACGAGCTCATCACCATTCCGAGGGACTTTCAGCTGCTCATCGGTGAAAGGGCCTGCACCGGCTGCCGGAACTGCGTTCTCAGTGCCCTGGTGGAGATGGAGACACGCGGTCATCTGGAGAAAGCGGGCGGCTGGACCATAGTGGCGGGTAAAGTTGATAAATTCCCGGAGAAAGTGGACAGAGAGCGCCTGCTGCTGGTGGGGAATTGCACCGCCAGATACAGGAAGCGGGGCACTTTTGTCCGGGGATGCACGCCGAATGATAGGGACGTGGTTGGCGCCATTTTAGGTGAAGAATTACAGCCGCTGTCCCCGGCGGCGCAGCCGGGCGGCTAAAAATAACATTCGGCAAATCAGTCCCGGCTTCCCCATAAAAGAATGCCGCAGACAACGGTCACCGTGAGTATGGCAGCCCCCACGATGGTGAAACTGGTCTGGAAGCCGAACCGGTCAATAAAATAGCCCAGTATTGGCACCATTACTCCCGGCCCTCCCCGGCTGGCGAAGAAGTAGAGACCGAGCACTGTGGAGCGTGCGCGCGCCGATGTTTTGCTTACGATGTAAAGCTCTGATACTGGCAGAGTGATAAACTGAGCTACGCCAAGGAAAAGGAGCACTGCGGAGAGACTCCAGCCGTATGAGGCCAGACCTAGCAGGTAAACGATAGGCCCGGCGGTCAGGCAGGCTACCACTACCACCGGCACACTGCCAATGCGGTCGGAAAGGTAGCCGCCCAGAGGCCCTGCCCAGAGCCCGCTCGAAAAGACAAGGGACAGCATGGCGGCGGCCGCTTCCTCGCTGACACCATAGCTATCAACGATATACAGGGGGATGAACTGGATTACGGAATAAGTTAAAATCCCTCCGGTTATGCTTATGGTGAGGAAAGCAACCAGCCGGCGCAAATGGCCTGAAGGGAGCGGCGTCTCAGACTGAGCCGTGGTGACTTTTTGTTCGGGTTTCTTTGTGTACCCCAGCCGGCCCAGAAGCAGGTAAAAGACGGTTCCGAATATAAGAATGGGTATGGACGTGGCGATGAAGGAACCGCGCCAGCCGAGGGCTGCCGCAATACCAGCGGCGATTAAG
>CAZRBS010000002.1:65219-68820 GCA_964598405.1 uncultured Dehalococcoidaceae bacterium
AAGGGCGCCAGGAAGAAGCTGGCAGAACCGCCGATCTGGTGTATGCCCAGTGCCCGCCCCCGGTGCCTTGTCTTGACCGATGCCGAAACCAGCGGCGCGGCGGCGGGGTGGTAGCCTCCGCCCATGATTCCCAGCAGGATCAGGAAGACAGCCAGTACAATGTAATTCGGGGAAAATCCCACCAGGAGACCTGACAGGGCTACCCCGGCGGTTCCGATGGTGAGCACGATGCGTGCGCCAATGCGGTCGGCGAGCCATCCTCCCGGTAGCTGCCCGATGCCATAGGCAACGTTTAATGCGGAGACCAGCCACCCTGATTGAGTGTAATTGAGGGCAAATTCATTGCGAATGTAGGGTAAAAGCGGTGCCAGCAGGGCGGCTACTAGGTGGTGCCCGAAGTGTGCCAGCACAAAAAGGGGTATCAATCCCAAAAGAAGCGAGCGAAAATCGGACTTTTTGATGACAATTTCCTTTCCATGCAATTCGGTGGGTTCAGTGATATAAGGCTCTTGCCGTTCGTTCAAATTATAGACCATAGCCCCGGTGATGACAAGAGAGCGGCAACCTGTTTTAAAATGCCGCGTTTTCCGGTCAAAAACGCCCTGCTTTACCATCGCCTGTTCAGCGGTGTAAAATAAAAGGCGACCCCTGGATGTTTTTGAAGTGCAGGACGGTGTGAACCATGCGAGGGTATCAAAGCGTTAACGTGAGACAGGAGAGTCAATAGATGAAAAGCAGGAAAAGCAGAAACCCGCTGAAAATCACCGACGTCACCTTCCGTGACGGGCATCAATCCACCCTGGCTACCCGTATGCGGACCGAGGATATGGCAGGTATTGCCGGGGAGATGAACAAAGCCGGCTTTCACTCCATGGAGGTCTGGGGTGGTGCTACCTTTGATGTCGCCACCAGGTTCTTGAATGAAGACCCGTGGGACAGGCCGCGCGTTTTGAAGAAGTTGATGCCGGACACCCCGCTGCAGATGTTGCTCCGCGGCCAGAACCTGGTGGGGTATCGCAACTATGCCGATGATGTGGTCAATGCCTTTGTCCATCACGCGGCTGAGGTCGGGATTGACATCTTCCGGGTTTTCGATGCCCTTAATGATGAACGCAACCTGGTGGCTTCTCTCAGAGCGATTAAAGAATGCGGCAAGCATGCCCAGCTTTCCATTTGCTACTCTCTCACCGAGACCAAAATGGGCGGGCCGGTGTTTAACCTGGACTATTACATCAATAAAGCCCTCATACTTCAGGATATGGGGGCTGATAGTATTTGTATCAAGGATATGGCGGGGCTTATTTCCCCTGACGATGCTTATAACCTGGTTGGGGCGCTGAAAAAGGTAATAAGGATACCTTTACAGCTGCATACCCACTTCACCAGCGGTATGGGAGCGATGTCCTACCTCAAGGCGGCTGAAGCCGGGGTGGATGTTATTGATACCGCGCTGGCCCCGTTCGCCCTGCGTTCCTCGGAACCGGCCGTGGAACCGATTGTCGCCGCGCTCCGGGGGACTCCCCGGGACCCCGGGCTGAACCTGGCTCATCTGCTCGAGCTGGGGGAATACTTTGAGTCTATTGCTCCCAAATATCGGGATTTCTTGAACCAGACCCGCATGTCGGTTATTGACACCGATGTTCTGGTGCACCAGATTCCCGGCGGCATGATATCCAACCTGGTGTCCCAGCTACGGCAGTCAAACGCCCTGCACCGGATTAACGAAGTCTACAAAGAAGTGCCAAGAGTCCGGAAAGAACTGGGTTACCCGCCCCTGGTTACGCCGACCAGCCAGATTGTGGGGGTCCAGGCGGTGCAGAACGTACTTGCCGGCAGATATAAACTCGTGTCCACTCAGGTAATGGACTACTGCTACGGGCTGTACGGCAAGCCGCCGGCACCCATTGACCCTGAGGTGCAGAAAAGGGTGCTCAAGTTTTACAAAAGGGGACAGACACCGACGACCAGCCGTCCGGCTGATTTGCTTGAGCCAGAGCTGGAACAGGCCAGGGAGGCGGTCAAGGATTTTACCCGGGACATCGGGGACGTGCTCACCGCTGCCCTCTACCCCATCACCGGTCTGCGTTTCCTGAAATGGAAGTACGGGCTGGAGCCGCCTCCGCCTGAAGTCAGACCGAAGACCATGGAAGACATACAGCGTGAAGATGAACTCATTGCCAAAGCGAAAGCTGGTAAACTGGTCGAGAGAGAGGGAGAGAACCCGGTAGGGAAATAGTCGGGCAGGGGGTTGCTCTGTTGCTCCGGCTCAGGACAAAGCCCTCCGGGGCAGGCATGGGGCTGCTGGATATTCCGTTATATCTCGGTTGGTTGTATAATTAAGGCCGGGTTAACTGTAAGCGGTTAGCCGTCTTAAGATAAAGCTATATCGAGAGGTCTTCAGGATGTTAAAAAAGATTACCATAGCCGTTATGCTTTTATCCCTGGTCTCCCTTCTGGGGTGCGAGGAAATATCAAGCCTTACCGAGGGGCAGGCACAGACGTCATCTGATTCGAACCTCAAGATTGTCAAAGCGGTGGAGCTTGGTGCAGGGTGGGAAATGAAGCAGATGACTTTTACCGTGGGTGCGGGTAAGGAGGTGTTGATACTGCTGAAATTGTCCCCCGGGGACAAGGTGGATGGCTATTTTTATCTCGAAAAGGGCGAGGATATTGGTTTCAGTATTACTGGGAAAACCCTGCTTTACAGAACGGCACCTCGGGTCGGCGCCGACGGCACGGGTACAAGCTCAGACAGGTTCTCCTTTACCACGACGGAGGAGGAGGGGGACACCTACACGCTGGCTTTCCGCAATCCGGCTGGTGATGAAGAACGGCAGACCCCGGTGGCCGTATTCCTGGAGGTCATTTTCCCCGCCAGCGGTTCCATATATATACCGGTCGACGATGAATAACTTCTGAGGTGGGACCATTGATGGAGTGGCAGGAATTGCTCACAGATGGCTACGGACGGGTAGAGGGAGCATTGCGGGAGGCCCTGGACGGGATGTCTCAGGATGACCTGAACCGCCAGCCCCACCCCGACAGTAACAGCATGGGCTGGCTGGCCTGGCACCTGACCCGCGTGCAGGATGACCACGTATCTGATCTTATGGGAGAGCAGCAGCTATGGCTCACCGGGGGATGGCATTCCAGGTTTAACCGCGCTCCCGACCCGAAAGACATCGGCTTCGGTCACAGCTCTGAAGATGTGGCTGCGTTCAAATCACCCGGCGTGGATACCCTGCTGGAGTACCATCGTGCCGTTATGGAGCGGACAAAACGGTATATTAAATCGCTTTCAGCACGGGGGACCTCGACCGTGAGCTCAATGAGCCGTGGTATCAGCCGCTGCCAACGGTAGGAGTGCGCTTGGTCAGCGTCCTGGCTGATTCCCTCCAGCACGTGGGCCAGATAGCTTATGTGCGCGGCCAGCTAAGAGGCAGGGGCTGGCTGGGTTACTAACCAGGCGCGAGACGGGTGACTTCGTTTTCGTCCGCAACGGTGATGCAGTCCAGCTTAACTTTTGGGAATTCGGGGTGTAAAAAGGTGGCGACCCCGGCGGGATTTGAACCCGCGATCTCCACCGTGACAGGGTGGCATG
>CAZRBS010000003.1:0-46426 GCA_964598405.1 uncultured Dehalococcoidaceae bacterium
GTTGATGTGCCCAGATGTCAATAGTTGTGCCATCTGTCACAAAAAGATTCCTATCCGGTTCTTTCTTTTAATCCGGCGATGACTTTTGGCAGGCCGGTTTCCAGGCTCCACTCTGGTTGGTAGCCGAAACTCAGGGCCCGGGAGATGTCTGCCGCGCTGTGCCTTAAATCGCCGGGCCTGGGCTCAGCATGAACTGGCTGCAGCTTCTTGTGCATCAATTCAAGGATTCTCCGGGCCAGCTGGTTTACGCTGGTGCTCTGACCGCTTCCGAGGTTGTAGGTGCCTTCGGCATTGTTTCGGGCAGCTAAAATGGTGCCCTGTGTCACATCTTCGATAAAGACAAAGTCCCGGCTTTGTTCTCCGTCTCCGAATATTACCGGAGGCAAATTCTGGAAGGTTCTTTCGATGAAGGCAGGAACAGCCGCGGCATATTGCGATTGGGAATCTTGTCTCGGACCATAGATATTGAAGTATCGCAGGCAGACGGTGGAAAGACCGTAAATGCGGCGGAAAAGATGGCAGTAGTATTCACCGACCATCTTGGTCAAAGCGTAAGGAGAAATGGGATTGGGGGGGGTGTCTTCCTTTTGCGGTGAAGCACTGGCATCACCGTAAAGGGCACAGGAAGAGGCAAAAACTACCTTGCGGACGCCATTATCTCTGGCGGCGGTTAGAACGTTGAGGGTCCCGGTTATGTTTACCTCATTGGTCGTCAGAGGGTCTTCTATACTGGCGGGAACGCTGGTAAGAGCCGCCAGATGGAAGACAAACTCGGCCCCCTGGAATAACTTCTGGAGCAACGGCAGGTCGGTAATGCTTCCCCGGTGAAAGTCCGCGTTCTTTTCGCCGAGCAACCCTTCTATATTTTCCAGCTTCCCGGAGAAAAGATTGTCTAGGATGATAACCTGATAGTTCTGTCCGGCTAATTTTTCCGCCAGGTGCGAGCCGATGAAGCCGGCTCCTCCGGTGACGATGACTTTTTTCAAGATAGCTTTCCTTTTCTTTTTGTGCCCGCTAAACTTTCCAATTTTACCTTAGATGCATTCCCGTAGTAAAGAAAGTATGTGTCTGACACTGTGCCGGTTTTTTGCCTGTTGCCGAAATCCGGGGCATGGGCTATTATTACAGTAGATGTTATTATCAACCTCCTCTAATAATGAGGCTAACTGTGCCCGCCGCGGGAGCTTTGCCTGCTTGCTCTGGGCGGGGAGGAGGCGGTGGGACAGAATTTTATCTGTCGTACTGATTCTGGCCGTGCTCGGTGCGATTGGCATCGTGGTCTATATGACGACCACACCCCGGATAGAAGAGAGGTTTACCGAGTTCTACATCCTGAACCCGGAGGGGGATGCCGGTGATTACCCGGATGAGCTTGCCCCGGGAGAGGAAGGCAGGGTGGAGGTGGGAATAGTGAACCGGGAGTATGAGACCGCAGTCTACCGGTTGGAAGTGGTGGCTGGCAACGAAAGAGTAAACGAGGTAGGCCCTATAACTCTGGCTCATGAAGGGAAATGGGAACGGGAGGTTCCCTTTGCTTTTTCTGCCGCCGGCTCAGGGCAGAAGGTTGAGTTTCTGTTATATAAGGGAGGGCAGGACGAAGCTTACCGGTCGCTTCATCTCTGGGTTGATGTGAGGGGTTAGGCTGGAGCAGTGGAGAGTTCTCTATTACTGCCCCGGCTAATCGGAAGAAATTACCAGAGGGTTTTTAACCTTATTTGTCCTTTTCAGCAGTCCCCGGGGGGCGAATAGCTTCATTCTGGGCGCCGATTTAAAGTGTGGGCTGCTGGCACCATGAAGAATAAGCGGAAGCAAGATGTTACTTTTTGGACACACCGGAATTGCGCTTGGTGCCGCGGTACTTGCAGGTCGAGTGGTCGGCGGCAGCCGTTTTTCTAAATCTGGTGGAAAAAGAGGGGCTTCAGGCGGGGTATCTCAAGCAGTTTCCAAACCGGAAGAATCTCAAGGTAGCAACGGGTCGCGACTTAATACTTTGGTCAGCCGCATTGACATGAGGCTCTTGCTGGTGGGCTCTCTTCTTCCGGATATCGTTGACAAACCGGTGGGGCTTTTCCTCTTCGGAGAGACTTTCAGCAACGGCAGGATATTTTGCCACACGCTTCTTTTCCTAATCCTGCTCTCCGTTGCCGGGGTGAGCTTTTACCGGTCTTACGGAAAGACCTGGCTTCTCGCTCTTTTCTTTGGTACGCTCACCCATCTCGTATTTGACCAGATGTGGCGTGCCCCCCGAACTCTATTCTGGCCGCTGTTCGGACTGTCATTTGAGAGGGCAGATGTCAGTAACTGGACATCAGATATATATCATAGGCTGTTTACCGAGCCTTCAGTATACATTCCGGAGATAGCGGGAGCAATAATACTGGCGTGGTTTACGCTTACGCTGGTGCGCCGGAGAAACGTCAACAGCTTCATCAGACACGGGCGAATTTAATTTGTTGACTTTTTATGCCACTCAATTGTATTGGGCTATGGTGCGTGGAAGGAGAGTGAGAGAGTGATAATGCTTCCCGGCGAATCTTTTATGATATAATTACTGGTCAGAAGCTGGTGTGAGGGAGCACAATGAAGATAGGACAAATCAGGAAACAGGATAAAGTAACCGCCGCCATATTTGAAGGAAACCTGGCCCGGCCAATTCAGAACTATCGCGTTATCGATTTAATCAGGAAGGCGGAAAAAGAATCAGCCGGGCTGGCCGAAATTGCGATGAGCCTGGCTGGTGAGGAATCCGGGGAGGCGAAGAAAACAATCCCCATCGAACCGGGTGAAGTCTGGGCTTGCGGGTGTTCGTACCAGGTCAGCGCCGCCTGGCGGGACAGGGAACACGGTACCAGAGAGGGGTTCTATGCCGCTGTTTCCAGGAATGAGAGGCCGGAACTTTTCTTCAAAGGAAACGCGAGGTCATGCACCGGCCCGGGCGACTATATCGGGATACGTGCCGATTCCCATTTTACGGCGCCGGAGGCGGAACTTGCCGTTGTCCTGGGAGGCAGCGGTAAGGTTTTTGGGTATACAATCGGAAACGACGTATCTGCCTGGGATATTGAGAGGGAAAACCCTCTCTACCTGCCGCAGTCAAAAATATTTGACGGATGTGCCGCACTGGGCCCGGTGATGGTGACTGCCGATGAGATAAAGGACCCGTATAATCTTGAGATTAGCTGTAACATCGACAGGAACGGGGAAATAATATTTGAGGGCAAATCAACGACCCGGAAACTTGCCCGGAAAATTGAAGAAATGGTCAGTTTCCTGTTGCGTTCAAACAAGATACCGCCGGGGACCGTCCTCATGACCGGCACGGGAGTTATTATCCCGGCGGAAGCGGCGTTGAAGCCTGGGGACATAGTCAATATCAGGATACCGGAGATAGGGGTACTGACGAATATTGCCAAAATAGTGTGAAAGACCGGCTCCCGGCTTACCCGGCTTTTTCAGCTAAACCTGTTGCCGGACTTCCGGGTTTTCTGCTGCGCGAAGGCCGCCGCCCCGAGCACCCCGGAATAACTTCCCAGCTCAGCCCGGACAAAGCGAACCGCCCGGTACGCTTCTTCATAGGACCTTTCCCGGGCTACTTCGAGGGCGGGAACGAGCAGCATATCACCCATGTTGGACAGTCCCCCGCTGATGATGATGAGTTCCGGATTGAATATGTTTACCAGGCTGGCAAGTCCGATTCCAAAGTAGCGGGCTACTCTGGCGATGAGCTTTCTGGCTAAATCGTCTCCATGCTCGGCGGCATTCTGGACAGCCCGGGCGTCCACCTTCTCGATTTGGCCGTCAGCATAGTCCGGGATGGAAGTTACAGCCCCGCCTTTAATCAGGCTCCTGGCTTCCCTGGCCAGCGCTGAACCTGAAGCCAGCGTCTCCCAGCAGCCCGAATTACCGCAGTTGCAGCGGGGCCCGTTGGGGTCGATGGTCATGTGCCCGATTTCCCCGGCGGTACCGATGGCACCGGTGTAAAGTCTGCCGTTGATGACAATTCCCCCACCGATGCCGGTGCTGATGGTAATATAGATGAAGTTGCGGGTGTTTTTTGCCGCACCGTAGCACAGTTCGCCCAGTGCCGCGGCGTTGGCATCGTTAATCAGGAAAGTCCTTTTCCCGGATTCCCGTTCAATGATAGCCCTTAGGGGCACGTTGCTCCAGCCGGGGAGGTGGGGAGAGGTGAAAACTGTGCCCGTCTCCGGGTTTGAAATGCCCGGAGCCCCGATTCCCACAGCACGGATTCTGCCAGCAGATATTCCTGCCTGTTCCGAAACACGGTCAGCCGACCCGAGGATTTTCCGGGTAACGGTTTCCACTTTTTTATCAGACGGCGTTGTTCTGTAATCATGGGAGAGTATATTCCCTTCAGAACCGACCAGCGCCGTAAGTATTTTGCTGCCGCCGAGGTCGACGCCGAGAAAGAATGACCTTCGGTTATCATCCGTCCTTTTCACTTTTCCCTCACCGTGCCGCCTGGTATCCCGCACAAAAATGGCTGTATCCGATAGAAGGCTGCTCTAAACTATTATGCCCTCCGGGGACGCCTTTCCCCTCAGGGCAGCCAGCTCCCGAGAGTCGAGAAGCTCCTTCTCGGGCAGGTCGAGAAGGCGTGCCGCCTCGGCGAGAATGTGAGCCCAGGTACAGCGGTTGACGAACAGCATGCCGGGGACTGTCAGTGTACCCCCCTGCCCGATAAAGCCCAGTCCGGCGGTGCTGCTGCCGGAGTGCAGCGGCTGCAATACTCCCAGGAGCGGTTCCGGGCGGGTATGGGTGACGAATATGCGGTTCGGTATCGAATGCGGGTAGAGTTCTGCCTGAAGCTCCTTCGGTGCCACGTGAGACCGCTCTCCCCGGCTCCGCGGTTTCCGGAACTTCCCCGGCTCGAGCATGTAGACAGTGGAGTGGGGGACTTCACGGTCAGCCAGGCGGAGGGACGCTTTTATTACCTCCTCAAGCTGGTAGGCTCCAATGGCAGTCAGCACCAGGCGTTGCCGGGCTGGCTGGTGACCTGCCCAGTCCAGCCGTATGGCTCCTTCCTCCAATAATCTGGCTGCTTCCTCCGGGGTAAAAAGGTCGGGCACCGAGTCTATCTTCGGCACCACTAGTGTCCAGACCTGCCCCTGTGTCCGGTAGACGCCCTGCATGACGACAGCGGCGCTGTTGTAGTCCGGCACAAACAGGACCCTGGACACGTCGGAAACCTCGTTGAGCATGGCTTCAGCCATGGCGGGGTCCTGGTGGGACTGCTCGTTTTTGGCATTCTCCCAGGTGTGCGATGTCAGGACCAGGGGCACGGAGAGCCAGTGCTGGGAGCAACCCTGTTCCTTGCAATGGTTGGCAAAGATAACTTCCTGCCGGACCACGCCGTGCATTTTGGCACCAAAAGCCTCATAGGTGACAATAATGTTGATGCCGCCTTTGTTGGCCAGGGCCGCCGCCGCCACTGCCTCCTCATTGAGCACCGTAATGACGGCCCCGTGGGTGTCCTCCGGGACATCTCTGAATTCCGGGTCAGTGACCCGGAACTTGAGGGCATCGAGGGTGCGCAGCATGCGGTTGGAGCGCATCTCGTCAGGATTGCCTGCCCGGGGACGGAGGTGCGGGTTGGCCTGTACCGTGGCCAGGAACATGGCGTCCACGGCATACATGGGGGAGAACCTCGTCCAGCCGGAGGGGTCTTTTCTGTCCCCGGGCACTCTGCGTGACACGGGTTTCGGGATTCTGGCGAGCTGTATCTCCCGATGGGCGAGGGGGTGGTCTCTCTCCCTCACCCGACCGGATGCTTCATGGTGCTGGAACTTCTCTATTGCTTTCTTCAGCTCTGTCAGAGGCACCCACAGCCTTCTGGTGCTCTCATTAAACCGGCGGGCAGCCGCGATGTCCGTGTGCGGATTGGACATGAGCGGCAGGTTGTGTGCCAGATTGGTTCCCTCGCCGTAGAAGCCCGCTCCTTTGGGGGCCACGGCTATGCCGTAGGGCAGGGAAATGGGGTAGGCCTCCTCTCCGGTACGTAACGCTTTGGCGAGGGCTTCCAGCCGGCACTCCATTTCAAAGATTGCCCAGGCGAAGGCGGCCGGGTCCCGGCCGTCAAATACAATGGGGTCGAACCTGTTTATTTTCAGGTGCTGGGTAAACCAGGCAGTTCCACCCTGCTGGGACATGGTGGTTCTCTGGTCAATGCGGCGGCCGTTGCTTATCATAATCGGCATGACAAAGCCGCAGTCATCAGCACGCCACCATCTGGGCGCCCAGTCGCTTCCTCGCTGCTCCTCGAAGGCGCCGTCGCTGAGGAAGGCGACCAGCCGCTCACCCGGCAGTGGCATATGGACGTACTGGAGCTCGGTAAAGCCCAGATATCCCCCCTCAACCATGCCACCGGCAGTATGGACGTTGACGTGGCTTCCCAGCGGCGAGTCCTGCCTTCCTTCTTCTGACAGCTTATATGAATAAAAGTCACGGACATAGCGGGTAAGTCCCTCGTCGGTGAGGGAATACCGTTCAGCGTGGGTGGGTGTCATGTTGTCAAGGACCAGGTTTACCGTGTCGATTGCTGCCACGCAGTGCCCCTGCCCCATTATCCAGGAGCGGGTATCGGCGGTAATGGCGTTAACTGCCATGTAGCCGGTGTAGGCGGGCACCATGTTCAGGGCGCCGCCGGTGTGTCCTTCAGGGCGCAGCTTGAAGTCCTCCGAGGCCAGGTCTCTCCCGTCAAGGTAGACATTCCGGGCATAGGTCTCGTGGGCTACCAGCCACATGGCGGTGCAGGCTACCCGGTCAGCAGCGTGAAGCACATTGAAGAGCGGCACACCGTCCCCCTTTACTCCGCGGCTGGACAGCAGTTCCGCCATGTTAAACACCCGTGCCTGGGTCTCTACCGAATGCTGGATTACGCCGTAGCCGGCGGCCCAGCGGTCTGCTTCTTTGTTTTTCCCGCGGTACAGGCTGACCCATTCTTCGGTGCGGATGTCTTTAACTTTGTTATTCTGGTTCACTTTGTCCTCCTTGCCATAAGAGGTTAAGGCAGCGTGCGGTGTCGCGTGTTATTATCATTCCCTCATCTACGGTGACCACATAGACGCTGACTCTGGAATGACCGGCGCTTATCCTGGTTTCCGTCCCGGTGGTGGCGGCGTTGCGCTTATCGTCCAGGACCAGTCCGCACCAGTCCATTCCACGGCAAATGCGCTTTCGCACCTCAGGTGAGTTCTCGCCGATGCCGCCACCGAACACGATGCCGTCAATTCCGTTGAGAACGGCCGTGTATGCCCCGATGTATTTGCGCACCCGGTAGCAGAACATCTCCACCGCTCTTCGGGCACGGTCATCACCCTCATGCTCTGCTTGGAGCAGCTCCCGCATGTCCCGCGAGCGTCCCGAGACTCCCAGGAGTCCGGAACGGGTGTTCAGCCAGCTTTCTACCTCTCCGGCAGCTACTTTCTCCTGCTGTGCCAGGAAACTGACGATGGACGGGTCCAGGTCTCCGGACCTGGTGCCCATTAGGAGGCCCTCAAGGGGGGTAAATCCCATTGAGGTGTCAATTGAGCGCCCGCCGCAGGCTGCCGTCGCCGAGCAGCCATTGCCCAGCTGCAAGGTGATGAGCTTCGTCTTTTCCGGCGCCATACCGGTAATGGCGGCATACCTTTCGGTCATGTAGCGGTGTGCCAGCCCGTGAAAACCGTAGCGGCGGATATGATATTTCCGGGTCAGTTCAAGGGGGATGGCATATGTGGATGCTTCTTCCGTGAGCGTGGCGTGGAAGGAGGTATCGAAGGAGGCGACCTGGGGGATTTCCGTCCCCAGCACATTTCTGGTGGTGCGGATAACGGATAGCGCAGGGGCATTGTGCAGGGGAGCCAGCTGGCTGATAGCCTCAATAGCGCCTATAACCTCGTCGTTGATGAGCGCCGGTCCTTTGAAGTGGTGTCCGCCGTGGACAACCCGGTGTCCTATCGCCGCCAGGTTGCTGGAGCTTATCATCTTCAGGGAGTCGAGCCACGCCAGCACTCGGCGAATAGCCTCGCCGTGGTCGGTTACCGCAGCGGCTTCGCGGAGTCCTGCATCGCCTGAGCCGGAGAAGCGGACTTCCCCCTGCCCGCCAATTCTATCAATGATACCGGAGGCTAATTTTTGCTCCCGCTGTACCGTCCTGCCCGCGGACTCAATGTCGAAAAGCTGGAATTTGAGGGTGGAGCTGCCACAGTTAACGGCGAGGACTTTCACTTGAAGTGCCTCCTCTCCATGGGCTGCTGAACCGTCGCAGAGTAACCGGGTTAGTTTATCCTGCCGTAAGGGCAGGGCACGTAGGGTGGTTCTCTGCTGATTTATTATCAATTCTAGTATGATATCGACTTAAAAGCAAAAGGAGAGCCGGAATGCTCTCCTGTCATCCTTTTGCATCGATTGTTCTTTGCCGGCACACAGAGCGGCGAGCTATACGCTCTATATATATATCAGGAGCACATAGCTCGCCAGATGAAAAAGGAGGTCACATAGCCAGCCCCTTCCTGTGTGCTGCTATCTCGTATGCTTGATGGTCAACCTTTCACTTTTCTACCTGACCTCAAGGCTTTCTTTCCCCAGTTTGCCCACTTCCTGGCGGTAGTCGATGCCCAGTTTCTGCAACCTTTTGATGGTGTCCTTGACTCTGGTCTCATTTTCATACAGGAACTCTGAGAGGGCTTCGGTACCCGTGGCAGTGAGGCGGTAACCTCTTAACCTGTTGCCGCTTAAATAGCCACGGTTAACCAGCGAATCATATAAATAGCCGATGTATTCGCCGGTGATATCCATCGGCCGGGACAGTATTTTTTTACCGGACTCTCCGGTTGTGGCAATGGCCAGCAGGATTATCATTTCGCCCGGGAACATCTTTCCCCCTCCGCACTTTTGTGTCAACAGTCCAATTTTTAGCACATAAATTGTCTATTGTCAATAGCCTGCCCCAGAGCGAAGGGTGAATTTTTCTCCTTTTTTGATGTTTCTGTGATTTTTGCTCCTGAACCTGTGATTTGGTTGTGATTTTTTTCCCGCATACTGCAAGTGAGACAATCGTAAATAATCTGAAGAGCGTAAAAGGTGGAATCTGCGTAATTTTTTTGAGGACAGGGAGAGTGAGCCCGGACACCAATCGGTAACTGAGGCGGCTAATACCGGAGATAGTGGAAGTCGCGCCACGCAGTTTTGAAGAAGGTGGTAAAGTTGGTGGCCTGGAACTTTAAAAGTTGTCCCAGATGCGGCGGTGATTTGTTCATAGACCGGGAAAGGAGCGGTCACTACGAACAGTGTCTCCAGTGTAGCTACATGCAGGATATGCCGGGTGGAGGGTGGAGATAAAAGGCCATACAGCCTCTCCGGCCAATACGCTGGCGACCTTTTTCATGGCCGGATTCACAGGTAAGCTCAAACGAGTTTTGCATATTGCCCGCCATATTTCGGGAGATTTGCTTGAGGAAAAAGTCGAAGCAGTTAAGTCCGGAGTGGGTTACCACCGGCTTTGTTGCTGAACATTGCGGGGTCAGCAACGTGACGGTATTGAGGTGGATAAGGAAGGGATATCTGGTTTCATTCCGGCTTCCCGGCGGTCATCACCGGATACTGAGAAATGATTTTAACAGGTTCTTGTTGAGGCATAATCTGCCGGAAATGAGGACAGGGACCGGAAAATGAGCAGGGCCTCTGGCCTGAATCAGGGCGACAGCTCTCAATGCAGGACAGGCGTGACATGGTGCGGAGCCGGGTTTCGGGGAGGCAGTCCTGGTGAACAGTAAGATACTGGTTATCGGGAGTAACCCGGTTGTTTTCAGGTTCGCAATGCGTACTCTGGAGCGAGAGGGGTACCGGATAGTCACATCATCGAATGGACGGGCGGGGCTGAGGAAAGCACAGAAGGAGAAGCCAGACCTTATTATTCTGGATATTATGCTGCCCGGCATGGACGGTTTCGAGGTCTGTCATCGCTTGCGCTCTGTTCCCCAGACGGCAGAGATACCCGTGTTGATGCTCACCACCAACGCACAGAGAAAAGATGGGGCTGACGGGCTACTGGCCGGAACCGGCTATTATTCCCTCATCAAACCGACGGGCCTCTCGGCGATTGCTGAAAAAGTGGAGAGCCTGCTGGTAGGGTAAGAGGAAGACGGGGGTGGTGGTGGTGCCTTGCCGGCGGGCCACCGGGAAAATCAGCGGCGTTCTGCCAGACGTATCTCCAGTTGGGCCAGCCCGAGTCCGGCTGGCGTGGGGCTCCCCGGCGGCCTCAATCACCTTTTGTCTTTGCTTCCACCGAAAATCATCACCGTCTAGGGGGAAAGTGCGCCTGAAATTGAGAGCGGGAAACGCAGCTGTGCAGTGACAGAAGTCCATATAAGAAGCAAAAACTTGACAAATGACATGTTTCGTAGTAGAAGTATTTAGAGGGAAAACAGCCCGGGCCGGGAAACCGGTTTAATCTATAACTTCTGGAGACACGGAAATGAAGGCGATTGCTGAAACGAGGGAGCGGAGCGTAATTAAAGGAGCGGGAATGAGTGAGGGAATAGCCGCACCCGAAACCGGGTGGGGACGGCGAAAAAGGAAGTTTGAGCCCTTTGCCGGGTACGGAAGGGCGGGGGAGGAACTGAGAGGGAAGAGGGACTATCTTGAGAGATTGAACGACTCTATAAATGAGGTGATAATCGCCGCCAGAGTGCCCGGGGGAATTATTGAGTATGCCAACCGGCCGGTGGAAAATTTACTCGGCTATCAACCCGGGGAATGCGTGGGGCGAAAAATGGAGATGGTTTACCCCGGCCGGAAAGAATACCTGAAGTTTGACCGGAAATTAAAGAGCGCTATCCGGCGTGGTGAGGAGGTTCTGGTAGCGGAGTGCCTGCTGAGACGTAAAGGCGAAAAAGTGTTTCCGGCTGAGGTGACAGCCACTTTTCTCAGGGAAGAAAGCAGGCCCGTTCAGGTGATTTTGGTTGTCAGGGATATTACCGGACGCAAGCGCGCCGAGCATGATTTAAATGAGAGAATGAAAGAACTCAGGTGCATTTACGGGATTGCCGATATTTCGGAAAGGCAGGATTTTACCGCAGAGGAGACATATCAGGCCATTGCCGAGCTGCTGCCTGCGAGCTGGCAGTATCCTGAGATAGCCTGTGCCAGATTCACTCTCAATGGCAGGGAGTTCAGGACGGGTAATTACCGTGAAACCGCCTGGAAACAGTCCTGTGATATCATGGTGGCTGGAGCCAGGGCGGGGAAAGTCGAGGTTGGCTACCTTGAGGAGATGCCGGAAATCGATGAAGGGCCGTTCTTAAAGGAAGAGAGACTGCTGATTGATGCCGTTGCCGAGCGGCTGGGGAGAAGCGCCGAACACAGGCGGATTGCGGAAAACCTCCGGACGGCAGAGCAAAATTTCCGGAACTCTCTGGACAGCTCTCCTCTGGGCGTCAGAATCGTTACCGCCGAAGGGGAAACCCTTTACGCGAATCAGGCTATGCTGGATATCTATGGCTATGGCACCGTTGAAGAACTGAGGCAGACCCCCGCCAGAGAACGCTATACCCCTGAAAGCTATGCCGAACACCTGGAAAGAAAAGAGAAAAGAAAACGGGGAGAGCCAGACTCTGACCATTACGAAATAAGCGTTATTCGGAAAGACGGTGAAATCCGGCACCTGGAAGTACTGCGGGGAGAGGTGCTGTGGGATGGCGGGACGCAGTTCCAGGTAATCTATTCCGATGTCACCGAGCGCAAAAAGGCTAAAGAAAAGCTGGTTGAGTACGAGGAACTGAACAAGCTCAAGACGAACCTGCTGTCCACCGTCTCCCATGAACTGCGCACCCCGCTGGCGACCATCAAGGGGTATTCGACGATGCTGCTGGACTACGACCGCAGGTTGTCGCCTGAGGAGAAGAGGGTACACCTCCAGTCCATAGACAGGGCTACCGACCGGTTGGCCGAGCTTGTGGACCATCTTCTGGACATGTCCCGTCTGGAGGCGGGACTGCTGAAGTTGTTCAGGGAACCTGTCAGTCTGTCCGGGCTGATTCAGGAAGCGGTGGCTGATGCCAGACTCAGGACACCTGATCACGAAATAGTGCTGGACCGGCCGAAAAGGTTGCCGAAGCCAAATATTGACGCCAGGCGTGTTCGGCAGTTGCTGGATAACCTCATCGATAATGCTATCAAATATTCTGAGAAGGGGACTAGGGTGGTGGTATCGGTCCGGCGTATGGGAGGTGAGCTTCTGGTCAGCGTATCTGACCGCGGAGTTGGAATATCTGCCGATGAGCAGGAAAAGGTGTTCGACCGGATGTACCGCATCGAGCACAGGCAGACTGCCGAGGTCAAGGGCGTCGGGCTGGGGCTGGCTATCTGCAAGGGGCTGGTGGAGGCGCACGGGGGGCGCATCTGGGTGGAGAGCAGGAAAGGAGAGGGAAGCACATTTTCGTTTACCCTGCCATTGTAAAGCATTGCCAAGGTATAAAGATGGGGAAGGCACTTGAAAAAAAGACGGTTCTCATTGTAGAAGATGAAAAAGATATCCGGAGCTTCACCTCTCGTGTTCTTGAGCTTGAGGGCTACCGTGTTCTTCAGGCTGAAAATGGCAATGAGGGCCTCCGGCTGGCAAGGATGAACCAGGTTGCTCTCATACTGTTGGACCTGAGGCTGCCCGGACGCAGCGGTTGGGCGTTACTGGTGCTGCTGAAAAGTGAACCGGGGCTCTGCAGGGTTCCGGTTATCGTATTTACCGCTTCGGCGGCGGTCGCCGAGCGGGACAGGGCGCTTAGAATGGGTGCCGTAGCCTATGTGGTCAAGCCCCTGAGCGCTGCCAGTCTGAAGGAAACCGTTGCCCGTGTCCTGTCCCCGGGGGAGTAATAGCAAACATGTCACCAAGAAAAGCATCAGTGCTGGTAGTTGATGACGACGTTCGTGTATTGCGCATGATACAGCGGACACTGGAACTGGAGGGTTACCGTGTGCTCAGTGCGGACAACGGCGGGGATGCTTTTAACGCTTTTGACGAGGAGCCCCTGGACCTGGTGCTGCTGGATATCCTGATGCCTGGTATCGATGGCTATGCGGTGTGCCAGCGTATCCGGGAGTTCTCTCAGATACCGATAGTCATGGTTACCGCTAGGAATAGTGAGGAAGAGAAGGTGCGGGGACTGAGTGCCGGTGCCGATGATTATATAACCAAGCCGTTTTCTGCCCGGGAACTGGTGGCACGGGTGAGGGCAGTCCTGCGCCGCACCAGGCTCTGGAACGAGCACCCGGAACCCACCTTCCAGCTTGAGGACCTTGTAGTCGACTTCACCAGGCACAGAGTTGCCGTTTGCGGGAAAGAGGTAGTTCTAACGGCCACCGAGTATAAACTGCTCTCTTATCTGGCGCGTAACGCCGGGAGGATGCTCACGCCCGCCCAGATACTGGAGCAGGTCTGGGGGGAGGAATATTTCGGGGAGACCCATATCCTTCAGGTTACCATGGCCCGGCTCAGGCGAAAGCTAAGAGACGACGCCAAAAATCCCAGATACATCATAACCAGGTCCGGCATAGGGTACATGATGTTGAAACAGGCATGATTATCTGCCCGGCGTTCTCGGAATAACCTGTCATTATCAAGAGGTCTTCTGCTTTCAGGAAGGCCTTTTTGCCCGGAAGGCGCCGGGAGCCACGTTTCACCTGTGATTTCTTTGTGACAGTTCCGGGCAGTATTGCAATTTACCTGTGAGTTGCCTTCCCGATACTTGAAATGCAGAGATATGGGAAGGCGAGAAATGACGGCATTGCCAGGTAGTGAAGGTTTGCTCAACCCGGGTGATGAGAACCGCGGTTTATTTCCGGAGCACCACCGGTGCATGAGGGCATTTCGCTCTGCTCACCCCGTCAATTGGAAGCAATGGGGATACAAAAGACCGCAAGCTAAGGGCAGTTCTCCGTCCCTTGCCCTCACTGTGCTTCTGAGGCAGCACGGACTATCCGCCCCTTCAACGAACTAGAACTGTAACATTATTCGAAATCTTGTCAGGGAGTCGCCCTCAAACATGCGCAGAAGACGATTAATAATGGTGGTCGATGACGACCGGGAAATGCTGAAGATGCTCGGTTGTACCCTCAAACTGGAAGGGTACGACGTCATTACAACTGCCGAAAGTACGTCGGCGCTTTCATTGCTAATTAGGCGCAGACCTGACCTGGTTGTCCTGGATATTATGATGCCCGTTCTGGACGGCTATAAGGTTCTCGGTCTTATACGGCAGTGTTCTGACGTTCCGGTAATCATGCTTACCGCAAAATGCGATGTGCTCTCATCACGTAGTGCCCTGGTCAATGGCGCCGATGATTATGTGAGGAAACCTTTTCGCACGCGGGAGCTGCTGGCGCGGATAAGGGCAAAGTTGAGGCGGGCGAGGAAGGAGGTGGCTGGCACGTGACGAATCCGGTTTCAAACGGGCGGGTTATGGGGCCGGCAAATGGCGTAAAATTTGCCTTTTGCCCGTATTGCGCCCGCAGGGGACTTTACCGGGTGCGGAGGAAATATGAACGGTGCCGGTATTGCGGCTTATATCGAATACTTTTACCCGGGCATGATTTTTAGGTTGATTACGGGGCATGGCTGGAGGAGGTCAGAAGGGAGTGGAAGAAGTGAGCAATAAAACGATAAGAATTTTACTGGTCGACGGTCAGGAACTCGTTCGGTACGGGCTGGGGCGTATGCTGGAGCAGGAAGAGGATATGCAGGTGGTGGGTGAGTGCGCCACCGTTGAAGAGGCTGTCTTCCAGCTGGGGGAGCTCTTGCCGGATGTCCTGCTTATGGACCTGAATGCGGGCGGGGTGAATGTACTTGAGGTCGCCCGATGCTTGAAAGAAAGCGGGCTCGCGTGTGGTGCCGGGGTTATAATACTGGCCGATACCGCAGATTGCCGTGACGAGGTGCTGGAGGCGGGGGCGGCGGGCTACATTCTCCGGGGGGCAACCCGCACCGAAGTTACCCGGATTGTCAGGGAAGCTTTCTGGAGCGAGCGTTCCCGCAATGGTGATAGTGATATTACCGAAGAGATTGAACTGGTCATACCGGCGCTGCCTGAGGCTGAGGCGGCTCAGATGTTAAGGTTTCTGTGTCAGCTGGAGGAGATACTGGATGATAATTATGACAGTATCGTCAGGGTGACCGGTTCCTGGGACGAGGGCGCCACCGTCACGCTTGCCCTGAAGCCCGGCGTACTGACCGGATTTCTGGATAAACTGGCGAGCATGCCCAATATAAAGGCAGTGGAGGAAGAGCCGCTGGTGAAACGCACCATTTCCAGTCTGGCCAGCAGGTTCGGGGTCCTGCTGAAGTCCGGCAATAACCCCGGCAGAAGAATACGTATAACCTTGAAAAAGACCGGGGCAGCCAGGCGGGGACTTCCCACCATGTTGAACTGACCCGGTGCTGAAGCGGTGCTTTTTGGATTATGGTTGATAACGAAGAAAGCCTGGCCAGGATAATAAGGCAAAGACGGTTTTCGGCTTCTATGTCGTTAAGTCAGCTTGCTGCCAGGTCAGGCATATCTCAGTCGCATCTCGGCAGAATAGAGCGCCAGGAGCGTTTCCCCTCGGTCCGTACGCTGCAGAAGATTGCCAGACCACTGGGGTTCGACGAAAACGAGCTGCTTGTAGTAGCCGGATACCTCTCACCGCGGCCTGTCAATACGGTTAAGAAGCCGGAAAACCGCCGCCGTTATAATGAATTAGACCCCTTTGTGGCGCAGTTACTGGCGCGCGAGCCGCTCGAGGTGCAGAACACGGTAATCGGGATTCTCCGAATTCTGAAGAGCCTTGCCCGGTGTATTGACAGGGAGCAGCACTACTAGCGGGGGCGAATATCGCCATATCTGCCACCCGATCATTATGCTGGGGAAAGCGCACGGGTTTTATTTTCTTTTTGCAGGTAAAATCCGTAAATTGATTTCCATTCGGCAGACTGTTTATAATGTTGGGCGGAAGGAACCGGATGCTTTCCTGAATTATTCCGTCTTCCGGGCGGAGAACCGGTCGGGGTTTCTGATGGTAAGGAAAGAGGAAGAAATGGAGCGGGATGGAGGTATCGAAGAGGTGCGCTGGCATGGCAGGGGCGGTCAGGGGGCGGTGCTGGGAGCCAGTATCCTGGGGAGTGCCGCCGCCCTTTATGAAGGTAAATATGCCATGTCTTTTCCCAGTTTCGGCGCCGAACGGCGCGGCGCTCCGGTGCAGGCTTTTACCCGTGTTTCCAGCCACGTCATCCGGACCCGCAGCCAGATTTACCATCCGACGAAAATAGTCGTTCTGGACGATACGCTGCTGGATGTGGTCAACATAACCGATGGCGCCGGGGTGGGGGCGACTGTCCTCATCAATACGGGCAGGGCCGCTTCCGGACTGTCCCTTCCGAACCACCTCCGGATTATCACCATAGATGCCACGGCGATTGCGAAAGAGGTTATTGGCGTGGCCATTGTCAATACCACCATGCTGGGGGCTCTGGCTGGAGCTACTGGCCTGGTTAGCCTAGAGTCCGTCAAGCGGGCGATTGCGGATGCGCTCCCGGAGAAGATAGCCGGACTCAACGTTGCCGCCGCTGAAATTGCCTGCGAAAAGGTGAAGGGGAAATGAAAGAGCCAATCCCCGGGCCGGTATCGAAGTCCGGCACCATACCCACCAAAATGGGAAGCTGGAGCACCATAAAGCCGGTACTGAAAGGCAGGTGTAACTTCTGCCTCTTCTGCTGGATTTTCTGTCCGGACGCGGCTATCATTCAGGACGGGGAAAACCGGAAGGCCCTCTTCAATCACGAGGAGTGTAAAGGCTGCGGTATCTGCGCCAGGGAGTGTCCGACCGGGGCGATAGAAATGGTTGATTTCAGGCCGGGCGGTGAGCAATAATGGCTACTAAAATGCCGGTGAGGAAATATATAACTGCCAATGAGGCGGTAGCTCATGCGGCGCGCCTGGCTCGCGTTGAGGTGGTGGCTGCCTACCCGGTAACGCCCCAGACCACCATTGTGGAAAAACTCGCCGGCTTTATTGCCGGGCGGGAAATGGACGCCGATTTCATCAAGGTGGAATCGGAACACTCTGCTTTGACTGCCTGTATGGGGGCTTGTATGGCTGGAGTCCGTGCCTTTACCTCCACGTCATCCCAGGGGCTGGAATACATGCATGAGATGCTGGCTTATGTCAGCGGCGGGCGCTACCCGCTGGTCCTGGTGAATGTTTGCCGTTCCGTTGCCCTGCCCTGGAGCATCTGGGGAGACCAGCAGGACGCCATCCAGCAGCGGGATACGGGCTGGATTCAAATCTTTACCGAGACCGCCCAGGAAGCGATGGACATGGTTTTCCAGGCTTACCGCATTGCGGAGGACCACCGGATACTTCTCCCGGTCATGATATGCCTGGACGGCTACATACAGTCGCATACCGAAGAACTGGTGGAAATTCCGGGACAGGAGCAGGTGGCTTCATTCCTGCCTGCTTGCGACCCGGTGGTGACTCTGGACGTGGACAATCCGTATTCAATATCCTTCGGCGGGTTCGGCAGGTATTATACCGCCTGGCGTAAGGAGCAGCAGGAGGCGGCGGACAGGGCCAGGGAGGTTATCATTGAGGTGGATGACGAGTTTGCCCGCGTCTTCGGCCGCAACCACGGCGGACTGATAGAGCCGTACCGCTGCGAAGGAGCCGAAGCCGTTATTCTGACACTGGGCGCTTTGAGCGGGACTGCCCGGGAAGCGGTTGACGAGATGCGCGCTGAAGGGAAAGCCGTGGGCTTGATTAAGGTAAGATCTTTTCGCCCTTTTCCGGACCGCCGGTTGAGGGAGGCGCTGTCCGGGGTCAAAGCCGCTGCGGTGCTGGACAGGGACTGCTCCTGGGGATATGAGGGGGCCCTGGCGACGGACCTGAAGGCTGCCCTCTACGGTCTAACCGACTCCCCGGTTGTCCTGAGCTTTATTGGCGGGCTGGGCGGTTCTGATGTGCCGCCCGGGCAGATGAAATATATGCTGGAAAAGGCTCTTGGCACCCGGAAAGGAATTACTCCCGGTATGGAGTTTCTCGGGTTATGAAGCTGAAGGAAGTTTCCAGAGAGGAGCTGTACCGCTGTTCTTACGGCTGCGCCGGCTGCGCTGCGGTTCTGGCGGTAAGACTTACCCTGAAAGTGCTGGGCAAGAAGACCGTTCTGGTGCTGCCGGCGAGCTGTGTCAGCACCGTGTCCGGTTACTATCCCCAGGCATCGCTTTTCGTGCCGATGACAATCATGGCTTTCGCCGCCACCGGAGCAGCCCTTTCCGGCATCAGCGCTGGCTTCAGGAGGAGGGGGAGGGGAGACATTAACGTGGTCGGCTTCGCCGGGGACGGGGGGACGGCGGACATCGGCATTCAGTCACTTTCCGGAGCCATTGATTGCGGCAACAAGTTTATCTATATCTGCTATGACAATGAAGCCTATATGAATACCGGCGTGCAGAGAAGCGGGCTGACGCCTTACGGGGCGACAACCGCCACCACCCCCGGCCCCTGCTTTGAGACCAACCCGAAAAAGGACATGATGCGCATTGTGGCAGCCCATAACATTCCCTATGCGGCTACCGCCTGCGTATCCTATCCTCTGGACTTCATGCGGAAAGTAGCCCGGGCGAGCCGGATAAACGGGCCTACCTATATCCACGTTCTGGCGCCGTGCCCCACGGGATGGGGTTTCGCTCCGGAGCGCACCATCGAGATAGGTCGTATGGCTGTCGAGAGCGGACTGTGGAACTGGTCGAGTTCGAGCACGGCGAATTTCGTCCTACCCATAGACCGAAGCGCCAGCCGCCGGTTGCGGAATACCTGAAAGCTCAGGCCCGGTTCCAGCACCTCGGACCGGAACAAATAAAAGCCATTCAGGCTGAGATAGACAGCACCTCAATCTGCTGATTGAAGGAGGAAATGAGCCGCATGAGAGCACTGATGAAGACAGAAGCCGCTCCCGGGGCCAGAATCATGGACATCGATGTGCCCGAACCCGGCCCGGCGGATGTACTGATAAAGGTAAAGGCAGCCGCGATATGCGGCACCGACATTCATATCCACGACTGGACTCCTTTCGCCCGGGCCAGAGTTAAACCGCCGATGATTTTCGGTCACGAGGGTTGCGGGGAGGTGGTAAGGGTGGGGAGCCAGGTAACGGGCATTGCTGCGGGTGACCTGGTGGCGGTGGAAACTCACATACCCTGCGGGGAGTGCTATCAGTGCCGGACCGGGCTTCAGCATATCTGCGAGAAGATGGCAATCATCGGCGTTCATACCGACGGCGTCTTTGCCGAATGTGCCCGAATTCCCGCTGTCTGCTGCTGGAAACTGCCTAAAGATACCGGTCCTGACCTGGGCGCCATTCTGGAACCGTGGGGAGTGGCGGTAAACGGCGCTCTTAAAGGGGAAATTAACAACAGGAGCGTGGCTGTCTTCGGCTGCGGGCCCATCGGGCTTTTCTGCCTCGGCTCCGTGGCGGTCTGGGGTGCCACTAGGCTCTTCGCCATAGAGGTCAAGCCCGCCCGCCTGGAAATGGCACGCCGGCTCGTTCCCGAAGCCGTGTTGCTGAATCCTGCCGAAGATGATGTTGCCGGGACTATTCTTGAAGCCACCGGGGGGCGGGGGGTGGATGTCTCCATAGAGCTGAGCGGAAATGGCCGGGCGGCCCAAATGGCCTTTCAGGTGGTGCGGAAGGGGGGCAGGGTGAGCCTGGTGGGCCTGCAGGCGGGTCCGGTAGAGCTGACCCTTAATGAAGATATTATCTACAAAGAAGCCAGGGTATTCGGCAGCACGGGACGGCTGATGTGGCAGACCTGGTGGGATATGCAGGCCCTGATGGAATCGGGCAAGTTTGACCCCCTGCCGGTAATCACCCATCGCCTGCCTTTATCTGAATTTGAAAAAGGACTGAAACTGGCGAAGGGCGGAGAAGCGGGCAAGGTGCTGCTTTATCCCTGACGGGAGGAGGAGAGATTGCCAGTAAAGGCGCTGGGCATTGTGGCTGATGACCTGACGGGGGCGATGGACAGCAGCGGTTACTTTGCCGGTCAGGGCTTGAGCACCGTGGTCTTTTTGGGACCGGACTTTTCCTCAGCGGCTGATATCGCCGTTATAAACACCGATAGTCGTGCCGAAATTCCCGATGTTGCCCGGGAAAGGGTAAGGGGGGCGGTCAGGGGGCTGGCGGGGAGAATGGTCTACAAGAAGATAGATTCCACGCTGAGGGGGAATATCGGCATCGAGCTGGAGGCAGCCGGCGAAGAGCTGCACAGCGAGAAAATTATCGTGGCGCCGGCTTTCCCGGTAGCGGGCAGGACCACCGTGGGAAGTGTCCTGCTGGTGAACGGGACCAGTGTGGCGGAGACCCGGTTTGCCAGCGACCCGGTCTCTCCGGTAAAAGAAGCGCATATTCCCCGCCTGCTGGAAAAATCAGCCGGGCGAGGGGTGGGTTCGGTTTCGATTGCGGACATAAAAGCCGGACCGGAATTCCTTTACCGTAAAATCAGCGAAATGCCGCAAAAAATCGTCGTTTGCGATGCTACGGAGCAGTCTCATCTAAAAGGCATTGCCCGGGCAGGAGTTCTGGCTGAAGGACGCTGGTTGCTCAGCGGCTCCGGCGGTCTGGCTAGAGAATTGTCCCTTTTTCTGCCCGGAGTGTCCGGCGGCGGTGGAGCGAAACCAGCCGACCGGGCTCCCGGACCGGCGCTGGTGGTGGTCGGCACCCGTCATCAGGCGACCGCAAAACAATTGCAGAAAGCAAAAGATGAGCTTGGACTTCCCGTTATGGACCTGGAAATTGAGTCTCTGAAGGAAGAGGTTTCCGCTGCCGCTATGCGCATCGTTGCCGAAGCTGTCAAACTGCTTGTCCCGGGAAGGGGGCTGGCCATCTCTTCCGCCTTTTCCCGCTATGTCCCGGCTGTAAAGCAGTCGGTACCGGTCATTCTGGCGGAGACGGTGAAGGGCATTCTTGCCTCTCAGCGTTTTGCCGGGCTTTTTCTTTCTGGAGGGGATATTGCCATGGAGGTCTGCCGCCGACTTTCGGTAGCTGCCATCTCGGTTCAGGGCGAGGTCGAGCCGGGCGTGCCCGCCGGAGAGTTCGCTGGAGGTGGGTATCCGGGGATGAGGGTGGTCACCAAGGCGGGCGGTTTCGGCACTGAGTCGGCGCTGGTCAGGTCAATATCATATCTGGAGAGGGGTTATTTGCCATGAGCGCAGAATATAAGCCGCTGCTTGCCATCACCATGGGGGATGCCGCCGGCTCAGGGCCGGAAATTATCGCCAGAGCCCTGGCTGACCCGGAAATCCGCCGGATATGCCGTCCGGTGGTAATCGGGGATGCCGCCACCATGCGGGCGGCGGTGGAGATTACCGGCGTCCCGGGTGAGGTGAGGCCGGTCGGGAGATTGCCGGAGGCGTCATTCCGGGAAGGGCTTATCGAGGTTGTTGACCTGCATAATATTGAACTCGACCGTCTGGTTCGGGGCCGGGTTGACCCCGCGGCGGGGAAGGCCGCCTTTGAGTATATCAAAACGGCGACCGAGCTTGCCCTGGCGGGAGAGTGCGATGCCATTGTGACCTCGGCAATCAACAAGGAGGCGCTGAACAAAGCCGGCTACCACTACGACGGACATACCCAGCTTCTGGCGGAGCTCTGTGGTGTTTCCGATGTGGCGATGATGCTGGTTTCCGGAAAGCTGCGGGTCAGCCACGTAACAACCCATGTGGCGCTGCTCCGGGCGATTGAGCTGGTGCGTCCGGAGAGGATACTGACCGTGCTCAGGCTTACCGATGAAGCGGTGCGGCAGATGGGAGTGGCCGAACCACGCATTGCGGTAGCCGGGCTCAATCCTCACGCCGGCGAGGACGGCTTGTTTGGGGATGAGGAATTGAAGTACATCGCGCCGGCGGTTGAGAAGGCACGCGGCGAGGGCATGAAGGTGGCAGGGCCGCTACCGCCCGACTCCGTTTTCCTGCGCACATCGGAAGGACAGTTTGATGCTGCCGTCGCCATGTACCATGACCAGGGGCACATCGCCCTCAAGATGATGGGGATTACTCAGGGGGTTAACGTCACTCTGGGATTGCCCATCATCAGGACTTCGGTAGACCACGGGACCAACTTTGGCAAGGCGGGGAAAGGCACCGCCGACCCGACAAGTCTGGTTCAGGCAATCAAGCTTGCCAGCGTCATGTGCCAGCACCGGAAACGCCCCTCATGACTGGCAAGCCTGATGATTGAAAGTCGCTTGTCAGCTTTGCTGGCCTGTCGCCGAAGGGGCGCGCTGAAGCAGAAATAACGACTTGACGGATGGGGGTGGATGGGTTTAATATCTACTGGCTGAGGAGGGTCAAATGGACAAAAAGTATATCAGTATTCCCGGAGCGCCCAAGATGCCGCTATCTCCGGCGGTAAAAGCGGGCAATTTTATCTTCGTGTCGGGCCAGAACGGAAGCAGAGATGCGGAGGGAAACGAAGTCAGGGGGATAGAGGCCCAGACCAGGACCTGTCTGGAGAACGTGAAGCGAGTCCTGGCCGCTGCCGGCGCCTCTATGGATGATGCGGTTAAAGTGACGGTTTTCATCAGGGATGCCGGAGACTTTGCCAGAATGAACGAGGTATATCAGGGCTTCTTCCCGAAGGACAAGCCGGCTCGCTCCACCGTGGTAACCGGTCTGGTGCTGCCCGAGATGCTCGTTGAGATAGAGTGCATCGCCTGCTGTAATTCCTAGACCTTGGGCAATCAGGTGCGGAGGGCAACTGCGACACTCTATCAGTTGACCTTCCCCACCGCAGATTCATTCATACGGGAGTGTCTTCCCGGAGGTACCCGGGAGGTGTTAAGCTATGCGCACCCTTCCTTTGCAGTCCGGCATTATCTATGGCCCTATCAGGTCGCGGAGACTGGGCTGGTCTCTGGGATTGAATGTCTCGCCCACGGGCTATAAGCTCTGCTCTTTTAACTGTGTCTACTGCCATTACGGCTGGACCGATGTCCAGACTGTGGACATGACCGGTAGAATTGGCGACCTTCCCACTCCGGATGATTTCGAGAGGGCACTAGCCGCCGCTCTCCGCGAGCATCAGGACAAGGAAATCAACAATATTACTTTCTCCGGCAACGGTGAAGCAACGCTGCATCCGCGCTTTGGCGAGCTGGTGGACAGGGCAAAAAGGTTGAAGGAGAAGTATTTTCCGCAGGCAAAGCTCGGCGTTCTGTCAAACTCCTCGGCGGTGAATACGGAGGGAGTGAGGGAAGCCCTGGCGAAGCTGGACTTCAGGATAGTGAAGCTGGACGCCGGTGACGTGAGCACCTTCCACAGGATTAATCGGCCATGCAAACAGGTGAGCTACGCCACCATGCTGGACGGATTAAAATCTCTGGATAATATCATTCTGCAAACGGTTTTTGTGGACGGGAAGATAAGCAATACCGGGGAGCCGGAGCTAAACGAGTGGGTGGAAAGAGTCGGCGAAATCCAGCCGTCGAGAGCCCAGATATACTCCCTGCACCGTCCGCCGGCGGAGTCTTCCCTGCGGGAGGTGCCGGAGGAGAGGTTGCGGGCAATCGGGGAACAGACCGGGGATAAAACCGGGGTTGGAGTTGAGGTGATTGTAGCGGCATCCCCTTATAGCAGGCGCTATCATGACCCGTACCGGAAGTGAAGGAAGCCGTTTGCCGTCTCTATCGCCAGCCCGGTTCTGCCATTGCCCGTCACCCGTCTTTCCAGGCTCGATATTTGACCTTCAGGGATTCCAATAGTAAACTATCTCATAATTCGCGACGAATTGAGGCAGTCTTATGATATGGTTCCGCAGAACCGCTGCGTTCACCCTGGCGTTGCTTGCTGTTCTCCTGTTTGTTCTGGGGCTGGTTGTTCTCCGCGCCGAGAATACCCTGGGAAACCCTGACTTCTACAACGAGCAGCTGCTTCAGGCTGATAGCTACAACTTCGTTTATGATGATATTCTTCCTGCCGTGCTGGAAGAGGCGGAGATTGGTGGGGGTACCTCGGAAGGGGGTGTTGATATCTCCCGGCTCAAGCCGCATATCATCAGCATGGCGGAGCAGACCGTACCCAGGGATTGGCTTCAAGCTCAGGTGGAGCAGGTTATCAATGAGACAGTGCCCTACGTCTGGGGCAGCCGGGAAGGTTTCACCGTCAATATTCCCCTGAAGGACCGGGTTGAAGCTGCCGCCCGGGCGACCAGAGATACGCTGCATAAGGAAGATGTGTTCCCTCTCCTGTACGAACAGGTTACGGCCCTTGCCGTTGATGAATTTGCCGGCAGCGCTGAAGAACTGCCGCCGCCGTTTGCCCTGAATAAAAGTGAGCTGGAAGCGGTGGTGCAAACGGTATTGCCGGCGGAGTGGATGCTTGGGCAGCTGGACGGCGCCATCGATGAAGTGGTGCCTTATTTTACCGGGGACAGCGAGCAATTCAGGATACAGGTGGACATATCTTACCAGGTGGACTCTCTGGAGGCTATCCTGATTGACATCCTCAGGCGGCCGGAGACTTATGATTATCTTTTTGAGGAAGTGGTGGCGCCGGCGATAAAAGAGAATACCCGGGAAATCACCCGGCTTCCGATAGGTATAGAGTTGACCGATGAGGAAATCCTTCAGGCGACCAGAGAGGTGTTGCCTCTGGAGTGGTACCAGGCAAGGGTAACCGATATTGTCGGCCAGATGTTTTCCTACCTCAGAGGAACGCGGCAGACCATGGAGGTGGTCATCCCTCTTGCCGAACGCAAGCCGGCGGTGGTTGATACGCTGAGCGAACTGGCTGACCGGAAGCTGGAAAACCTGATAGATTCCCTTCCGCCATGTACGTCGTCGGAACTGCTGGACATGCTGTCGGAGCCGTCTTCGGGCAGTCTTCCCGCCTGCCGTCCTCTGGACATCTCTTATGCGGAACTCAAGGAGCTGCTGGGTATCGACGCCGCTGACGCGGTCGCGCCACTGGTGGATGTCTCACTGCCGGACCAGTGGACCTTTACCGATGCCGACCTGCGCCAGGCTCTGGGAGGTGAAGATGACGGGAATGTGCTTGACCAGATGCGGGAGGTGGTGCAGGAAGGGTTTATCTATACCAGTGAAGACCTCCGCGCCGACCTGGGAGAGGACTACCGTACGGTAGAAGACATACGGCAGCAGATAGCCGGTGGCTTTGTCTTTACCGAAGCGGAGCTGCTTGAGCTGATGGGAGGTGACGGCGGGGGGAGTGGCGGTGGCCAGTTGCAGACCTTCCATGAGGTGCGCTCCTGGCTGGGGATGGTAAAGGACTGGAAAGCGGTCGCTTTGCTTTTCCCGGTTTTGCTTGTGCTCTCGGTCGGTTTGCTGGGAGGCAGGAAATGGAGCAGCAAGCTGATATGGGCGGCGGCGCTGCTGACGGTAATCGCTATCGTCACCTACGCCGTCTTCGGCCCGGTGTTCTCGGCAATGGCGCAGCCCAGGATTGACGGAGCGCTGGTGCAGTTGACCGCTCAACCCGACGGCATTCAGGCACTGGTAGCAGATAAAGGGGCCACCTTAGCGCAGAACGCCGTTGATAGCTTCATCGGGGGCATCAGGGTTCAGGCGTTTATTATACTGGGAGTATCTCTGGCGCTTGTTGTGGTCGGCAGCCTCTGGCATTTCTGGTTCGGGAAGAACAGGGCGTAGCTTGAAACGGGCCGTAGGGGGCTGGCCGCGCCTTCTTGCCCGGCTCCCGAATGCCTGAGAAGATGCTCTTTGCCGTCCTTTTGCCTTTCTGAGCCCGATGTTTTATAATCCTGTATTGGCATGTAACCAGACAGGGAGACCTCTTTGATTGCCTGCGATTCGCGGTTTCCGATGTGCCAGAACAAAGGTAAAGGAGCTGTAAAATGCCGGAGCACGTGCCGACTTATGAGGAAGCGTTAGCTATTTTTAAGGAGTTTAACCGGAGTGAAAGCCTGCTGAAACACGCCTACGCGGTTGAAGGCGTGATGCGTTACATTGCCAGAAAGAAGGGGGAGGATGAGGAGAAGTGGGGAATTGTCGGCCTGGTGCACGACCTGGACTACGAGAGCTTTCCGGAGCAGCACTGCCGGAAATCGCGCGAGATACTGGAAGAACGTGGCTGGCCGGAGGAGTACATACGGGCGGTTGTGTCCCACGGGTGGGGCATCTGCAGCGATGCCGAGCCGCAGACGGACATGGAGAAAATACTGTATACCATCGATGAGCTGACCGGGCTGGTTACCGCGGTGGCGATAATCCGCCCGTCAAGGAGCGTGGCCGACCTGGAGGTAAAGTCGGTGCTGAAGAAATGGAAGGACAGGTCATTCGCTGCCGGCGTCAACCGTTCGATAATAGAGAAGGGGACGGAGATGCTGGGAGTGGAGCTAAGAGACCTGATTACGGACGTCATTATGGGCATGCGCCAAGTGGCTGACAGGATAGGACTGTAAAGCCTGCCAATCAAGGGACTTGATTTTTATTCAGGGAGCAGCAGCGAGTTATGAAGAAACGGGTATTTTCCGGCATCCAGCCGACGGGTAATATTCATATTGGAAACTATCTGGGAGCGATTCAGCACTGGGTGAAGTCACAGACCGAGGTGGAGAGCATTTTCTGCATCGTTGACCTGCATGCCATTACCGTTCCTCAGGAGCCCGCGAACCTGAAGGCGAAGATACGTGAGCTGGCCGGTCTTCTTTATGCCGCGGGCATTGACCCCGAGGTCTCGGCGCTCTTTGTCCAGTCCCATGTTGCTGCCCATGCCGAGCTTACCTGGGTACTCAACTGCTTTATCCCCATGGGGTGGATGGGACGCATGACCCAGTTCAAGGAAAAGTCACAGAAACAGAGAGAGCAGGTCAGCGTCGGGCTTTTTGACTATCCGGCTTTGATGGCGGCGGACATCCTGCTTTACCAGACTGACCTTGTTCCGGTGGGGGAAGACCAGAAGCAGCATGTGGAGCTGACGCGGGATGTGGCGCAGCGGTTTAATTCAATCTACGGGGAAACTTTCCAGGTACCCGAGGTGGTGATACCGGAAACGGGGGCGCGCATCATGGGCCTGGACAACCCGACCGAAAAGATGAGCAAGAGCGAGGCGCAATCGGCCCATGCCATCTGTCTGCTTGATTCGCCGGACGAGATACGTGCCAAGGTTATGAGAGCGACTACCGATTCGCTGCGGGAGATTCGCTTTGACGAGGACCGTCCCGGAATCAACAACCTGCTGACCATCTATGAGCTTTTTACCAGGCTCGGTAGGAAGGAGATTGAGGCGCGGTTCGAGGGGAAAGGTTACGCCGTTTTCAAGCAGGAGCTGGCAGAAGTTATTATCCAGGGTCTGAGTCCATTGCAGTCCCGCTACCGGGAACTGACCGCCGACCCCGGTTACATCGAAGCTTTGCTGGCGGAAGGGGCGGCACTGGTCCGTCCCGTGGCCGAAAAGACCCTGGCTCTGGCCAAGGAAAGGGTGGGGCTGGGGTGAGCCCGGGTTAAGCTGTTGCCCCTATCCTTTGATTACCCCGATGGGCCTGGTCCGGGAGACGATTTTTGATATTCCGGCACGGTGCACGATTTTGACTACGGAAGTTACGTCTTTGTAGGCTTCGGAGGCTTCCTCGGCCAGCCCGGAGAGGCTACCGGTTCGGACGGTTATGCCGCGTGCCTTTAACGTTTCCAGAACATCTCCGCCCCTGAGATGCTTTTTGGCTGCTGACCGGCTTTGAACTCTGCCGGCGCCGTGGCAGGTAGAGCCGAAAGTCTCTTTCATCGCCCTTTCCGTGCCCACCAGCACGTAGGAAAGGCGCCCCATATCTCCCGGGATGAGCACCGGCTGCCCTGTCCGGGAGTATTTCGGAGGGACATCGGGGTGGCCCGCCGGGAAGGCCCTGGTGGCGCCTTTGCGGTGTACGCACAGCTTCTGCCGGCGACCGTCTATCTCATATTCTTCTATCTTGGCGATGTTGTGGGTGACATCATAGATGAGCTCCAGCCCGGCATCCTTCTCGCTTTTTTGCATCACCCGGCAGAAAGCCTCTCTCACCCAGTGGGTGATGCACTGGCGGTTGGCCCAGGCATAGTTGGCGGCACACCTCATGGCGGCGAGATACGCCTGCCCTTCCGGGGATTTTACCGGACTGCAGGCGAGCTGTCGGTCGGGCAATTCAATACCGTATCTGTTCATCGCCCTGACCATTTCCTTAACATAATCGTCGGCTACCTGGTGTCCCAGGCCCCGGGAACCGCAGTGTATCAAGAGCATTACCTGCCCCGTCTGGTCTATCCCCATTTCGCCGGCAATATCCGGCTCGTATATCTCATCGACTATTGCTACCTCGAGGAAGTGGTTACCGGAGCCCAGCGTGCCCAGCTGGGGTATGCCTCTATCTTTGGCTCGGCTGCTGACTCTGGCGGGGTCAGCCCCGCTCATCTCGCCCCTTTCCTCCGTGGTTTCCAGGTCTTCCGGTTGGCCGTAGCCGTTCTCTACCGCCCAGCGCGAGCCTTTGACCAGCACCTTATCAATCTCCCCCGCCCGCAGCCTTATTCTGCCTTTTGACCCCAGGCCCGAGGGCACATTGCTGAAAAGGGCGTCTACGAGCTCTTTTATCCTGGGGCAGACCTCTTCCCCGGTCAGGTTGGTGCGCAGTATGCGCACCCCGCAGTTGATGTCGAAGCCGACCCCGCCCGGAGAGACCACGCCGTCATCCATTCTCATGGCGGCCACGCCTCCTATGGGGAACCCGTAGCCCCAGTGGATATCGGGCATCGCCAGGGAGCAGTCCACTATGCCGGGCAGGAAAGCGACGTTGGCCACCTGCTCCGGCGCCTGCTCCTGCCGGGTCTTCCGCAGCATTTCTGCATCGGCGTAGATTATGCCGGGTACGCGCATCCCTTTTTTGTAACTCTGCGGTATCCGCCAGCGGTATTCGTCTATCTTCTCTAAAGGCCCGTTCCACTGAGTCATTTTCCTCACCTCCTAAACGTCTCTAAACGTCAAAGATGACCCGGATCCGGTTTTTCTCCCGGTCCACTTCGAGCATGTGGTAGGTAGCTGACTTGACTCCCAGCTTTAACTGATGGCGGGACGGGTCATATTTTTCGCCGTAGCAGGTTGCTTTCAATCTCCGCCCGTCAAATTCGGTGATATCGAACCTTTTGAATAAAATCATATCAACATCAAAGAGATAGATTAGGCGGTTGAGCCACTCGAAAAGTAAAGCCTCCGGATCATCTTCGCTGAGTTCCAGCCGGCGTGATTCGGTTTCCTTTACCGTCTTGAGTTCGGCGATTATGGAGAACAGGCCGTAGGCGGCATTGGCAAATGCCTCTGCCACGGTCTGCCCGTAGGCGACCAAGCCCAGGTCAGCGGTATGCGCTATAAGCTCGAATCTTTTCATTATTTTACTGATACTCCATATTCAATTATAAGATTTTTTGCCCGGATGATAAAGCTGACCAGCTTGAACTGGCCTTTGATTCATTGTATTATTTAAATTAATGCATTTTTATTAATCTAAGGAGATATTGTGGCTTCAGACAGTTATGACGTTAAAGACCTGTCGCTTGCCGGGGCGGGCAAGCGGCGAATAGAGTGGGCTTATCGGGAGATGCCGGTGGTGAAACTGCTCAGGGAGAGGTTTGCTGCCGGTAAGCCTTTTAAAGGGGTGCGGGTTTCCGCCTGTCTCCACATTACGACGGAGACGGCGAACCTGGCGTTAACTCTGAAAGAGGGGGGTGCTGACCTGGTGCTGTGTGCCTCCAACCCGCTCAGCACTCAGGATGATGTGGCTGCGGCTTTGGTGGACTGCGGGATTTCCACCAATGCCATCAAAGGGGAAGACGGGGAAACCTACTACAGGCATATTAACACCGCTCTGGACAATAAACCGCAGCTTACTGTGGATGACGGGGCTGACCTGGTTACCACCCTTCACACCAGCCGGAGCGACCTGCTGGGGAATGTCCTGGGGGGTACGGAGGAGACCACCACCGGCGTGGTACGGCTGCGCAGCATGGCGGAGGCGGGAAAGCTGAAGTACCCCGTAATTGCGGTGAATGATGCCCAGACCAAGTATCTTTTTGACAACCGTTACGGCACCGGGCAGAGCACCGTGGATGGCATCACCCGTGCCACCAATATTCTGTGGGCGGGGAAAAAGGTGGTGATCTGCGGTTACGGCTGGTGCGGGCACGGCCTGGCCCTGAGAGCCAGGGGGCTTGGTTCTCACGTGATTGTTGCCGAGGTGGAGCCGGTCCGGGCTTTGGAAGCGGTCATGGACGGCTATCAGGTAATGCCCCTTCGGGAAGCGGCCGGGGTGGGTGACATCTTCATCACTATCAGCGGCGATAAGAGCGTGATTGACGAAGCCCATTTTCAGATGATGAAGGACGGGGCTATCCTGGCGAACAGCGGTCATTTCAATGTGGAAATCAACATCCCGGCTCTGGAGAAGATGGCGCAGGAGAAGCGGCGCATCCGGGACTTTGTTGACGAATATACTTTGAAGGACGGCCGCCGCCTGTATCTGCTGGGGGAGGGGAGGCTTATCAACCTGGCTGCTGCCGAGGGGCACCCTGCCAGCGTAATGGATATGAGCTTTGCCAACCAGGCTCTCTGCCTGGAGTACCTGGTGAAGAATAGCGGGCGTCTTCAACCGAGCGTCTATGCGGTGCCGGAAGAAATTGATAAAGAGGTGGCGCGGTTGAAACTGCACGCCATAGGTGTCGAAATTGATACCCTGACGCCGGAGCAGAGGAAATATCTGTCCGGATGGGAGGAGGGTACATAAGACGAAATCATTTGACATAAAGTTATTTTCTATTCAAGACGGAGGAAGAATGAAAAATAGTTTCGCCAGTTCTTCTCGCTATCTGATGACATCGGAATCAGTTACCGAAGGTCACCCGGACAAGTTATGCGACCAGATATCGGATGGCATTCTGGATATTATTCTGGAACAGGACCCTTACGGCAGGGTGGCCTGTGAAACGGCGGTGACCAATGGCCTGGTAATGGTCATGGGTGAAATTACCACCAATTGCTACGTGGAGATTCCGCGGATAGTACGGAGGGTGGTCAGAGAAATAGGCTATACCCGTCCCGAGTACGGCTTTGAGTACCAGTCCTGCGGGGTAATGGTTTCCATTAACGAGCAGTCCAGTGACATTGACATGGGAGTCAGCAAATCATTTGAGGCGAAGAAAAAAGCCGCTATTGATGAACTGGATAAAATTGGCGCCGGAGACCAGGGAATGATGATTGGATTTGCCTGTAACGAGACGCCTGAACTTATGCCGCTTCCCATTTCCCTGGCGCACCGGCTGTGCCAGCAGCTTGCCCGGGTGAGGAAGGACGGGACTTTGCCTTACCTCCGCCCCGATGGCAAGTCGCAGGTGACCGTGGAATATCATAACGGCACTCCCAAGAGGGTAAACAGCGTGGTAATTGGCGCCCAGCACGACGACGGGGTCAGTCATGATAGAATAGAGCGGGAAGTCATTGAGAAAGTGATCAGGGTAATTGTGCCCGCTTCACTCATGGATGATGAGACCGTGTTTTATGTGAACGCTACCGGGAGGTTTGTCATCGGCGGGCCGGTGTCTGATACCGGTTTTACCGGACGGAAGATTCTGGTGGATACTTATGGCGGAGTTGCCCGGCACGGCGGAGGTTGTTTTTCCGGCAAAGACCCGACCAAGGTCGACCGTTCGGCGGCTTACGCCGCCCGCTATATCGCCAAGAATATGGTAGCGGCAGGACTGGCGGAGCGGCTGGAAATACAGATTGCGTATGTTATCGGAGTTGCCCACCCGCTGTCCGTTTCCATTGAGACGTTTGGCACGGCAAAGGTTGACCAGGAAGTCCTGTTGAAACTGGTCGACAGGCACTTCGACCTGAGGCCGGGGGCTATCATCCGGGACCTTGACCTGCGCCGTCCCATCTACCGGGCTACCGCTGCCTACGGGCACTTCGGCAGGACGGACATTGACCTTCCCTGGGAGAAAACGGATAAGGCCGAAATCCTGAGGAAAGAGGCCCTGGGCAAATAGAGATGGGGAGCGGAAGCTCCTCTGACCTGACATCAAAATCCAAGGGGGTGAGGTAGATAAATAATCCGATTAAGTTTGGCACCGATGGCTGGAGGGCCATTATTGCTCAGGACTTTACCTTTGATAATGTGCGGGCCTGTGCTCAGGGCGTTGCCGAATACCTCAAACAGGCGGGGCTGGCCAAATGCGGACTGGTTATCGGCTATGATGCCCGGTTTGCTTCCGAGGACTTTGCTGCCGCGTCTGCGGAGGTGGTTGCCGGTAATGGTATCAAGGTCTACCTCTGTTCTCAGATAGCGCCGACGCCGGTGGTCAGCTTCGGCGTTCAGGCGAAGGAAGCGGGTGGCGCCATCATCATCACCGCCAGCCACAATTCGGCGGTCTGGAATGGTTTCAAATGCAAGGACGAGCACGGCGCCAGTGCCCCGGGTGAAGTTATTGCCCAAATAGAAAAGTTTATCAACCAGGTTCTGGCTGCGGGCAGGATAAGCCGGTTGCCGCTGTCAGAGGCTCTGGAGCGGGGACTGGTGGAGTATTTTGACCCGGCTCCGCTCTATTTGAATCGGATAGCCGGGCTGGTTGACCTGGAGGGGTTGAAACAGGCTGGACTTGAGGTGGTGGTCGACTCGATGTACGGCGCCGGTGCCGGATATCTCAAGGGAATACTGAGTGGAGGACGCACCAGGGTAATTGAAATAAACGAAGAGCGAAATCCCCTCTTTCCCGGTATGATGCGCCCGGAACCTATTGCCGCCAATCTGGCCAAACTCTCCGCTACCGTCAGAGAAGGGGGAGCAAACGCGGGGCTGGCCACTGATGGTGACGCCGACAGGATGGGGGTGATGGATGAAAAGGGGACGTTTCTGACCCAGCTCCAGGTCTTTGCCCTTCTCTGCCTTTATCTGCTGGAGATTCGGGGTGAGCGCGGCCCCATCGTGAAGACGATAACCACCACCAGCATGATTTATCGTCTGGGAGAGATGTTCGACGTGCCGGTGCACGAGACGGCGGTTGGCTTCAAGTATATTGCCCCGATAATGCTCTCCGAAGATGTGCTCGTCGGCGGCGAGGAAAGCGGCGGCTACGGCTTCCGAGGGCATGTGCCGGAGCGCGATGGCATTCTGGCGAGCCTCTATTTCCTTGACCTGATGGTTAAGACGGGTAAGACCCCTTCCGAGCTTATAGAATACCTTTACCGTAAAGTGGGCCCTCATTACTATAAACGGGTGGATGTTGAATTCAGCGCGGATGAACGCCGGAACATAATTGACCGCCTGCGGGATAACCCGCCGCAGTCCATAGAGGGCGTCAAAGTGGCGAGGGCTGATACGCTCGATGGTTTCCGGTTTACCCTGGCCGACAATACCTGGCTGCTGGTCAGGTTTTCCGGAACGGAGCCGGTGCTCCGTATTTACACGGAGACCGATTCCCCGGAGCGTGCGGACAGGCTGCTTGATTTTGGCAGGAAGTTAGCCGGGGTTTGAGTTGTCCGGCTTTTACCGCTTGGTGTACTGAGGCGCTTTCCGCGCTCTTCTGAGGCCGGGCTTTTTCCTCTCTTTGACCCGCGGGTCTCTGGTCAGCAGTCCGCTCTGGCGCAGCAGGGGTTTGAAGCTTTCATTTGCCCGGACCAGGGCTCTGGAAATGCCGTGTGCAATAGCATCGCTTTGTCCGGTAACGCCGCCGCCGTTTACCTTGACCACGGCATTATATTTGCCGAGACTTTCGCTCGCCAGAAAAGGCTGCAGTATTGTCTGCAGGTGCTCAATGCTGGTGAAAAGTTCCTCATAGGGCGTGCCATTGACGATAATGGCGCCGTTTCCTTTGAGTAGCCTTACCTGAGCTACTGCCGTTTTTCGCCGGCCGGTCCCGTGAAAGTAAGTCTGCTTCTCCAATTAAAAAACTCCTTCAAACTTTCCTGATGTCAGTGCTTAACCCTGCGGTACGTCCTTTATCTGAGCCTGGTGAGGGTGGTTATCACCGGTGTAAATCTTGAGCCTTTTCTTCATACTAGCACCTAAACGCGTGCGGGGCAACATGCCTTTCACCGCGTGCTCGATTACCCGGGCCGGGCTGGACTCCATCATTTGCTCCAGCGGTTTGCTCCTGAATCCGCCAGGATACCCGGAATGCCGGTAATAACGTTTTTGCCTGGTCTTGTCGCCGGTGACCCGGATCTTCTCTGCGTTGGTGACGATGACGAAGTCCCCGGCGTCCAGATTGGGGCTGAATATCGGCTTGTGTTTGCCTATGAGTAAACCGGCTGCCTGAGTGGCCAGACTGCCCAGGGTTTTGCCCGTGGCGTCAATGATATGCCACTGTCGTTCAATATCGGCTTTCTTGGCAGTGTAGGTTTTCATCAGTTATATGCCTCCTCCAAAGGGAATGGATAGCTTACCCGCGTCAGGTGCAGCCCGCAGGCGGGTGCCGCCGGGCCGGCCAGACCGGGCTTTCTGGCGGCAACCATGCTGCCGAAATCGGCGACTGCCATCTTCCCCAGACCGACCTTGATTAAAGCCCCGACGGTATTCCTCACCTGGTGGGGCAGGAATGAGATGGCAACAATATTAAAAATAACCAGGTCGCCGTCCCTCTCCATTCCGGCGCGGTAAATGCGGCGTACGGTGCTCTTTATCCCGCTGCCCTCAAGGCAGGTGGCAAATGAGGCAAAATCATGTTTTCCGATGAGGGCCTGGCAGGCCTCGTTCATTGCCTCGATGTTCAGATGTCCGGCAACCAGATGGGCCAGACGGCGTTTTAGCGGCGACCGTGTGGGACTGTTTAGTATGTAGTAGTTATACTCCCGGCTGAGGGCATGGCGCCTGACGTTAAATGCATCGCCGGTCCTGAAGGCGGCCCTGACCGCGATGTCAGCGGGCAAATAATAATTCAACCCCTTGACAAATGTGGCCGGAGGCAGGGGTGACTTTGTCCGGAAGCTGACCACCTGTTTCTCGGCGTGAACTCCGGTGTCAGTCCGGCTGGCTGCCGCCACCCGGCTCTTTTCTCCGGTAAGCCTGCCTATTGCTTTCTCTATCTCCCCCTGGATGGTGGGTAGATTGGCCTGCAACTGGAAGCCGTGATAATTTGTGCCGTCGTATTCCATAATCAATGCAATCCTGGTGCTTGTTGTCGGGCTGGCGGACCTTTTTAATTCTGCGCTGGTTGCGGTTACCATCATTCTACCAATGCCAGCCCGACCATGGGAGCGCCGTCGCCCTGTCTGGGCCCCAGCTTGACGATGCGGGTATAGCCGCCGGGGCGCCCGGCATACCTGTCAGCCAGTTCGGAAAATACCCTTTCCACCACCGTCTTATCAATGATGAAGGACAGGGCCTGGCGAAACGCGGGGAGGCCGCCCTTTTTGCCCAGGGTAATCATTTTCTCCGCCAAACTGCGCACTTCCTTGGCTTTAGCCTCCGTGGTGGTAATTTTATCGTACCTCAGGAGGTCGGTCACCAGGTTGCGGTACAGCGCTCTGCGGTGACTTGTCGTTCTGCCTAATTTTCTACCGGCTATTTTATGTCTCATATCACTGACTCATACAACTCTTATACTTGTAATTGGTCCTCGGACTCAGGTTGGCCTTCCGTTTCCTCCTCCGCTTCAGCTGGCGCTGGTTCCGCCGGTTCTTCTTCTAGAGCAGGTTCCCCCGCCTCTCTCTTCAGCTCGACCTGAGGGGAGAGCGACAGGTCCATTTCCTGAAGGCGCTCTTCTATTTCATGGAAGGATTTCTGCCCGAAGTTGCGCAGCTTGAGCAGCTCTTTTGGCCTTTTGCTTATGAGTTCGCCCACGGTGGTGATGCCACCGCGCCTCAGGCAATTCATGGTGCGCACCGAGAGGTTCAGCTGTTCCACGGGCATGTTATATTTCTCATCGGGTATGGAGAGGCGAACAAGCTGTTCTTCTGCTTTCATCTGAGAAATCTTGACGTATTCAACAAAAGGAGCCAGTTGCTCTGACAGGGTTCTGGCAGCCAGGCTGAGGGCATCCACCGGGGATATGGTGCCGTCTGTCCATACATCGAGCACCAGCCGCTCTTGACCGGTCTCCTGGCCGGTATGGACCGGCTCGACGGCAAAGTTAATCTTGCGTATCGGGGTGAAGATGGCATCCACGGGGATTGTTCCTACCGGCATGTTATCACCCGGCTCAGCCGGACGGTAGCCGGTATCCAGTTCTACATCAAACTCCATAGAGAGTTTAGCCTCAGATGAATCCAGGGTGAGGAGACGGAGTTCCGGGTTGGCAATCTCAAAGTCGGCGGATGGTTTGATATCCGCGGCGCAGACCCTGCCCTCTCCCTGGGTGTCCAGGGTCAGCTTGCCGGGACGGCTGGCCAGGGGTTTTATCCTCAACGCTTTGACGTTGAGCAAGAACTCGGTAACATCTTCTTTGGCGTGAGGGATGACGGTGAATTCGTGTCTGATGCCTTCAATCCTGACGTGCGTTATGGCAGCCCCGGGCAGATAGCCAAGTAACACTCTTCTTAAAGCGTTTCCCAGAGTTATGCCAAACCCCTTTTCCAGCGGTTCAGCCAGAAAGCGTCCGAAATTATCTTCGCTTTCCACACATTCAATTCTAGGTATTACCAGATGGGACAAAAGGTTCTACCTCCTTATTGATTATCGCGAGTAGTACTCGACTATAGCTGTTCCATCAAAAGCAGCCTCTATATCGTCGGAGGTTGGCAGGGATAAGACCTTGCCAACGAGGTTTTTCTTATCCAGACTCAACCAGTTCGGGGTCACTTTGGCTTCAATGCTTTGCGCCAGCATTTTGTAGTATTCCGTATTGGTGCTTTCCTGCCGCCAGTTTATGCTATCACCTTCGTTAACCAAACAGGAAGGAATGTTGGTCCTGCGCCCGTTAAGCATAATATGTCCGTGCCGGACCAGCTGACGGGCCTGAGAGCGCGAATCAGCAAAGCCCAGGCGGTAGATCGCATTGTCGAGGCGCCTTTCCAGAAGCACCAGCAGGTTTTCTCCGGTGATGCCCGCCTGCCTAGCCGACTGAGCGAAGGTCTTTCTGAACTGCCTCTCCAGTAGTCCGTAGCTGTGACGGGCTTTTTGCTTTTCCCGGAGCTGAAGCCCGCGGTCGGAAAGCTTCTGCCGCCGCCGTCTTATCTGCTGTCCCGGCGGCTTGGTCCGCTTGTCCACGCTGCATTTGGGCGTGAAACAGCGGCTGCCCTTCAGAAAGAGCTTACCGCCGCCACGGCGACATAATCGACAAACTGCTCCTATATATCTTGCCATTTCTCCTCTCTTTTACACTCGTCTTCTCTTGGGCGGGCGGCAGCCATTGTGCGGGACGGGGGTTACATCTCTGATGCCCGTGATATAGAGGCCGGAACTCTGGAGAGAACGTATGGCTGCCTCACGGCCGCTGCCCGGGCCTTTGACATACACGTCTACCTGGCGCAGGCCGTGTGTCATCGCTTTTCTTACCGCCTCCCGGGCTGCCATCTGGGCGGCGTACGGGGTGCCCTTGCGTGAACCTTTGAACCCGGCAGTCCCCGAGCTGCCCCAGGCGATTACATTTCCCTCGGGGTCGGTGAGGGTGATAACGGTATTATTAAACGTTGATTGAATATAAGCCCTCCCGACGGGAATAGACTTGCGCTCTCTTCGTCTCGCCTTGGGGCGCTTCTTCTGTGCCATTCTGCTCTCCTTCTAACCAGTGTTTTATTATTTCTTGGTCATGCCGCGCCTCTGCCCTCTGCCGGCTACGGTCTTGCGGCTACCACGGCGGGCACGGGCATTGGTTCGCGTTCGCTGTCCCCTGGCGGGTAAGCTGTGCCGGTGCCGGCTGCCCCGGTAGCTGCCGATTTCGATGAGGCGTTTGATGTTAAGGTTAACCTCCCGTCTTAGTTCTCCTTCGACCCTGTACTGCCGGTCGATGAGCTCCCGGAGACGGTTTACTTCTTCTTCGGTAAGGTCATTTGCCTTGGTATCAGCTTTGATACCGGCCTGGGCCAGAATCTTCTGACTCAGGACAGGGCCGATACCATATATATACTGTAGCGAAACCCAAACCTGCTTGTTTCTGGGTATATCTACTCCGGCAATACGTGCCATTTACTTCCTCCTTGCCTCAGGGAAAGTTAGCCCTGCCTCTGCTTGTGTTTCGGGTTGGAGCAAATGACTCTGATTACTCCTCTCCGCCTTACCACCTTGCATTTTTCACATCTGACCTTTGCTGAAGCTCTAACTTTCATCGTCTTAAACCTTTTGCCTTTACTTAAACCGGTAGGTAATCCTGCCCCGGCTCAGGTCATAGGGGGACAGCTCAATCAATACCCTGTCACCGGGCAAGACCCTGATGTAATGCATTCTTATCTTGCCCGAGATGTGAGCCAGTACCTTATGTTCATTGGGTAGCTCAACGCGGAACATAGCGTTGGGTAGAGCTTCTACCACCGTTCCCTCAACCTCTATCGTTTCTTTCTTGGGCATGAACCTATTTAGTAAGTACCTCCGGTTCACCATCGGTGATGGCGATAGTATGTTCAAAGTGTGCCGAAAGGCTGCCATCGGCGGTGAGCACCGTCCAGCGGTCATCCCCGATCCGGGTATGCCAGTCACCGGCATTGAGCATGGGTTCGAGGGCAAGGGTCATGCCTTTCTTCAGGACAGGGCCTGAACCGGACGGACCGAAGTTGGGAATCTGTGGTTCCTCATGCATCTCCCTCCCGATGCCGTGTCCGGTATACTCGCGCACCACCGAATAGCCTTTTGCCTCGGCATGTTTTTGAATGGCGGCGGAAATATCTCCCAGCCTCGCTTCAGGGCAGGCAGCACCTACCCCTGCTTCCAGAGCGCCTTCCGTAGCCTCCAGGAGACGCTCCGCTTCCGGGCTTATCCTGCCGACGCCCACGGTGACGGCGGCATCACCCTGGAAGCCCATGAAAATAGCTCCAAAATCAAGGGAGACAATGTCGCCCTCGCGCAGGACCCGTTTCCCCGGAATCCCGTGCACTATCTCATCGTTTACTGATACGCAGAGATTGGCCGGAAATCCCCGGTATCCCTTGAATGATGACCTGGCGCCGTGCCTTTTCAGTTCTTTCTCCGCGGTAGCGTTCAATTCTCTGGTCTCCATTCCCGGTCTTATCTGTTTCTTCAGTGTTTCCAGTATGGCGGCGACAATGTTTCCCGCCTGCCTCATGGCGGCAATCTCATGAGCGTTTTTGATGATTATGCTCATCTGGTTATGAGCTCCTCCGAATGAAGGACCGCCACAATCCTCTGTGTTACTTCATCTATACTTCCCTCGCCGTCAATTTCCAGTAGTTTGCCCTTTCGCGCGTAGTAGTCAATAAGGGGCATCGTCTGGGCGAAGAAGACCTCTAATCGTTTTTTAATCTTTCGAGCGGTGTCATCAGGTCGCTGGTAGAGTTCGCCACCGCATCTAGCGCATTTCCCCGCCACTTTCGGGGGAGAGTTTCTTATATTATAAACGGCCTGGCACTGGCGGCAAGTCCGGCGCCCGCCGAGCCTTTTCTGAAGCTCATCTTGCGATACTCTAATGTAGATTACCCTGTCTAATTTTTTATTCTGCCTGGCCAGAGCTTTATCCAGTGCCTCAGCCTGCTTCAGGTTCCTGGGAAAGCCATCAAGAACTGCCCCGGCTTCAGTATCCGGAGCTGACATCCTTTCCAGAACCATTTGTGTTGTCAGTTCATCAGGGACTAATATCCCCTTCTCTATATAGGGCTTGGCTTGTTTTCCCAGTTCGGTTTCCCGTTCTGCCGCCTGCCGGAACAGGTCACCGGAGGCTATATGAACCAGCCCCAGCTTCCGGGCAACGGTTGCGGCCTGTGTTCCTTTACCTGCCCCGGGAGCCCCCACCAAAACTACATTATACAATTTTTCTCCTATTTGATAAAGCCCTCATACCGGCGCATAACCAGTTGTGCCTCAAGCTGCTTCATGGTATCCAGGACGACTCCGACCATTATGATCAGGCCTAGGCTGGATAGCTGTATCACCTGGATACCGGTGAGCTGTCTGGCTACAAAGGGCATCACCGCCACGCAAGCCAGGAAAAGAGCTCCTCCCCAGGTAATGCGGTTAATGACCCCGTTGAGATAGGTGGCGGTGTTCTTGCCCGGACGGATGCCGGGGATAAACCCCCCCTGGCGCTGCAAAGTGTTGGGCAGGTCCTGCTGCTGAAAGATTATCGTGGTGTAGAAGAAGGTAAAGCCAACCGCCAGCAAGAAGTATAGTCCCCAGTAAAACAAGCCCCGGGGCAGGGGAGCATCAGGTTTAAACAGGTTCATAATCAGATTGGCGAAGTTGGGTTCTGCCCCCGCCGGGTTGGCAAAGTAACTGGCGACGATGCCGGGAAAGAGCACCAGTGACATGGCGAAGATAAGCGGTATCATCCCGGCACTGTTTACGCGCAGCGGAATGTGAGTTGACCCTGCCTGCCGGTACATACGGCCGCTACGGAAGACGCTTTTGGCGTACTGCACCGGAATACGGCGGTGGGCTTCGGTGAAGATGACTATTACCACGATGGTGGCCAGAACTATCAGGATATAGGCAGTCAGCCCGACAAAGTTTTCTTTCGCCAGGAAGCCCTGCCCGACCATCTGGGGTATGCCGGCGACAATGCCGCCAAAGATTATTATGGAGATGCCGTTACCAATGCCGTATTCGGTGATAAGCTCACCGAGCCATACCAGAAAGATGGTGCCGGCTACCATTGAGAGCACCATGGCTGTCATTGGCAGGGCGTCGGGGGAGGCAATGACCCCCTCACGCTGGAGATAAACCAGCTGCCCGTAACCGGAGATGGCGGCCAGGGGTACAACCAGCCAGTGGGTAATCAGGTTAATTTTGTTCCTGCCTGATTCTCCTTCCCGGGAGAGGGCCTGCAGGCGCGGGATAACCGGCACCAGCAGCATCATGATGATTGAAGCCGTAATATAGGGATAAACCCCCATAGCTGCCACACTAAGCCGCCTCATGGCGCCGCCGCTGAACAGGTCAAGCATACCCAGCAGCGCATTGCGCTCAAACAGCGCCTGCAGGGCCTCAAGGTCCACTCCGGGCAGAGGCACGTGGGCGACGAAGCGGAAGATTATCAGGATGCCTACGGTAAGCAGGATCCGGCGTCTTAAATCGGGTAAGCTGAAGGCATCAAGCATTGCCTGGAGCAGGCGTGGCCTACTTTGCCTTGGCCGCATACTCCACCTCCTCAGCTTTACCCCCGGCTGCCTCTATCTTGTTCTTAGCGGCGGTGGAAAACTTGTTTGCCTTTACCGAAAGGGGATGTTTCATGTCGCCGTTGGCCAGAATCTTGATTGGCTGCCGGAGCGACTTTACCAGCCCGGCGGCGAGCAGTTTTTCCGGGGTCACTTCACTTCCCGATGCGAAGGTATTCAGCCGGTCAATGTTGACCACGCTGTACTCCCTCCGGAAAATGTTGACAAAGCCGCGTTTCTGGGGCAGCCGTTTGATTAAAGGCAGTTGCCCGCCTTCAAATCCGGGGCGGACCTTGCTGCCGGAGCGGGAATTTTGCCCTTTTATGCCCCTTCCAGAGTAGGTGCCATGGCCGCTGCCATCTCCTCGCCCCACCCGTTTCCGGGCTCGCCTGGAGTCTGGTGATGGAGAGAGATTGTCCTGTCTCAAGAGCTCGCTTCCTCCACTTTAACTAGGTGTCTCACTTTATTAATCATCCCCCGGACTGACATTGAGTCCTCGTGGGTGACGCTTTGGTTCAGGCGGTGAAAACCCAGAGCGGCTAACGTTTTCCGCTGCGTTTCTTTATAGCCAATATCGCTTTTGACCCAGGTAATGCGCAATTTAACCACCGGTTACCGTCTCCTCCACTTTGCCGGTCTCCTTACGTTTGGCTACCGCCTCTTCTGGCTCTCTCAGCTGTCTGAGACCGAGTATTGTTGCCTTCGCTATGTTCGCCTGGTTGGAACTGCCCAGTGATTTGGTCAGGATGTCTTTGATTCCGCAGGCTTCAAGTACCGCTCTCACGCTGCCGCCGGCGATAACGCCGGTGCCCGGCCGGGCCGGTTTGAGCAGCACTTTGGCGGCGCCGAACCTGGCCGTTATCTCATGTGGGATGGAGGACCCGGAAAGGGGGACTTTAATCAGGCTCTTTCTGGCGGCTGCTCCGCCCTTGTTAATCGCTGCCGGCACTTCATTGGCCTTGCCGATGCCGAGTCCCACGTGTCCGTTATTGTCTCCCGTTACCACCAGGGCACTGAACCGGAGGCGTTTGCCCCCTTTCATTACTTTAGCCACCCGGTTAATATAGATTAGCTTATCGTTCAGAGCTAGGTCAGTTGTGTCTATTTTGCTTACTGGTTCTTTCATGAGGCTTAGAGTTCTATCCTTTTTAGAATTTTAGTCCGCCTTTCCGGGCTGCTTCGGCCAGGGCTTTAATCCTGCCGTGGTATTTATAACCGCCGCGGTCAAAGATTACCTGGTTTATTCCTTTGCTCAGGGCCCGTCTGGCTATCATGGTGCCGACGAGTTCCGCCTTGCCCGTTTTTGCTTTACTATCGGTCTCATTTCTCGTCTCCGGGTCAATGGTTGAGGCTGAGACCAGTGTGTGCCCCCGTGAGTCATCGATAACCTGGGCGTAGATATGGTTCAGGCTGCGGAACACGCACAGACGGGGCCTGGGCGCTGTGCCCTTCACCTTCAGTCTAACCCGGGTATGTCTTCTATAACGTGCCAGTCTTGGCTCAATATTTCCCATGGTTACTTCTTACCTATAGCCTTGCCGGCTTTTCCCGCTTTGAGATGAACGCGCTCTCCGGCATACCTGATGCCCTTGCCTTTATAGGCATCGGGGGGACGGACCTCGCGTATTCTGGCTGCCATCTCGCCGACAAATTCTTTATTTATCCCGCTGACTTTAATCCGGTTTGCCCCTTCGGCATTCAGGGAAACTCCCGGCAGGGGTGATATTTCTACCGGATGTGAGTACCCGATGCGGAGAATCAGCTTGTCCCCGGCTTTCTCTGCCCGGTAGCCCACGCCGACTATCTCCAGGTACTTGTCAAAACCCCGGCTTACCCCCGTCACCATGTTTGCCAGGAGCGTTCGTGTCAGGCCGTGAAAGGAGCGGTGCTCCCTGCCATCACTGGGTCGGGACACAACCAGGCTGTTTTCCTGCTGGGCAATCTTTATCTCCGGGTGGAAGGAGCCGCTGAGCTCGCCTTTTGGCCCGGTTACCGTAACCCGGTCTTTCTTGATGCTCACGGTGACACCCGGTGGCACGGGTATTGGCATTTTTCCTACTCTAGACATAGTTTATCACTCCAGGTCCTTACCATACATAACACAGCAGTTCCCCGCCGATTCCCTGGCGCCAGGCTTGCTGCCCCGTTTTCACGCCTCTGGAGGTGGAAACAACGGCGATACCCAGTCCTCCGAAGACGCGGGGAACCTCTTTCCGCTGTACGTATACCCTTAAGCCGGGTTTGCTCACCCGCTCCAGCCCGGAGATAACCGGTTTATTGCTATCGCTGTATTTGAGGAGAATCTTGATTACCCGGTGCGGTTTCCCTTTAAGCACCTCATAATCGTTGATAAACCCCTCTTCCTTGAGGATGCGGGCAATTGAGAGCTTTATCCTTGAGGAAGGCACCATCACCGAATCATGTTTTGCGATAAGGGCATTTCTTATTCGGGTTAGCATATCAGCTATTGGGTCAGAAATGGTCATATTCGTCTTCCTTCAGTCCTTTTACCAGCTTGATTTTCTCACTCCCGGCAGCTGACCGGCAAGCGCCAGTTTGCGGAAGCAGATGCGGCACAGGCCGAATTTACGGATATAGGCACGAGGCCGACCGCACAGAACACACCGGTTGTGCTGCTGCACCCTGTATTTAGCCGGGCGCTCGGCTTTTACAATCTTTGATTTCTTTGCCATTCTTACTCCATTCCATCCTTGGCAAAAGGCATTCCCAGTGATTCCAGCAGGTGTCTGCCTTCCTCATCTGTTTTAGCCGTGGTGGCGATTGATACCTCCAGCCCGCGTATCTTATCTACCTTGTCATAATCTACTTCGGGGAAGATGATTTGTTCCCTGAGCCCCAGCGTGTAGTTGCCCCGCCCGTCAAAGGAGTTTGCCGGGACGCCCTGAAACTCCCGGACACGGGGCAGGACGGCGTTCATCAGCTTTTCCAGAAAGTGGTACATGCGTTCCCCCCGCAGGGTCACCTTCAGCCCGATGGGCATCCCCTGTCTTAACCTGAAGGCAGAGACCGATTTCCTGGCACGGGTTACCACCGGGTGCTGCCCGGAAATGGTGGCAAGGTCACCTTCGGCGGTTTCCAGGGCTTTGGCGTTCTGAATTGCCTCGCCCAGGCCAATATTGAGGACAACTTTATCGACGTGCGGCACCTGCATTACGTTCTTATACCCGTAACGCTTCATCAGGTCGGGAAGAACTTCTTTCCGGTATTTTTCCCTCAGTTGTGACATCTAGTCAATCACCTCGTTGCATGAGCGGCAGACCCGGACCTTTCTGCCGTCGTCCAGAAACCTGAAACCGATGCGAGCCGGATGGTTGCACTTGTCGCAAAACAGCATGACGTTCGTTACATGGATGGGCGCTTCCAGGTCAATAATGCCGGCTTGTCTGGCCTGCCTTTTTGCTCGGGAGTGCCTTTTAATGAAGTTGATGCCTTCCACCAGTATCCGTCCGTCCTTCGGGTAGGCAAAGCGCACTTTACCTTTTTTGCCTTTGTCTTTGCCGGCAATGACCAGTACCGTATCGTTTTTCTTAATATTCATTCTTTCACCAACCTCACAGGACTTCAGGTGCCAGTGATATTATTTTGGTAAAGTCTTTCTCCCTCAGTTCCCTGGCTACCGGTCCGAAGATGCGGGTCCCCCTGGGGTTATTCTTATCGGTCAGGATTACGGCAGCATTTTCATCAAATCTAATGTAAGAGCCATCGGGGCGCCGATAAGGCTGAGCCGTGCGCACGATAACGGCCCTGACGACATCTCCCCTTTTGGTGGCGGCCGCCGGTACGGCTTTTTTCACGGCAGCCACAATGATATCGCCCACCCGGGCGTATCTTTTCCTGGTGCCTCCCAGCACGTTGATACACATGATTTCCCGGGCACCGGTATTATCAGCAGCTTTAAGTCTGGTGTATGGCTGTATCATGTCACGTTATCCTTAATCTCAGGCTACTTCCTCGGGCCGGATTTCAGCTATCCTTCCTTTGGTTATTATCTCGGCTACTCGCCATCGCTTGTCTTTGGAGAGCGGACGGGTCTCTATGATTTTTACCAGGTCTCCCGGATGGCACTGGTTATTCTCATCATGAGCTTTATACTTGATGGCTCTGACGATGGTCTTTTTATATAACGGGTAACGTTTGGGCGTGGGCACAGCTACCACCGCCGTCTTGTCCATCTTGTTGCTGATGACACGCCCAACTCTGATTTTGCGTCTTTCCTGCATGATGCTATCCTGCCTCCAGTTCCCTCTCTCTCATTATTGTCTTGAGCCGGGCAATCTTCTTCTTAACCATCGGGAGTTCCCGGTGGTTGACCAGCTGTCTGGTGGCCAGCCGAAAACGAAGGTTCATGAGCTCTTGATGAGCTTCTTCCAGCTGCTTGGTCAGCTCTTCCGGTCTCAGGGCTCGAAATTCATCGATTTTCAACTTGCGCTAGCTCCTTTGGTTGAGTCAGTGCCAGCCGAAACGCCGGCTTCCCTTACCACGAATCTGGAGGGTATGGGCAGCTTCTGTGAGGCCAGTCGTATTGCCTCTTTGGCCGTTATTTCATCAACTCCTGCCAGTTCAAATAAGATTCTTCCCGGTTTGACCACGGCTACCCAGTGGTCAGGGGAACCCTTGCCACTGCCCATTCTGGTTTCCGCTGGTTTTTTGGTCACCGGCTTGTCCGGGAAAACGCGTATCCAGACTTTTCCTCCGCGGCGGATATAGCGGGTGATAGCACGGCGGGCCGCTTCAATCTGCTCACCGGTAATCCAGGCGGCTCCCAGTGCCTGCAGTCCGAAATCACCAAACGCGGTGGTGTTACCCGCCTGGGCGCTACCCCGGCGATGGCCTTTGTGCGCTTTGCGATATTTCACCCGTTTAGGTTGTATCATTCTTCTCCTCGTTTACCGCCGGAGCGGAGGGCTCTGCCCCGGCGTTTGTATCTGAGGTCTGTTTGGTTTTCTGGCTCTTCTTTGCTGGCTTAGCCGGCTTCTCTTCCGCTTCGGCAGGGGCGGCTGCCCTGGCTCTCTTTCTTGCCGGTCGGGCCGGCTTTTCTTCCTGGGTCGTTTCTGCCTCCGGTCTGGTGCCTTCGGCGGCTACCGGCTCGGCCGGCTTCTCTTCCGCTTCGGCAGGGGCGGCTGCCCTGGCTCTCTTTCTTGCCG
>CAZRBS010000003.1:46526-67684 GCA_964598405.1 uncultured Dehalococcoidaceae bacterium
CTGCCTCCGGTCTGGTGCCTTCGGCGGCTACCGGCTCGGCCGGCTTCTCTTCCGCCTCGGCAGGGGCGGCTGCCTCGGCAGGAACCTCCCTGATTTCCGGTTCCTTCGGCTCGGGCAGTATCTCCCCTTTATATACCCAGACCTTTACTCCGATCCTGCCCAGCGTGGTGCGGGCTTCGCAAAAACCGTAATCGATGTCGGCACGGAGTGTATGCAGTGGCACCTGGCCTTCATGCATTGTCAGGCGGCGAGCAATCTCGGCATCGCCCAGTCTGCCGGAACAGCTGACTCTTATTCCCTTTGCGCCAGCCTGAATGGTGCGGAATATTGCCTGTTTCATGGCTCTCCGGTAAGCAATGCGGCGTTGAATCTGTTCGGCTATTGTTTTGGCGACCAGGCTGGCATCAAGTTCCGGCTGACGGACCTCCTGGATATTGAGCCGAACCTTTTTCCCGATGAGTTGTTCAAGGTGAGCGCTCAGTTCATCAACTCGCTGGCCTCCACGCCCGATGACAATGCCCGGCCGGGCGGTATGGATGGTTACCGATACGTCTTTCGCCTGACGTTCAATTTCCACCAGAGACAAAGCTGCGTCAGGATATTTGTTCTGGATGGCCTTCCGCAACTTCAAATCTTCCTGCAAAGCCTCGGCGTAGTGAGTATCGGCGTACCACCTGGCTTGCCAGTCCTGTATGATGCCAATTCTAAAGCCTATGGGATGAACCTTACGACCCAATTAACCCTCCTGGTCAGCGACGATAACTGTAATATGGCTCGAACGTTTAAGGATGCGGCTTGCCCGCCCCCGAGCTCTGGGACGGAATCTTTTCATAGTTGGTGCCCCATCAGCAAAGATACTCACAATCTTTAAATCAGACGGTGATATCTGAAAGTTATTCTCCGCATTGGCGGCGGCTGATTTTACCACTTTGGAAACAACCTGAGCATTTGGCGTGCTGGCAAACCGGAGGATGGTAAGGGCTTCTTCCACTTTCTTGCCTCTTACCATATCCACCAGTGGACGCACCTTGCTTGCTGATATTCCGGTGTCCTTGGCTCTTGCTCTTATTTCCATTTTATGCTCTGCTCAGAGTGAATGATTACCTTTTCTTTATCTGGGTGGCTCTGTCTGCCTTGCTGACATGCCCCCTGAAGGTACGGGTTAAGGCAAATTCGCCCAATTTATGCCCCACCATGTTTTCGGTGATGAAGATGGGCACGTGTTTCCGGCCGTCGTGCACCCCGATGGTAAGTCCCACCATCTGGGGCAGGATGGTAGAGGAGCGTGACCAGGTTTTTATCACCGCTTTCTGGCCGGAGCGGCTAACCGCATCCGCTTTCCTCAGCAGTTTGGGCTCAATATAGGGGCCTTTCTTGATTGACCTTGACATTTCTTGCCTCTATTTCTCTCCTCTACGCTTGATAATCAATTTGTCTGATGATTTTGGCTTGCGGGTTCTATAGCCCAAAGCCGGTTTTCCCCACGGCGTTTTGGGTCCCGGCAGACCTATCGGGCTTCTACCTTCGCCGCCGCCATGAGGGTGGTCACGCGTTGTCATGGCTGAACCTCTCACCGTGGGACGCCAGCCGAGCAGCCGTTTGCGCCCCGCTTTCCCCAGTTTGATGTTCTGGTGGTCAGCGTTTCCTACCTGTCCGATGGTAGCCTGGCAGTCTGCACGGATACGCCGCATCTCACCGGACGATAGCCGGACCAGGGCATATTCGCCTTCTTTTACCATTAGCTGGGCGGCTGTCCCGGCACTCCGGGCCAGTTTGCCGCCTCTTCCTGCCTCTAGCTCAATATTGTGTATCATGCTGCCGGTGGGGATTAATCTCAGCGGCAGGGCGTTTCCGGGTTTCATCTCAGCCTCGCTGCCCGATTTTACGGTATCCCCGATATTGAGTCCTGCCGGGGCGAGGATATACCGTTTTTCTCCATCAGCATAGTGGAGCAGGGCAATACGTGCTGAGCGGTTGGGGTCATATTCAATGGCCGCCACTCTGGCAGGAACACCTGGCTTGTCCCGCTTGAAGTCGATAATGCGGAGCCGGCGCTTTGCCCCGCCACCCCGGTGTCTGACCGTTATTTTTCCCTGGTTGTTGCGTCCTCCCCGCTTCTTAAGGGGTGCGAGCAGTGATTTTTCCGGCTTGTCCTTCGTTATTTCGGAAAAAGTGGGACTGCTCATTCCCCGTCTGCCGGGAGAGGTTGGACGATATACCTTTAATGCCACTCAGCTTCCCCCTTCATAAAATCTAAACGCCTTCAAATATTTCTATCTTATCGCCCGGTCTGAGGGTGACAACCGCCTTTTTCCAGGGATGAGTTTGTATTACCCGTCTGCCCACCCTTTTTGTCTTGCCGGGCACCGTTACCACGTTAACCGTGGTCACCCTGACTCTGAACGTCTTTTCCACAGCCTGTTTGACCTGCGGCTTATTGGCTTTCTTGGCTATCTCAAAAGCATATTTATTCTGGGCCTGCAATATTGTATTCTTTTCGGTTACCAGAGGACGGCGCAATACTTCATACAGGTGCATGTTTTACCTCTCGGGCTTCCTGTTTGCCCCATATTTCTTCCGCCTTTCGTACCGCGGTTACCGTCATAAGTAACATCTTGTGGGAAAGGATGTCAAGCACGCTGAGTAGATTAGCCGGCATGGTCTTGACTTTCGGAATGTTGCGTGCCGATTTTATTACATTGCCGTCTGGTTCAGAAGTGACCACAAGGACCGAGGAATCCGCGCCGATGGCGGTCAGAATCTGTGCCATTTGCCTGGTCTTCGGGTCCTCAAACTCCAGTTTTTCCAGCACTTTTAATTCCTGGTCTCTGACTTTTGCCGAAAGGGCGCACTTCAGGGCCAGCTGGCGCATTTTCTTCGGCATTGCCTGGCGGTAACTCCTCGGTTTCGGGCCGAAGATAACGCCGCCTCCCTGGCGCAGGGGTGACCGCCGGCTACCCGTCCGGGCGAATCCGGTTCCCTTCTGCCGGAACAATTTTCGGCTGCTGCCGGCAACTTCATTCCTGGTCTTGGTTGAGGCAGTTCCCTGACGGGCGTTTGCCTGCTGTCTGACCATTGCCTGGTGTATGACCCCCTCGTTAACCGGCAGGGCAAAAATCTGGTCCATTATTTCAATGTGCTCAACTATTTCTCCGGCAAGGTTGTAGACTGGAACCTGCACTTCCTTACTTCCCCTCCCTGACTTTTTTGATTAGCAGCAGGCCGTTCCTGCCTCCCGGTACGGCTCCCTTGACCAGCAACAGGTTGCGGTCCGGGTCAGCCTCAAATACCTTCAGGTTGCGGGCCGTTACTCCTCTGTTTCCTAGGTGCCCGGCCATCTGCTGCCCCTTGAACACCCTGCCCGGGGAGGCACTGGCGCCGATGGAGCCCGGGGCACGGTGCCGGTCGGACTGGCCGTGTGTTTTGGGTCCGCCGGCGAAGTGGTAGCGTTTTACCACGCCGGCAAATCCCTTGCCTTTTGAGACTCCGGTAATATCAACCATGTCACCAGCTTTGAACAGGCTGGCATCGATTTTCTGCCCGACTTTTATTTCCTCGCCGTTTCCCGTCCTGAATTCTCGGAGATACCTGAACTGTCCTTCCTTTTTAGCCTTACCCCGCTGCCGGGGTTTTGTCTGCCTGGCTTCGGCAAAACCGAGCTGCACCGAATTATAGCCGTCTTTGGCTGAAGTTTTTATCTGGGTTACCGTGCACGGCCCGGCCTCGATGGCAGTTACCGTGGCTACTGTACCGTCGTTATCGAATACCTGGGTCATTCCCAGTTTTTTGCCAATAATGCCTGTCATTTCATTTCCCGTTTTCAGTGTGGCTATAACTTGATGTCTATTTCAACCCCGGCGGGTAAATTTAGCCTGGTTAGCGAATCTATGGTTTTGGAGGTGGTCTCAACAATATCAATAATGCGCTTGTGAGTTCTAATCTCGAACTGCTCCTGCGAGTCTTTATCGATAAAGGTAGAGCGGATAACGCTGAACTTCTGGATGTGGGTGGGCAGAGGCACCGGCCCGACGACGACCGCTCCGGTGCGTTCAACGGCCTCCACAATCTGCTGAGCCGACTGGTCAACTATCTTGTGGTCGAAACTCTTCAGTTTGATGCGGATTTTCTGTTTAGGCATATCTTTTTCCAACCACCTGTTCTGTAATCTTTTCGGTGAGCTCCGGCGGCACTTCTCGGTAGCAGGAAAACTCCATGGAGTGCGTCGCTCTGCCCTGTGTCAGTGACCTGAGGCTGGTAGTGTAGCCGAAGGTTTCCGCCAGGGGAACGAGGCAGTGAACGATAAAGAGTTCAGCTTGCGAATCGATGGTCTCAATATGTCCTCTCCTGGAATTGATATCGCCGATGATATCGCCGAGAAATTGTTCCGGCGTGGCTATTTCCAGCTTCATAATCGGCTCCAGCAGGACGGGCTTGGCTCTGGCAATGCCCTTTCTTAACGCCATGGCGCCTGCCATCTTGAAGGCCAGTTCTGAAGAGTCGACTTCATGATAACTGCCGTCGTAAAGGGTGGCTTTGATGTCAACCACGGGGTAGCCGGCCAGTACTCCGGTTTCCATGGCTTCTTTAATACCGCTTTCCACGGGGGGAATGAATTGTTTTGGTATGGCACCGCCTTTAACCTGGTCCAGAAACTGGAAGCCGCTGCCGCGCTCCAGAGGGCTGAACTCAAGGCACACATGGCCGTATTGTCCCCGGCCTCCCGTCTGCCGGACGAACCTTTCATCAACCTGCGCCGGCGCGGTGATGGTCTCTTTGTAAGCGACCTGCGGTTTACCTACCTTCGCCCATACCCCGAACTCGCTGAGCAGTCTATTTATGATGACCTCCAGGTGCAGTTCGCCCATCCCTGAGATAATCGTTTGTCCGGTATCCTGGTCATTGACGACTTTGAAGGTGGGGTCTTCTTCGGTTAACTTTTGCAGGGCATTTCCCATTTTGTCCTGGTCAGCCCTGGTTTTGGGTTCAATGGAGATGGAAAGCACCGGCTCAGGGAAGCGGATGGACTCCAGCAACACTGAGTGGGCGAAGTCACACAGCGTGTCCCCGGTGAAGGTATTTTTCAGTCCGAGTGTGGCAACGATGGCCCCGGTATCCGCCTCTTCCACTTCTTCACGGCGGTTGGCGTGCATTAAAAGCAGGCGCCCGATGCGTTCCTTTTTACCCCTGGTTGCATTGAGCACCTGGTCACCTACCTTCATTCTGCCCGAGTAGACCCTGAAGTATACCAGCCTGCCGACGAATGGGTCAGAGACCACCTTGAAAGCCAGCGCCGAAAAGGGAGCTTCATCATTGGCCTGGCGGGTGACTTCGTTTCCCGAGCTGATATCAATAGCCTGCACCGGCGGCATGTCCGGCGGAGATGGCAGATAGCTGATGATTGCATCGAGCAACGGCTGGATGCTCTTGTTTCTCAGGGCACTGCCGCAGAGAATTGGCACCCCTTTATTGTCCAGTGTTACCTTCCTCAGCGCCTGCTTTATCTCGGCGGGGGTAATCTTGTGACCTTCAAGATAGGCTTCCAGAATCCGGTCATCGTTTTCGGCTAATTTTTCAATCAATGCCTGGTGAAACTCATCGCATTTTGCCTGTTCTGATTCTGGAATTGGCACCTCTTCGGATTCCGAGTCATGTTTCCCGTCAAAGCGCCATGCCCGGCACTCAATGAGGTCGATAATTCCTTCATATGAATCTCCGGTAACCAGCGGAAGCTGGACCGGCAGCGGTCTGGCTTTCAGGCGCTGTTCAATCATAAATAAGGTCCGCTTGAAGTTGGCTCCGACACGGTCCATCTTGTTGATAAAGCAGATTCTGGGCACGCGGTAGCGGTCAGCCTGGCGCCATACCGTTTCCGATTGCGCCTCAACTCCGGCTACCCCGTCAAAGACCACCACGCCTCCGTCCAGCACCCTGAGGCTTCGCTCTACTTCAGCGGTAAAGTCCACATGCCCCGGCGTGTCGATAATATTGATGCGGTGGTCCTGCCAGTAGCAGGTGGTTGCCGCTGCGGTGATGGTGATACCGCGCTTCCGCTCCTGTTCCATCCAGTCCATCACTGCGGTACCCGTGTCAACCTCGCCAATCTTATAGGTGCGCCCGGTATAAAAAAGTATCCTTTCGGTGACGGTGGTCTTACCGGCATCGATATGGGCAATGATACCTATATTTCGTATTTTTTCTAGAGGAAAACTCCTTGGCACCGTTCCTGCCTCTGCTGCAACTGAATTTTTTAACATGATATTTGAGCTAGTAATGATAACCTCTTACCATCTGTAATGGGCGAAGGCCCTGTTTGCCTCAGCCATTTTGTGGGTATCTTCACGCCTTTTAATGGTGGTTCCCTGTCCCTGCCAGGCATCGGCAAGTTCCGCCGCCAGCCTCTCCGCCATGGATTTGCCCTTCCTGTCTCTGGCGGATTTTAAGACCCAGCGTATGGCGATAAAAAGTCCGCGGTCAGGCGGGACTTCCACCGGCACCTGATAGGTGGCACCGCCAACACGGCGGGGCTTTACCATGAGCAGGGGAGTGGCATTTTTAATCGCCTGTTCCAGTGCCGCCACCGGGTCTTTTGACACCCGCTGTTCCAGTAGTTGCAGGGCATCATAGACGATTCCCTCGGCCGTTCGCTTTTTGCCGGACATCATTATTTTATTAATCAGCTTGGCTACAATTGCGCTGTGATACTTGGCATCGGGAGTGGTCTCTCTTTTTGTAGCTCGGGCTCTTCTGGGCATCCTTATCTCCCGTCCTTAGCTAATTCCCGTCTTTTCTTTGGTCAGCTTACTTCCATATTTGCTGCGGCCCTGCCGCCGGTTGCTAACACCGCCGGTGTCCAGCGCCCCCCGAACGATATGGTAACGGACGCCCGGCAGGTCTTTCACCCTTCCGCCGCGAATCAGGACTACGGAGTGTTCCTGCAACTCGTGTCCCTCTCCGGGGATGTAGGCGGTTACCTCCATCTGGTTGGTTAACCGTACTCTGGCTATCTTGCGTAATGCCGAGTTGGGCTTCTTCGGGGTGGTGGTCTTTACCTGCGTGCAGACCCCGCGTTTCTGTGGCGAGCCCTTTCCCTCCACCATCCTGTTTTTCAGGGCGTTGAAGGTGTAGCGCAGCGCTGGCGATTTGGTCTTCTTGGTGACCTTGCGCCGTCCTTTACGAATAAGCTGATTAATAGTAGGCACCTGTTTCCTCCTGCCCCACAATTTTAATGGATGAGCCAGAGCTCATCCAAAACACTAATCAATAATGGTAATAGATTGAGCACAATATTTCAATCCATTACCTTGCTGAATAGCAAATACGAGAAGAGTCTACCACAACTGGAGAATGGTTGTCAATGACTTGTTCGCCGGGATTCTGGAGTGCATTAAAGTGTGGTGAATCAGGCTTTAAAAGGCTTGCGTATTATCCTGGTGAGGTTACGCCCCGGCGAGCATCTCCCGTATTTTCCCTCCGTTCTGCTGGCACCACTGATAAATCATGGACAGGTCCACGCCGATGCAGAAATGGCGGACTCCCATGTCAATGTATTCTTGCGCCTGGTCAAGGGTGTAAAGTTCCACTCTGGGGTGCACGCCCTTCTTCAGCGCCGATTCTATCATATCCCGTTCGGCTCCCTTCACTTCAGGGGCCCTCCTCTGCCCGGGCTTGCCGAGGCTGATGGCATAGTCACAGGAGCCAAATTGGACTATGTCCACTCCCTTGATTGCCAGTATCTCCTCCAGTTGTTCCATGGCGCTGGCTTTTTCAATCATGATGCCGATTACCACCTCCCGCTGGGCCTGGGCCCACGTTTCGTTGCCGACGTCAATGAAGTAACCGACGTTGCGCCGTATGGCACAGCCGTGAATACCACCGTCCTCCGGTGTTGATGGCCTCACCGCACGGATGCACTCCTTTACTTCCTCTGCGGAGTGGCAGTCACTGAACATCAGGCTCTGAAACCCGGCACCGAGAGACCTTACGGTAATGAATACCCGCGGCTCCTGTTCCACCTTCATCATGGAAGACATGTTCGGGAACAGCTCCACCGCCCGGGCAAAATTTTCCAGGTCGGGAAGGTCCCAGTAGGCGTATTCTCCGTCCAGCTGAACATAATCGAAGGCACCGGAATGTCCGATTACCTCGACAACCTGTGGTGAGGTGGTCAACACGCGGGTGCCCAGGGTTGGTTTTCCGGCATTCAAAAGCTCCCTCAGTCCATTCTTCCTCATTTTTGTTCCTTTCCGGCAGTGATTTGAAGCCGTCTGTCCTAGATTTTAGCAGAGTTCCGCGGTTGATCAAAGCGGCTTCTCCGGCGAGCCGGAGGTTGCTGCTCCGCTCGCTGCGACATAGAGTTCGGCAGCTTTAAAGGAGCTTCTTACCAGAGGCGCTGAGGCCACTGCGGCAAATCCCATGCCTTCGCCGGTATCTCTATATCTGGCGAACTCCCCGGGGGTGATATAGCTGGCCACGGGGTGGTGTCCGGGGGAGGGTTGCAGGTACTGTCCGATGGTAAGCAGGTCGCAATCGGCTTCTCTCAGGTCTCGCATGATTTCAATCACTTCTGCTTTAGTTTCGCCCAGTCCCAGCATCAGGCCGGACTTGGTCACGATTGCGGGGTCCAGATCCTTCACCGTGGCGAGAAGTTCGACGGAGCGGTGGTAGTCCGCCTCCGGTCTGACTTCCGGGTAGAGGCGGGGGATTGTTTCCACGTTATGGTTTATGACGTGAGGGCGGGCTTCAACCACCGCTCTGAGCGCTTCCGCCGAGCCACGGAAGTCCGGCAGGAGAACCTCGACGACGGCATTTTTCCTGCCCTTTTTCAGCACCTCGATTGTCCTGGCAAACTGGAGGGCGCCGCCGTCAGGCAGGTCGTCTCTGGTTACCGAGGTGATGACCACGTAGTTCAGCCTCAGCTTCTCCACAGCCTCAAGAAGGTGGCGCGGTTCATCCCTGTCGGGCGGGGTGGGTTGGCCTTTCTTCACCGCGCAGAAGGTGCAGTGCCTGGTGCAAACGCCTCCCAGTATGAGAAAGGTAGCCGTCCTTTCCGAAAAGCATTTGCCGATGTTGGGGCAGAGGGCGCTCTGGCATATGGTCTCCAGGCTCAGGTCTTCCAGAAGCCTCTTCATGCCTGACATAATAGCGGGGTCGGCGGGCTTTTGCTTAAACCAGGGCGGCAGTCTTCTCTGCACAGCGGCTCCTTACCATTGTCTCGACTCCCAATTCAAGGCGGGCATTAAAAACTTCGGCGAAATTGGTTAGCAGCCTTTTCATCACTGCCTCTAGGGGTATTTCTGCGCCGAGCAGGCGTGACATTGATGTTGCCTTCCTGTCGGTAAAGCCGCACGGGTTGATGAGCGAAAAGGGGGACAGGTCTGTGTTTACATTGAGGGCGAACCCGTGCATGGTAATCCATTTCCTCAGGCTGAGTCCGATGGCGGCAATCTCTTCGCCTTTCACCCAGACCCCGGCATGATTATCATCCCTGGCTGAACCTATGGAGAAGTCATTCAGGGTACGGATAAGCACCTCTTCGAGATCATGAAGGTAGCGGTGGGCATCTTTGCCCCGCTCCCGCAGGTCGATAACGGGGTAGCCCACCAGCTGCCCCGGACCGTGGTAGGTGACATCGCCGCCTCTATCAATAAAGACCAGGGATATTCCTTTTGCAGCCAGCTGCGCTCGGGGGACGAGGATGTTCTCCAGCCTGCCCGATTTGCCGATGGTGATTGTGGGCGGGTGCTCCAGGAGAAGGAGCGTATCCGGTATCTGCCCGTCCAGCCTTTCCCGGAAGAGCTTTCTCTGCCGGCGGAGGGCATCTCCGTATTCAATCAGCCCCAGCCAGCGGGTAACACACCGTGTTTTCTGAACGCCTGCTTTATTCAGTATCGTCATTTTCGTAAAGACATAAACAGAGGGCTATTTTTTGCGGGGCATGGAGTGTATCGATTCCCCGGTAATATCCAGGGCTGCCTCCCGAATCGCTTCGGAGAGGGAGGGGTGGGTATGGATGGTGGTAACGAGTTCCTGCGGGGTGGCGTCCATCTTTATGGCCAGGGCAGCTTCAGCGATGAGTTCGGTCGCCCGGGGGCCGATGATATGCACCCCCAGTATCTGCCCGTATTTCTGGTCGGCGATTATCTTTACCAGCCCCTTTCTCTCTCCCAGGATGGTGGCTATGCTGTTGGCGGAGAAGGGGAACCTTCCTGTCTGTATTCCGTATCCCTGCGCAGTTGCTTCTGCTTCCGTAAGACCGACGCTGGCTAGCTCCGGCGTGGTGAAGGTACAGCGGGGGACAGCCCGGTAGTCTACGGTTGAAGTCTTGCCGGAAGCGTTTTCGGCGGCGATTATTCCCTCTTCCATGGCGACGTAGGCGAGCATCATCCCGCCGGTGGCATCGCCAGCGGCGTAAATATCCGGCACACCGGTCTCCATGTGCTCGTTTACCTTGATGCCGCCTTTATTTGCCGCTATTCCTGCCTCTTCCAGCCCGAGGCCGTCCACGTTCGGCTGGTATCCCACCCCGATGGCGACGGCCTCAGTCTCCAGCTTCTTTTCCCCTTCCCCGGTGGATAAGGAAACTATTTTCCTGTTGCTCCCGTCCTCAATCCCGTTTACCCTGCTCCCCTCGTATATCTGGACGCCATCATCTTGGAGGGCGCGTACGAGGACTGCGGTTAGCTCGGCGTCTTCGGCGGGCAGAATATGGGGCATCATTTCCACCAGAGTTGTTTTACAGCCCAGCTTGGTCAGAATGGTAGCCATCTCCACCCCGATAACGCCGCCGCCTATCATCAGCAGGCTCTCCGGAATGCGTTCCAGATTGAGGACGCTTTCCGCGTTGATTATCCCGGAAGCGCTGTCCGCGCCGGGAACGGGCAGGGATGCCGGGCTGGAGCCGGTAGCCAGAATTATCCTTCTGGCTTGAAAGGTCTGCTTCTGCCCTTCCCCGAGAGTTATTTCAACGGTCATCGAAGGAGCCAGTCTGGCCCGCCCTTTGATTACTTCGACTTTGTTGCCTGCCAGGAGACTCCGGACACCGGCCACGTGGGTGGATATTACCCTGTTCTTGCGGACCTGCATCCTGGCAAGGTCGACGCTGACTTGGGATACGTTTATGCCGTGCTGCCCGGCGTTCTTGATTGCCCGGTAGAGTTCCACGCTGTGGAGCAGCGATTTCGATGGTATGCAGCCCCGGTTGAGGCAGATACCGCCCAGAGTGTCGCTTTCAACGAGGGTGACCTTGTCCCCCAGCTGCGAGGCTCTTATGGCGGCAACGTAACCGGCCGGTCCGCCGCCAATGATTACAATATCTCTTTCGTCCATTGCCCTTCTCCAATTTCTACTCCAAGAGTTGTCCGGGGTCTTCCAGCAGACCAATCAGGCTGGCCATAAATTTGGCCGCCACGGCACCGTCAATCACCCTGTGGTCATAGGTAAAGCTATAGGTCATGATAGGGCGGACCACGATTTGTCCGTTTCTGACCGCAGCCCTCTCGGTGATGCTGCCGGTCCTCAAAATCGCCGATTCCGGCTGGTTTATGATGGCGGTCTCGAAGTTCCAGCCGCCGCCGAGGGCGCCGAGGTTGGTCAGGGTAAACGTGCCCCCGCTGACTTCCTCATGGGTCAGTTTTCCCGTTCTGGCTTTTTCGGTAAGCGTCTTTACCGCCTGGCTTATCCCGGCAAGCGATTTATCGTCGGCATCCTTTACCACCGGAACGATGAGGCCTTCTTCCAGGGCTACGGCCACCCCGATGTTGATGCTGTCCCAGGTTATAATCTCATTTTCTATCAGGCTGGAGTTGATTACCGGGTGTTCCCCGAGCAACCTGGCGAGGGCAAATACGAGTATATCGGTGTAGGTGATTCTGACGCCGGGAGCGCTTTCCTTTTCCAGGAGGTCTTTCCTTTTCTGCACGATTTCGCCCATATCTATTTCACCCATGTTGGTGAGCTGGGCGGATACGGAGAGGCTCCGCTGCATATGCTCGGCAATCGACTTCCTCATTCCGGCAAGGGGGATGGTCTTTTGTACCTTTCTGCCTTCATAAGCCTCTGCGGAGGGTGTTTCTTTTCCCGCGATTGCCTTTTCAATGTCTTCGCGGGTAATTCTGCCCCCGGGTCCGCTGCCTTCTATCCCGGTTATGTCCACGGCGTGCTCCTCGGCCATCTTCCGGGCAACCGGAGAAATGCGTATCCGCTCCTCCCTTCCCGTGGTGCGGGCGGCTTCAGCCGGCCCGGCAGCTCTGGCGGGCTTCTTTTGCGGCGGCTCTTTCTGCAGGGCTTCCAGTTCTTCTTTCGATTCGGCAATCAGCCCTACCGCCTGTCCTACGGGCGCGGTGCTGCCCTCTGCCGACAGGATATGGAGAAAGCCCGCCGCCGGCGCTTCCACGTCTGACCGGATTTTGTCCACTTCTATGACCACCACCACCTGGCTTTCTTCCACCCATTCTCCCTCTTTCGCCGTCCACTCGATTAGGCTGGCTTCCGCTGTTGCCATGCCCAGGCGCGGTATCTCTATCGGCGTGGTCATCTTCTCTCCTTGTCCAGAAGGTGGCAGTTAACACAGTTGGGCACGGGCTCGCCGTTCAGTGCGGCGACCAGGTTCTGCGCTGCCAGCGAGCACATTTTTTCCCTGGTAGCCCTGGTAGCGCCGCCGATGTGCGGTGTTATCAGGATGTTGTCCAGCTTTAGCAGCGGGTCGTCCTGGGGTATCGGTTCCACTTCGGTAACGTCCACGGCGGCGCCCATTATCTGCTTTTCCTTCAGGACCCGGTATAATGCTTTCTGGTCGACGACGCCACCCCGGGAGGTGTTGACCAGGATTCCGGTCGGCTTCATGCCGGAAAGTTCTCTGGCACCTATCAGGTGTCTGGTGGTGCTGTCAAGCGGTACATGAAGGCTGACGAAGTCGGACATACTGAGCAATGTCGGGATGTCCCTGACGAACTCGACTCCCATTTCTGCCTCTTCGTGCGGCTCCCGGCGTACAATGTCATAGTAAACGACTTTCATGGCGAACTCCCTTGCCCGCTTGGCTACCGCCGAGCCTACCCTGCCGAGGCCGATAATGCCCAGTGTCTTGTGGTGGACATCCCAGCCGAGCAGGGGCATATCGAAGATGCCCCACTTCTCCCAGCCTCCTCCGGTAACCAGGTTGCTGGTGGCAACGATTTTCCGGGAAAACGCCAGCATGATGGTGAAGGCGAGGTCCGCAGTGGTATCGGTGAGCACGCCGGGGGTATTGCTTATTTTTATCCCCCTCGCCGTGGCAGCTTGAAAGTCGACGTTGTCATATCCCACGCTGATGTTGGCGATTATCTTGAGCTTCGGTGCGGCATCTATCAGGGCGCTGTCTATTTTGTTCAAACCCCAGGTCAGGAGACCGTCGGCGTCAGCGATGTTGTGGAGGATTTCTTCGCGGGTGGGAGGCCCTGCTTCCTGGCGCATGTTGACTTTGGCGTGCGGGGTAATTAAATCAACCGTTTCCTGAGGTATCCGGTTAGTGATATATACCTTTGGCATTTCATACCTCCAATAACCGTTGCTTTATGGGATAGTATTTATCCTTCTTTTCCCGACGGGGTAAGGAGCGCTTCGCTTATTCCGGCAGTTTCTCCTGCCCGCCGATTTCCCGGAGGAGGTTCAGGAAGTAGCGGTAGTTTTCCAGGGAAACGTCGGGCGGGATGGCGTGGTCCAGCCCGGGGAAGTAACCGCCGGTCTCGATGAGGAATGGCACCTTGGACATCACCTCTTCGCGGATGGCGCCTTTGCCTCTGGCGAAGACCCGCTTGTCTATGTTGCCGCACAGTATCAGGTCTTTTCCGTAACGCTTTCTCAGAGCAACGCCGTCCATACCGGCAGCCACCTCAAGGGGGTTGTGCATATTGATGCCGCATTCCTCAAGCCAGATTGGTATCAGCTCGTTAATATTGCCGTCGCTCTCCACAAAAAGTATGTCCACGCCCTCACCGTGAAAGAAATCGGTCATCTTTTTGTAACGGGGTAGCATGAATTTCCGGAACATATCCGGGGAAATCAGGGAGCTGGTTTTATAGGCCATGTCTTCCCAGAAGCGGACGAAGTCAACTCTCAGGTCTTTGAGCGCCCGTTTGGCTACTTCCATGTCCAGGTGGAGTAGCTCTTCCATCATATCCTCCACCAGGGCGGGGTCGTCGTAGAACATGTAGAGCAGGCGCTCCAGCCCGGTCCATTCCCGCAGCATCCCGAAAAATCCGCATACCAGCAACATGGCAGGTGCGTCTTCGCTGTTCGTCTTTTTAACAAAGGCATCCCAGTCCGGGGGCCACCGTCCGGGGGAGTGGGGGTCAAGCCTTTTCCGGTATTCGTTCCAGGAAGCCCGGTCCTTGACCGGGTGGTCGAGGTATCTGGGCATCCGCCAGGGAAATTCTTTGGAGACCTCGACCGTCTGTCCGGAGTGGGTGGTCTCAACCCGGTGGCGTTCATCTTCCTGCAGGACTTTTACCTCAAAGGGGGGGACGACGGGCGTGGAGGGAAAATGGACCTGGTAGCCCATCTTCTTCAAGTCGGTGCGGTAATTCCCCGATATGATATCCTGCAGGGAATTAACGTGTTCAATCTGAAAGTACCGGTTGAAGGCAGCGGGGTCCTCAATTTCTTCCGGGGCACCCTGTTTTATCCATTCCCCGGGTGTTTCTACCAGCGGTTCATGAAACCAGTCCATAATGGCCACGTCTCCCGGCCTTTTCCCGCGGCAGATATCCAGGAAACGCTCTCTATTGGGCATGAGTTTGCCGTAGTTGTTCATCCTTTTATATATCCTCCGTTTCAACAATGCTGGCGGTTCCCCCGTAGCATCCGGCATTGCTATTCGGGGAGCTTTTCCCTGCCGCCGACCTCTCTGAGAAGGTTTATGAAGTAGCGGTAGTTTTCCAGGGAAATATCGGGCGCAATGACGTGGTCTATGCCGGGGAAGTAACCGCCGGATTCCAGGAGGAACGGAACCTTGGACATGACCTCGTCGCGGATGGCATCTTTGCCTCTGGTAAAGACCCGCTTGTCTATATTGCCTGACAGTATTATGTTCTTGCCGTATTTCTTTCTCAGGGCGACCGCGTCCATATTGGCGGCGACTTCAAGGGGCCAGGGGAAGTTTATCCCGACCTCCAGCCACAGTGGTATCAGCTCGTTCACGTTGCCATCGCTATCCAGATGAAGTATCCCTACGCCGTTGCGGCGCAGAAAAGCGGTAATCTTTTTATAGCGGGGCATCATAAACTTCCTGACCATTCCCGGGGAAATCAGGGGGCCGGTCTTGTAGGCCATGTCCTCCCAGAGACGGACACAGTCAATCCTCATGTCTTTCAGCACTCTCCTGGACATCTCTATATCCATGTATAGCACGTGTTCCATCATGTCCTCTACCAGGGTGGGGTCGTCATAGAACATGTAAAGCAGGCGCTCCATGCCGGTCCACTCGCGTAGAACCCCGAAAAAGCCTTCCAGCAGTAACATGGTGGGCACATCTTCGCTGTTTGTCTTCTGAACAAAAGCATTCCAGTCCGGGGGCCACCGCCCAGGGGAATGGGGGTCAAGCCTTTTCCGGTATTCGTTCCAGGAAGCCCGGTCCTTGACCGGGTGGTCGAGATATCTGGGCATCCGCCAGGGAAATTCTTTATTCACCTCGACCGTCTGCCCGCCGTGAGTGGTTTCAATCCTGTGCCGCTCATCCTCGCTGATAACCTTCCTTTCGAAAAGGGGGTCGAGTGCTGGCGTAACATGGTGCGTGGGGAGTGTCTCTCCTTTTACCTGGACGCAGTTATGTTCCGACAGGATTTCCTTCAAAACATGAACGCGGTCGCACTGAAGGTAGCGAAAAAAATGCCCGGCATCCTTGATTTCTTCCGGGGCGCCCTGCTTGATCCATTCTACAGGCGTTTGAACATCAAACCGGTTGAACCATTCCAGGATAGCCACGTCTCCCGGCCTTTTCCCGCGGCAGATATCCAGGAAACGCTCTCTGTTGGGCATAGCTGCTTTGGAGTTATTCATGCAAAGCTCCCGCTAGAGTTTCATCAGCCTGGCTGCTTCGTCCACGGCGGAGGCGCAGTCTTCGGCGAAGCCCTCGGCGCCAATCTGGTCGGCAAATTCACGCGTAATCGGGGCGCCGCCAATCATTATTTTCACCCTGTCTCTCAGTCCCGCCTCTTCCAGAGCCTTGATGATGCCGGGCATCTCCACCATGGTCATGGTGAGAAGCGCGGACATGGCTACGATATCCGTTTTCTTATCCTGTACCGCACTCACGAACAAATCAGGGGTTGCGTCCGCTCCCAGGTCTATCACCCGGAAGCCATTGCTTTCCAGCATGATTTTGACCAGGTTTTTGCCGATGTCATGCATATCGCCTTCCACCGTGCCGATGACCACGTTGCCTTTGACCGGCACGTCCATACTGGCCAGCTGGGGTTTCAGGAGCTCAACTCCTCGGTTCATTGCCCTGCAGGAGACCAGAATTTCGGGGAGGTAGGCTTTGCCGTCTTTGAAGAGCTGTCCCAGTGCCTGTATCCCGGGGACCAGCCCTTTCTCCAGGATGTCCAGGGCGGACGTACCGCTGTCCAGCGCTTTTTTAACCAGCTCGACAACCTTTTTGTCATCCCCGGCTTGCACTCCCTGTGCTATCGAGTCAAGAAAATCTGCCATTCGCCAAACCTCCGTTTCTTATTTGAGGGTTTTCATCTATATCTTGCCGGTCAAACGAAGCAGAGCAGACGTCTGGGATTTTCCACCATGATGGTGGTTATCTGCTCTTGAGTCACGCCTCTCTTGAGCATCATGGGCACCACATAGCTGGAGATGTGAGCGTATCCCCATCCGCCATAGCGGACACGCCTCGACTTGGTGCAGATGTCATGCGAGATGAGGATCTGGCTGAGGTACCCTTCTTCAATGAGCTGTTTGATTTCCTGAATGCGCTGTGTGTCATTGGGAATATCCAGAATATCAGCCGTGAAGTAGGACGGGTAGTGCCCCTCCCATCCCCACAGGTCATATTCAATACAGCAGCCTTTCCTAGCAAGCTCACAGCGTCCGGCGTGGTCGCGGACGCGGGCCTCCATGTGGCTGAGGATAACACGGCTCAGGTCGGCGCCGGCGTCGGCCAGGATTTCAACTATTTCAAATGATGTTTGCCTTTTGCGTCCCGGGTGTATGTTTATCGCCGCGCCGGTGGCCTGCTGGGCACGGGCGGCGGCACGCATGACCTTTTTTTCGTCATCGGCAAACGGCCACGAACCGCCGATTTCGCCGATGATGCCGGCTCTTATTCCGGTATCGCCGACGCCGGCGGTTATATCACGGACGATTTCTTGGGCGATTTCCTCCTCGGTCCTGGAGGGCATCTCCGGTGGATGGGAGGTTGCGGTGTAGTAACCGGCTCCCATAATTATATTCAGCCCGGTCATGCGGGAGAGCCGTGCCAGAGCTTTGGGGTCGCGGCCGATGCCAGCGTTGCTGACGTCAACAATTGTGCTGCCGCCAGCTTTTTTGAAAAGGAGGGCTTCATCAATCGCTTCCTGCTCATCAAATAACTGCACGTTGTCCAGGTTCTCGTAAGGGTGGTAGCGGAGCCAGCTGAGGATTTCCATGCTGACCGGACGGTGTGCCAGACCCTTTTCGCTGGCCACAGTCGGCTCGGTAAACAGGGCCTTCCCGTCGGAAATGAGGTGCTCATGGGGCAGCGTGATTCCCAGCCTCTCTCCTTCGATTGGCCCCAGTACCGTTTGTGCTTTTCCCGCTAAATCCAGTCTGTCCATGAACCGTGCTCCTTCATAAAATCGACTTTACGGCCGCGATAATCTGTTCTTCCTGGGGTAATACCGCTCTCTCCAGGGTGCGGTTTACCGGAATAATCACATCCGGGGTGGCCACCCGCTGGATGGGAGCATCCAGATAGTCAAAAGCCTGCTCCTGGACAAGAGCGGCGATTTCCGCCCCCACGCCGCAGGTCTTCATCGCTTCGTGGGCCACCACCAGCCTTCCGGTTTTCTTCACCGAGGTGATAATTGTCTCGATGTCCAGCGGGCGCAGGCTGCGCGGGTCGATGACTTCCGCCTCAATCCCCTCGCCGGACAGAGTCCCGGCTGCTTTTAGCGCTTTGGCGGCAACCGTTCCCCAGGCGGCGATGGTAACGTCCGTTCCCTCTCTCTTGACGTCCGCTTTCCCCAGTGGCACCACATAGTCCCCTGCCGGTATGGCGCCGCTTGAGCTGAGCAGGCTGTTGGGTTCGATGTATATCACCGGGTTGGGGTCTCTAATCGCCGCTTTCAGGAGACCCTTGCCGTCGTAAGGGTTGGACGGCATGACGACCTTCAGGCCAGGGACGTGGACGAGCCAGGACTCGTAGCTCTGCGAGTGTTGCGCCCCGAGGCCGATTCCTCCTTCGGCGTTGGTCTTGATTACCATGGCTACTTCCGGTATGCCACCGGATAAATAGCGCATCTTGGCGACGTGGTTGGCTATTTCGTCCATGCAGATGGCAATCCAGTCTATGCGCATTATCTCGACTATCGGTCGCATGCCGACCAGAGCCGCACCCAGACCAAATCCGACGATGGCCGTTTCCGAGATGGGCGTATCCTTGATTCGCTCTTCGCCAAACTCGCGCAGCAGTCCCCTGGTGGTGCCGAAAGAGCCGCCGAAGGCTCCCACGTCCTCTCCCATGAGGAAGACCCTTTCATCCCGGAGCATCTCTTCCCTTATCGCCTCGCCGATGGCTTCGCGGAAGGTTATCTGTCGCTGGGCCACTTTATTTATCTCCTTCCCCGGCATAGATACCCTGGAAGGCTGTCTCCGGGCCGGGCTCGGGGCTTTTCATGGCGAAGTCCACCGCTGCCTGAAACTCTTTTTTGGCCTCGGCGTCCATTTCTTCCGCCAGCTCATCGTTCATATATCCCATATCGGTAAGCTTCTCCCGGAAAAATTTTATCGGGTCGTGTTTTTCCCACCACTCCTCGACTTCGCCTTCCGGGCGGTATTTGGTATCCGCTGACGCCGAGACGCGCATGCTGTGTTCCGGCGAAAGGCGGTAGGTCACGCACTCGATCAGGCTCGGCCCTTCGCCCTTCCGGGCTCTCTCAGCGGTGCCTTTAACCGTTTCATAGACGGCAAAAATGTCGGTGCCGTCTATCCTGTGTCCCGGCATATTGTAGGCAATCGCCCTGGCGGAGATATCCGGGTTGGCGCATTCCTTGCACAGCGGTATGGTCATGGCGTACTGGTTGTTGGTGCAGAGGAAAACGGTGGGCACTTTCCACAGCGAGGCCAGGTTCAATGCCTCGTGGAAGGTGCCGCGGTTGCTGGCACCGTCACCGAAGAAATCCAGGCAGACCTGGTTGCTGTTTTTCATCTTTATCCCCAGTCCCACGCCGCCGGCAATGTTTATGCCGCCGCCGACGATGGCGCTGGTGCCGAGGAAGTTACGCCCGAAGTCCGAGACGTGCATCGAGCCGCCCTTTCCGCCGGTGCATCCGGTAGCCCTGGCGAAAACTTCAGCCAGTATCACGGGCATACTGGCTCCCCGGGCGAGTACGTGTCCGTGGGCGCGGTGGGTGGACATGATATAGTCGTCTTTTTCCAGGGCGCTGCAGGCACCCACGGCTACGGCTTCTTCTCCCATGGAGACGTGGCCGGTGCCCACGATGTAACCTTCTTCGGAGAAGCGCGGCAGGCTGACTTCGAAAAGCCGGATTCTGACCATGTTGCGGTACATTTCAAGGAGTTTTTCCCGGGTTAATGTCATGCCGCCTCCTTACTATCCGGGGTTTGGTTGTGGCTGCCAGAATGCGCGCTACGGGCCGTTGTTTAACCAGAATATCGTTTGAAACGATAGCACAATTTGCCGGAGCCGTCAATGTGGTGCCCTCGCGGGACGGTTACGGCAGAACGGTGCTCAGTCATCCCATTTATCCGAGTCGGCAATCATCTGGCAGAGGACATTCACGGCGTGCCCGGCATTCTTCAGGTCTACCACCTCATTCGGGGAGTGGCTGTACCTTCGGGCAATCAGCATAATGGCGGAATCTATCTCCGGGTTTACCTCATAGGCGGTATGATGGTCGGCAAATGTCCTGGTGGCTACGTCCACGTTGAGGGAAACGTTTATTTTGCGGGCGGCGTCCGTCAGGCGTTTATTCAGCCGCGGGCTGGCGAAATTGACCGTCGCCGGGTATATTTTGTCCGCCGGCTGCGAGAAGGAAAGCCGGCGCAGCCCCAGGCCGTCGCGCATGGGAAATGTCTTGTTGATATCGGGCATGGCGTCCTGGGCGAAGCCGGTATCCAGGGCGACGAACCAGTCCGTAGTGTGCTGCCTCAGGAAGTGCCTGACGCCGAAGCAGCCTATCTCTTCCTGAACCGAGCCGACGAGGTAGACATCATGCCTGGGATTCCGGGGCAGACGCCGGGCTACCTCGACGAGTATACCGCAGCCGACCCGGTCATCGATGGAGTGGCTGGCGAGCAGTGTTTTATCATCGTCCAGCCACCGGGGTGGAGACGAGAAGACGATGGGGTCGCCCACGGAGACGGATTCCTGACGGTCTCCGACGTCAATCCATAGCTTCATATCGTCGGCGGCGAAGTGGGCACTGGTGGCGCTCACCACACCGGGGATGTCGCGCTCTGCTCCCAGGATGAGAACCGGGGTGCCGGGCAGATTGCGCAGGTCTATCCAGCCCAGCCTGTCAAACCAGACATATTCATCTACCTTCAGCACCACCATGCTGACCTGGTCCATGTGGGCCACCAGCGCCAGCGAGCGTTTTGCCTCGGTTCCTTTCTTTATGGCGATGAGGTTACCTATCTTATCAGTATGAATTTCGTCAACGTGGTCTTGCAGCAGTTCTTTCAGCCGGCTGGCTACCCGGCCCTCAAATCCGGTCGGTCCCGGAATTTGCACCAGCTCATGTACCAGGTCCCCAATCATACCGGTTCTCCCCCCTTCTTATTTTGCCGATTTAGAGTCTATCTGGCAGCAATCATAACACCGCCGTTTTTAACGCGTCAACATCAGCCACAGGCGGACCGGTTCTATGAGCTGTTTTGTTTGTGTTATACTTGGGTCAGGGCCAGCGTAGCTCAGGGGTAGAGCAGCGGTTTCGTAATCCTGAGTCAGGTATGCC
>CAZRBS010000004.1:0-3451 GCA_964598405.1 uncultured Dehalococcoidaceae bacterium
TCCGCCGGCAGCCAGATGGGCAAGACGGGTAGGCTCAGGTATACGGTACCCCCGGCAGCATTCCAGCACCCAGTGAACAGCCGTGGCGAGGTTCACCCCGTGACCGATGGAAACATAGACCGGGTTCGTGCCGGGCCTGGTGCGCAGAGCAACCCCGATCACCTCATCCCCGTCCGTCAGTTCGGCATAGCTTCCGGGAGAGGCCCCCGGCTCCCCGTGGCTGCCACACAGGCGAGATTTGGCACAGCCAATCGTCGGCGCATCCAGAAAAAGGCCCAGGTGAGAGGCAAGCCCCATCCGGCGGGGGTGCGCGATTCCCTGCCCGTCAACCAGTACCAGGTCAGGAGCAACCGTCAGTTTCCGGCAAGCCGCCAGTACCAGCGGCGACTCTCTGAAGGAAAGAAGTCCCGGGACATAGGGAAACCCCATCTCTCCGTTGACCACCTTTATCTCCACCGGTTTAAGCCCGGGATAGCTCAGGACAACCGCGGCGGCGGCAGCCATTCTCTGTGCCCTGCCCGCCGAGATGTCCACGCCGGCAATATAGCTCGGGGAGGTTACTTCGCCGGCCCTGGATACCCTGGACGCCAGGTGCTCCTGTATCTCCAGGGCACGGGGAATGTCAACCTGCCAGTCGTGCAGCCTCTCCACTTTCATACCCCGATTATAACTTCAATATGAACTTCTGGCAAATCATCGCCACACTCCCGGCGATGACAGTAAAGGCAAAAAGAACCATCGATAACTGGCATTGACAGTCACCCGGTTATAGTGCATAATAAGGAAAAAGAAAGCTAGCAAGAATGGTAAAGATCAGATTACGAAGAGTAGGCGCCAAAAGTAAACCGAGCTATCGTCTCGTGGTTGCTGATATCCGCTCCCCACGCGACGGAGCATTTATTGACATCATCGGGTATTATAATCCCCTTCCCGACCCCGAGACAGTTGTTATCAACGAGGAAAAAGCACGGCACTGGTTAAGCCAGGGAGCCCAGCCGACAGATACCGCTGCCCGGTTGCTCACCAAGGCAGGTATTATAGAAAAGTCCAAAACAGGCAAGGAGAAATCATGAAAGAACTCGTAGAATACATCGCCAAATCAATCGTTGATGCACCTGATGAGGTACAAGTTGAAGAAGAAACTAGTGATGATGGCTTAACGCTCAAGTTACAGGTTGCTGACGATGACAAGGGAAGGGTCATCGGCAAGCAGGGTCGCATTGCTGAAGCTATACGCGCTTTGCTCAGGGTAAAAGCGGCTAAAGCCGCCACCAAGGTCAGACTTGAGATTGTTTAAACTGGACACCAGCGAGAATTACCTTAGAACCAGGATTTTCCGCCCTGTCTGCTTCTGGAATTTCCGCTAGCCCGGTATGACCTCTCCTTCAGAATCAGAGATGAAATCATCTGATTTAGAGTTCATAACTGTTGGCCGCATTATCACCACACGGGGAGTCAGCGGAAAGCTGAAAGTGAAGATGGAAACTGACTTCCCCCGCCGCTTTGCCCCCCACTCTAAGGTCTATATTGACCGGCAGCCCATGACCATCCACAGCGCCGAATGGCACCATGGCAAGCTGACCCTCAAGCTCGATTCCATTGACAGCGCCGAAGATGCCGCAAAGCTCAGAGGCAAAACCGTTGAGGTACACCGCAGCCAGCTCCACTCACTGCCTGAAGGGCAATACTACTATTTCCAACTAATCGGTCTGGAAGTACGGACAACCGGCGGGGAACCCCTGGGGAAAATTGCCGAAATCATGCCTACCGGGAGCAATGATAATTATGTGGTTCGCGGCAACAAGGGAGAAATACTCATTCCGGCAATCGATGACGTGGTCAAAGTCATAGACCTGGACAGGGGACAGGTAATTGTTGAGCCTATCGAGGGGCTTCTGAAACTGAACCAAAGAGCCGAAAGCTGAGCCAGCCGCAACCTCTTCCGCCCTATTGTCTTCTCCTTTTCCTCGCCGCCTCGGCTACCTTGAGGCGGGCCAGCGAGCGGTGAAGAGCAGCTTCAGCCCGGGCTCCATCCATACCGCCAGCCCGCCTTTTCGCCAGGTGTTCCTGAGCTCTCTCTTTCGCTTCCTCCGCACGAGCAACATCAATCTCCTCAGCCCTCTCTGCGGCATCTGCCAGAACCACAACCCTGTCCGGGCGCACTTCAAGAAACCCGCCGGAAATAGCCAGAGGGATTTCCCCCCCGCCCTTTTTCACCCGCAGTTCGCCTGCCTGCAAAGTGGTCATCAAAGGGGTATGGTGTGGCAAAATCCCCAGCTGCCCTTCAACACCGGGGGCGATAACCATATCCACATCTTCCGAAAATACCGTCCTCTCCGCGGTAACAATGTCCAGCCTGATTCCGGCCATGATTTATTCCTCCGCTTTCTCCTCCTGCCCCTCTCCCTCCTCTTCTTCAGCGCTTTGTTCTTCCTCTCCCCCCCCGGCCTTGTCCTCTTTGCCCGGCTCTTTTTCGCCTTCCTTCGTCTCCCCGCTGATCTTCAACCTCCTGGCTTCTTTCACCACCTCGTCTATGTTTCCAGCCATGTAGAAGGCCTGCTCGGGCAAATCGTCGTGCTTGCCTTCCAGTATCTCCCTGAAACCGCGGACGGTTTCCTTTATCGAAACGTACTTCCCCTTCCTGCCGGTGAAGACCTCGGTAACAAACATTGGCTGGGATAAGAACCGCTGGATACGGCGGGCGCGGAATACAGCGAGTTTATCCTCTTCACTCAGTTCCTCAATGCCGAGGATGGCAATTATATCCTGAAGGTCCTTATACCGCTGCAGCACCTGCTGCACTCCGCGAGCTACCCTATAATGTTCCTCACCAACGACCTCCGGAGTAAGTATTCGAGATGTTGAGACCAGCGGGTCAACCGCCGGGTACAGGCCCTGTTCGGCAATGGATCTCTCCAGAGCGACAACCGCGTCAAGATGGCCAAAAGTAGCCACCACTCCGGGGTCAGTATAATCATCGGCAGGAACATAAATAGCCTGAAAAGACGTAATCGAGCCCTTCCGGGTAGAGGTAATCCTTTCTTCCAGTTCACCCATCTCCGTAGCCAGGGTGGGCTGGTAACCCACCGCCGAGGGCATGCGCCCCAGCAGAGCAGACACTTCCATGCCGGCAAGGATATAACGGTAGATATTATCGATAAAGAGCAAAACATCCCGCCCTTCCGCATCACGGAAATACTCCGCCATGGTCAGGCCGGTCAGCCCCACGCGGAGACGCACTCCAGGCGGCTCGTTCATCTGCCCGAAGACCAGGACAGTTCTATCAATAACGCCTGATTCCCTCATCTCATGCCAGAGGTCATTTCCCTCACGGGACCTCTCCCCGATACCGGTAAAGATGGAATAGCCACCATGCACGGTGGCGATATTACGAATAAGCTCCATGATGATTACCGTTTTGCCCACGCCAGCGCCACCATAAGCGCCAACC
>CAZRBS010000004.1:3461-28765 GCA_964598405.1 uncultured Dehalococcoidaceae bacterium
CGGCACCGCCGTAGGCACCCACCTTGCCTCCTCTGGTAAAAGGCGTAATCAGGTCAATTACCTTCAGCCCGGTCTCCAGCACCTGCGTGGTCGTCTCCTGCTCCTCAAATGAGGGAGGTGGACGGTGAATCGGGTAATGCCGGTCAGTTTTAACCTCGCCAAGATTATCCAGGGGTTCCCCCATAACATTGAAAAGCCGCCCCAGAGTGGCCTTCCCCACCGGCACGCTGAGAGCCGCGCCAGTATCTCTGGCCTCAGCGCCCCGCCCCAGCCCGTCCGTGGGCGATAAAGAAAGGCACCTGACCCAGTTATTCCCTATATGGTCCTGCACCTCAAGCACAATCTTACCGCCATCGACATTGATTTCAACAGCATTATAAAGCGCCGGCAATTGCTCAGGTGGAAACTCCACGTCAACCACTGTTCCGATTACCTGAGTTACCTTGCCTTTAGCCATAAAAACCTCCTCTATAAGGCCAGAGCGGTGGTACCACCAACGATATCCAGAATCTCTTCCGTAATTGCCTCCTGACGGGCCTTGTGATACAGCAGCGTTAAATCCTGAATAAGCTCATTGGCATTATCGGTAGCATTTCTCATCGCCACCATCCTCGCCGATTGCTCGCTGGCGATGGACTCCAGAATGGCATGATAGACCTGCATCTCAACAAATCGCGGCAAAAGCGACCCCAGTACCATGCCGGGGCTTGGTTCATAGATATAGTCCACGTTCTGCACCGCGGGTATGTTGGCCGGCTCGACGGGAAGTAACTGCTGTAAAATTGGCTTCTGCACCATCGTGGAAACAAAACGGGCGTAAGCCAGATAGACCATGTCCGCAGCGCCGCCGCCGTAGTTATCAATAATGATTCGAGATATCGGCAGGGTATCAAGCAAGCAGGGACGGTCGCCAAGCTGGGTAAACTCGGCTGAAACGTCACAGTTATTGCGCCTCAAGAAATCCGCTCCCTTGCCACCCACAGCAATAAAAGTAACCGGCGCCTCCTGTCCCAGAACAAAGTTGCCGGTGAGGCGGTTGAGGCTGGTATTGAGTCCGCCGCACAGGCCGCGGTCAGGAGTAATATGAATTACAGCTATCCTGCTCACCGGCCTCCGCTGCAACAAGGGGTGCAACGCGCGGTCCATCTCGGGCAGAGCTGCCAGGTCAGCTATCACCTGGCGAATCTTTTCCGCGTAGGGTCTCCCGGCCAGGCTACGCTGCTGTGCCCGTTTCATCTTCGAAGCGGCAACCATCTCCATAGCTTTGGTAACCTTGGCGATACTCTGCGCCCCCCGTATCCGGCGACGGATTTCACGAATATTAGCCAACCTTTGACCTAACCCCCTTCAGCCTGTTTAGAGAAGGTCCTCTTAAACTCCAGAATGGCTTCCTTCAGAGCTTTTTCTACCTTGGCGCTAATTTCCTTCTCCCTGGCAATAGATTGGCCTATCTCAGAATAACTTGTCTCCATAAACCTGTGGAAATCTTCCTCAAAAGCAGCCAGTTTTCCCGGAACTATATCGTCGAGGTAACCGTTAATGGCGGCATAAAGAATCATGACCTGTTTTTCCAATGGCATGGGCGCGAATTGATATTGTTTCAAGATTTCCGTAATACACTGACCGCGGGTAAGCTGGGCCCTGGTCGCCTCATCCAGCTCACTCACGCCGAACTGGGCAAAGGCGGTCAGTTCCCGGTACTGGGCCAGCTCCAGCCTGAGCTTGCCAGCCACCTGTTTCATCGCCCTGGTCTGTGCCGCACTTCCAACGCGAGACACCGAAAGTCCCACATTTAAGGCCGGTCTGACGCCGGCATTAAACAGGTCTGTCTCCAGGTACATCTGCCCATCGGTGATTGAAATTACATTGGTCGGTATATAGGCAGACATATCACCCGCCTGAGTTTCAATAATCGGCAGGGCCGTCAGCGAACCGCCCCCGTATTCCGGGGCGTACTTGGCTGCCCTTTCCAGCAGGCGGCTATGGAGATAAAAAACGTCTCCCGGGTAAGCCTCCCTGCCCGGCGGGCGGTGCAACAGCAGGGAAAGCTGACGGTAAGCCCAGGCATGTTTGGAAAGGTCATCATAAATCACCAGGGTATCCCTGCCGTGCTCCATGAACTCCTCCCCGATGGCACACCCGGCATAAGGTGCCAGGTATTGCAGCGCCATTGAATCGGAAGCATTGGCCACAACCACGATGGTGTGTTCCATGGCGCCGTATTTCTTCAGGGTAGCCACCACCTGCGCCACCTTGGAAGCCTTCTGCCCGATGGCAACATAAACGCAGATTAAGTCCCCGCCCACCTGATTGATGATGGTATCAAGGGCAATCGCCGTCTTACCTGTCGAGCGGTCGCCGATGATAAGCTCTCGCTGCCCCCGCCCGAGAGGAATTATGCTATCTATCGCCTTGATACCGGTCTGTACCGGGGTATCCACTGACTTGCGCAGGACAACGTTGGGCGCCACGCGCTCCACCGGACGGGTCTTCCGTGCCCTGATGGCACCTCTACCATCCAGGGGACGCCCCAGAGAATCGACTACCCGTCCGATGAGTCCTTCGCCGACGGGCACCTCAGCAATTCGACCGGTGCTCTTTACCTCATCGCCCTCTTTAATCCTGATGTAGTCACCAAGGATAATAGCCGCCACGCTATCCTCTTCCAGAGTCAGCGCAATCCCCATAATCTCGTTGGGAAATTGCAGCAGTTCATTATACTTGACCGACGCCAGCCCATGGATCCGGGCAATCCCGTCCCCGACCTCAATCACCGTGCCAACGTCCACCATGGTTACCGCTCTATCGAACTGCTCTATCTGCCGTTTGATAACGGAGACAATATCCTGTCCTTTTGCTGCCACCCGATTGTTACCTCCTAACCGTATCAACTAGCTCTTTTTTTAAAGCCGCCAGCTTGCTGCGGGTGCTCCCGTCCAGCAATTTGCCACAAATTCTGGCCACAACCCCGCCTATCAGGTCGGGGTTTACTTCGGTCTCAAGCACCACTTTCCGGTCAAACATAGCACCGAGCTGTCTGGCCAGCCTGGCCTTATCTCCATCATCAAGCGGGACGGCGGTAGAGACCACGGCCTTCTCGATACCGCGGTGACTATCAAGCAGGCGCTGATACCCTTCAGCAACCTCGCCAATCACACCCAGCCTGTCCTTGGTGATTAATAGAAGAACCAGATTCAGCACCGGAGGGTTTATTTCGCCGAGCTGGTCTGACAGCAGCCTGCTCTTATCATCAAGATGAACTTTAGGACTTTTCAGAAAATCCACCAGCCGGGCGTCCTCAAGTAAGCGGGCAACCTTCTTCAGGTCAGACTGCCACCTGTCCAGTTCTCCGGCATCTAGCGCAATCTCAAAAACTGCCTGCGAATAGCGTTTGGCAAAAGCTCTCTGGGCCATACGAATTTCCTGACTGCAACGAGTTATCCTTTCTTCAGAACTGTGCTCTCCTTCAGCACCTTATCAATGAGCCGGCGGTGTTCTTTTTTGTCCAGCGAGCGGTCAATCACTTTCCCCGCCGCCATTAGCGCCAGGTCGGCAAACTCTTTGCGCACCTCCTCAATGGCCGCATCACGCTCCTGCTGAATCTCCGTACGCGCTCTGGCGATGAGAGAATCCGCTTCTTTCCTGGCATCCTCCTGTGCTTTTTGCTTTATCTCCTCCCCCATCCGCACCGCCCGGTCTATCCGGTTCTGCCCTTCCCGCCTCGCCATTTCCATCTGCTTCTTGACCGCTTCTCTGGCACGGCTTGCCTCTTCCTCCATGGACTTGGCCTGTTCCTGTCCTTCCTTAATCCGCCGTGAACGCTCATCAAGCAGTCTCATAACCGGCTTATACGCCACCAGGTACAAAAGACCGAACAGAACAGCAAAGTTTACAATCTGTGCCACCAGTATCGGCAAGTCTATTCCCAGGTCGGCCAGACCTCCCATTTCTTATCCCCCCTTTGACAACCTTCAAGATATCATCAGCCCCGGTTATCTCTACATGGAAAGAACCGCTGCCACCACCAGTCCAGCAAAAATCACCGCCCCCGCCAGCGCTGCCCCGATGATAACGCCGATAGATGTAGGTAGTCCGCCCTGTTCCATAATAGCCTCCTTCGCAAAATCACGCTAAATGACCATAGCCAGGATAATGGCTATAATCAGAGCATATATCCCGATAGCCTCGGCAAAGGCCGTCACCAGTATCATGTTAGTCATTATGGGACCACTGGCCTCCGGGTTTCGGGCCAAGCCCTGCAAAGCAGAAAAGCCAATAAGTCCAATGGCTAACGCTGGTCCAAGCAAACCCAGCCCGGCCGTCAGCCCCACCGCCAGCATCTTCATCACTTCAGCTTCCATTATTCAAACCCTCCTTTATCCGGTTGCTAAAGTAGTCCGTGTTTTGCATCAAGCTCCCTCCTGCCCGTGGTGGGACACCGCCAGGGTGAGAAACACCAGGGTCAGCCCACCGAAGATAAGTGCCTGAACAAAACCGACCAGTAACTCAAGACCATAAAACGGAATGGCAAACACCCAGGGGACCAGGAAAGCCGCTATCAGCAGCAGTATTTCCCCCGCCGTCATATTGCCAAAAAGACGGAAAGTAAAACTGACAATTCGTACCAGCTCGCTCAACGCCTCCAGAAAGCCGACAAAAATATGGATAACCCCGGTAAACAGACCGCCGAGCCCGCTGCGTATTCTACCCTTAACTATCTGGCCGATACTTCCGAGAAAATGCCCCACATTAAGAAATTTACCCAGATAACGGATTCCCCGTGATTTCAGCCCGAAGTATTCCACAAAAATGAAAGACACCAGCGCCAGGGCCAGAGGCAGGTTAATATCGGTAGAGGCACCCCTGAGCAAATGCACCTGCTCGCCCTCAGCGTTCGTAACCCATATGGAGCCAAAACCCGGGATAAGGCTCAGCCAGGCGTTAAAAGCAACGAAAAGAAAGATGGTCGCCACCACCGGAAAAAACCGGCGCCCGTTTTCTTCGCCGGCTACCCTCCGGCACAGGTCATGAAGCCAGCCGAGCAGAGCTTCAAAAGCGCCCTGCAACCTCCCGGGAACAATTTTCATCCGGCGCGTGATGACATAAGAAAAAACCACCAGAAAAACCATGGTGAGCCAGGCGCCGATAATGCTATTGGTAACGGGAAAGCCAAACAGGTGGAAAACATCTTCCGCCGGCAGCTGCGGCGTCGGCTGGGGCACGTGGAGCCAGCCGGGCAACCCGAGGTCACCGAAGATACTCTTGCCCAGCGGACCGCTGATAAAGCCGACGACAAGAAGCAGGAAGAATATGCTTACAACCGCTATAAAAATGGGGGATGAAACATTCAAGAATCCCCGTCTAGACATCAACCATTCTCCTCGCCTCTTTTGCTACCAATGAGAGGTAGCAGCATCCGATACACACCATAAAAAGCGACCACAATTCCAAGAAACAGCCCGACCAGGACCAGTACGGGTTCGGTATTTAACCTGCTGTCCAGCCACAGACCAGCGAATACCCCAAGAACAATGGAGCCACCAATAAAAAAACCCACTCCCACCAGCCTTAAGGCTGGTGCCCATCTGCTCATGTCAGCCCCAAAATACCGGTTTTGCGCAGCATATCAAATCTGCGCCCCGAGGTCAAGTCATCGTCAAAATACTACCTGCTAACAAAAAAGCCCTATCACTTTCAGCTTTAGGGCACCTCATCAGCAACGCTGCCGGAAATAAAAGAACAACCGCTTCCCGTGAAGACCGTTTCTCAAGCAAAAAGGCGGGAAAAGTCTCCGTCAAAATCCTTCAAGAAATCATGCATGTTCAGCACGTCATCCGCCCCGATGATGTCTCCACCTTTGAATTTGGTAATCTCTGCCTCGGTGAGGTCGGTAACCGCTGATGCCTTACTTTCCTTAACCACCGCAGCCACCAGACACTGCGTATGGCAGGTCGAACACATTACCCTCAGAAACCACATATCTTCGCGGTGGCCGATGATATCGATGTTATACAACTCGTAGTGCTGCCCGCAGGAATCGCACCTGAGGGAAGTCATCAGTTTCTTAATCAGCCTCTCTTCCATCTGTTTGACTCCTGAGCCCACAAAGCAGCAGTCTAAGACTTGCGCTTGTCAAAGTCATCCAGGTCAAGAGTATTAATGAAATCATGGAAAGCCGACATTCTTCTCATTTCCTCTTCGCTTACCTTCTTTCCTCCGCCTTCAGCCTCTTCGCCTTCTTCAAGAATCGGCTTCCCGGTCTCTTCATCCAGCAGGATTCCGGCTTTGTCCAGCACCGCTTCATCGGCATAAATGGGCACCTCAACTCTTACCGCCAGTGCCAGGGCATCGCTGGGACGGGAGTCTATTTCGATTTGCTCTCCGTCCACGTTGAGAACGATTTTGGCATAAAAAGTGTCACTCTTGAGGTCACTCACCACAATGGAGTCAACAGTAGCTCCCAGTGAATCGATAACCAGTCCGAGCAGGTCATGGGTCAAAGGCCGCGGCACGTTAACCCCCTGCAATTTCACCGCTATAGCATCCGCCTCCGCCGGCCCAATCCAGATGGGCAGATAACGCTTGGCTATCTTCTCTTTCAAAATTACCACTCTCTGGTAATTCATCAAACTAACCCTGATGCTATCAATAGTCATTTCAATCATAACCAGACCTCCCCCGGTTTCTCAGCCAACATATTAATTCTACGCTTGGGAAGCTGCCATTGTCAACCGGATTTCTCAGCCGGAGGGGTCTTATGGTATAATTAGAGAGTGGGAAACTGCCCGGCACGAGAGAGCAGAAGCTCGGTGACCAAGCAGCTTGGTATCCGTCAGATAAATGAAGAAAGGGAAGAGTGCCTTTCTCCCTGTGCCGCGAAGAGCAGGCTGTCACGGGGCAGACTGAAATACGAAGAGCCCTGCCCGATACGGACAGTTTTCCAGCGTGACCGGGACCGCATCATACACAGCAAGGCTTTCCGCCGCCTCAAGCACAAGACACAGGTCTTTATCGCCCCTCTGGGAGACCACTATGTAACCCGGCTTACCCACACTCTGGAAGTCTCCCAGATTGCCCGCACCATAGCCAGGGCGTTAAACCTTAATGAGGACCTTACGGAGGCAATAACCCTCGGACATGACCTCGGGCACACCCCTTTCGGTCACGTAGGGGAAGACGTCTTGAATGAACTCTATCCCCGGGGATTCAGGCATAATGAGCAGAGCCTGCGCGTCGTGGATATACTGGAAAAAGACGGCCACGGGCTCAACCTGACCTGGGAAGTCAGAGACGGCATTCTAAATCACTCCAAGCCCAAGGGAGAAGTCCTGGGAGAAACATGGGGAAAGGTCAACACCCTTGAAGGTGAGATATGCAGAATTGCCGATATAGTCGCCTACATCAACCATGACATTGGCGATGCCGTAAGAGCCGGCATCATCACCGAACGCGACCTCCCTCTTTCCGCGGTAAAAATACTGGGTTTCTCACACTCACAACGCATCAACACGCTGGTCTATAATATTATCGAAAATTCATGGGCAGCCAGGAAATGTGGTAAAATGATAAGGGACAAACCCGCCATAAATATGAGCCAGCAGGTTCTGGAGGCAACCAACAATCTGCGTGAATTCCTCTTCGAGCGGGTGTACAATGTAAACTCAGCCCAGGAAGAGGCAGAAAAGGCAAGAAACACCATCTGCCTGCTATACAACCACCTTAACCAGCATGAGGACAAGCTGCCTCTGGAATATTGTGATTACAGTGACGATACGGAGAGGCGGGTGGTCGACTACATCGCCGGCATGACTGACCAGTACGCGCTGCGGGTAGCCACAGAGATAGCACAGGGCGAATAAGGTTTTAACCGGATGAGCGTTATCGACGAAGTAAAACAGAGAACCGATATCATCGAGGTAGTCAGCCCGTATGTTACGCTGAAGAAAGCCGGCCGGAACCTGACCGGACTGTGCCCCTTCCACAGCGAAAAACATCCCTCTTTCTTCGTCTATCCCGAGCAGCAGAGCTGGCACTGTTTCGGCTGCAACACCGGCGGTGACATCTTCTCTTTTGTGATGAAAAAGGAAAACCTTGACTTCGGTGAGGCACTGCGTCTCATGGCGCAGAAGGCGGGAGTCAACATCCCGTCCAGATTCGACCGGGAGGAAGGAAAGGGAGAGAAGGAAAGGCTGTACCAGATTAATGAGGCTGCCGCCAGATACTTTCACGATATACTGCTCAATTCTCCCGGCGCGGAGAAAGCACGCCGTTACGTGGCCAGCCGGGGCTTTTCCGCCGGCACCGTTACTGACTTCCAGCTCGGTTTCAGCCCCAATCGCCGGGACTCCCTGAAGCAATACCTGCTGGAGAGGGAATATACCGAAAGCGAGCTGGTGACTGCGGGTTTGGTGATAGAAACTGAAGACGGCGGGAGCCGCGACCGTTTCCGCAGCAAGCTGATGTTTCCCATAGCGGACATCAAAGGGCGCATCATCGGCTTTGGAGCCAGGGTGCTTGATGATTCACTGCCTAAATACGTGAACTCCCCACAGACCCCCCTGTTCGATAAAAGCGGCAGTCTCTACGGGATAAACCTGGCCGCCACCAGTATCAGGCAGCAAGACACCGCCGTAATCGTCGAAGGCTATATCGATGTCATCACCGCTCACCAGAACGGTTTCAACAATGTGGTAGCTTCCATGGGAACCTCGGTCACCGAAAAACAGGTCAGTTCCCTGAAAAAGCTCACCCGTAACATAACCCTGGCCCTTGATGCTGATGCCGCCGGAGAAGAGGCCATGCTGCGCGGTGTGAGTTATGAAAACACCCTCCAGGCAGAGGTGAGAGTCACCACCCTGCCCGAAGGCAAAGACCCCGACGATGTAATTAAAGAAGACGCCGAATCCTGGAAGCAGCTGGTGGCCGGTGCTTTACCGATAATGGACTATACCTTCGACGTGGTTACCGCCAAAATGGACCTGACCACCGCACGGGACAAATCCCTGGCCGTGGAGAAACTGCTACCCATCATCGCCGAGATGAAAGACGCCGTACGCCAGGCCCACTATTTACAGAAGCTGGCGCATACCGTCCAGGTTGGCGAGCGGGTCATTGAAGCTGAACTGGGCAGGCTAAAAGCCAGATTTAGCCGGCGCGGCGGTCAAATGCCAGGGCAGGGAGCCGTTATGGCTGCCCCGAGCCATCTGACGTCCAGCCCTCTGGAAGAATACTGCCTTGCCCTGCTGCTGCAGCACCCGGAACTGAAGCGCAGCAGCGATAAACCGTCCGTTGAATACTTTGAAAACAGTGAGAACCGCGAAATCCTTCTTGCCTGGCAGCAGTTCGATGACGTAGATGGGCTCAGGGAAAACCTGGGCGAGTCTTTCCATGAATCAATCGACTCTTTGCTGAACCGCAGCCTGCCGCCGAACCAACCGGAACAGAGATATGCTGAATGTGTCCGCCGATTAAGGGAGCGATATTACAAAAACCTGGAAGCAAAAAGGGCGGAAAGGTTCGCTTTTGAGGTTGCTCAGAAAGGTGCCGGAGCTGACCTGACCAGGCTCCAGGAGGAAGGCATCGGTGAATCCGTTCTGCAACTGAAAGAAATTTACACCCAGAGAGGACAAAGACGGCTCTGAGCGAGGAGATGAGAAATGAGTTTGGAAGAAAAGAAGAACAATTCGGGTTTTCTGTATGAAGATGAAAACCGGGAGGGAGCACCCAGGAACTTCGATACCTCTTCCCCTCAGCCCGAGGAAAATTTCAAACACGAAGAAGCTGCCGGGCCAGGCGAACCATGGCACCCGGGAAACTTCGAGGCTGCCAAACACGAACCCGAAGAACATCTGGAAATAGAAGCACCGATAGAAGCACTGAATGAACAGGAGATAGCCGATGACCCGGTCCGCATTTACCTTCATGAGATTGGCAGGGTACACCTCCTGACCGCTGACGATGAAAAGACCCTTGCCAAGAAGATGGAGGAGGGTAAACATCTCAACGAGATAAAACGACAGTACCTGCAGAAACACGGCAGATCCCCTTCGCCAGCGGATATTGTCTTCATCCTGCTGGAAAATCTGGGACAGGCTTCCGCCATCATCCGCATCTTGCAGGAACAGCTGGGCTTAACCCCGACGGTCAACCTCGCCGATATTGTCTCCGACGCCACGCTGAAAGACAGCCTTGAGAACCTGATAGAGCCGGCACTGATAGAGCACACTGCCGACGAGGTGGGCAGTCCAATAGCAGAAGTAGAACAGGCCCTGCTCAATATTTCCCTGGACATCAAGTTATTACCGGATGAAATCATCCAGGCTGCCGGAGACTCCGCCACCATAACCAGCATGGAGGCCCTAATCTCCGACGAAGCCTTCAGGAGTTCGGTTCAAGGCTATGAAAAGCAGCTGGACGCCTACTTCAAGCACATTGACCATGAGGCAAAGAAAGCGGAAAGGCACCTCATTGAAGCCAACCTGCGCCTGGTGGTCAGCGTCGCCAAAAAGCATATCGGACGGGGCATGTCCCTCCTTGACCTCATTCAGGAAGGCAATATCGGATTGATGAGAGCCGTGGAAAAATTTGATTACCGCAAGGGTTACAAGTTCAGCACCTACGCCACCTGGTGGATTCGCCAGGCCCTTACCAGAGCCATAGCTGACCAGGCCCGTACTATCCGCATTCCGGTCCACATGGTGGAGACAATCAACCGGCTGCTGAAAACAAGCCGCCGCCTTGCCCAGGAATACGGGCGGGAGCCAAACTCCACCGAAATCGCCAAGGAGATGGATCTATCCTCGGAGAAGGTCAGGGAGATAGTCAAGGTATCGCAGCTGCCGATATCGCTGGAATCACCCATAGGGGAAGAGGAAGACAGCCCTCTGGGCAACTCTATCGAGGACAGAAATGCTCTGCCGCCGGTTGACGCCGCCTCCAAGCAGCTTCTAAAGGAACAGATTGAAGACGTCCTTTACACCCTTACCCCGCGGGAGAAGCGCGTACTTCAGCTCAGGTTTGGCCTTGAGGACGGCAGAAGCCGCACCCTGGAAGAAGTGGGCAAGGAGTTCAACGTGACCAGGGAGCGAATCCGCCAGATTGAAGCCAAGGCATTGCGCAAATTGCGCCACCCCAGCCGCAGCCGGAAACTGAAGGACTACCTGGAGTAAAGGCTACCGGAACATTCCCATCAGGTTTCTGGGCAGCTTCCCCTTCGCTCCCATCTTCATCAGCTTCTGCATCTGGTGAAACTGATTGAGCACCTGGTTCACGTCCTGCGCTGAAGTCCCGCTGCCGCGGGCGATGCGGCGCCGCCGGCTGCCGCCGATGATATTCGGGTTGCGCCTCTCGCCGGGAGTCATGGAAAGGATGATAGCCTCAACCTTGACCAGTTGCTTCTCTTCAGCACCTTCGGGCAGCCGTCCGGCAAACCTGGAGATACCGGGCAGCATCTCCATCAGCTGGCCTACGGAGCCCATCTTTTTCACCGCTCTGAGCTGTGACAGAAAATCGCCCAGGTCAAAGCTGGCTGTCTGCACCTTTTTCTCCAGCTCTTTAGCCCGCTGCGCGTCGAAGGTCGCCTCGGCCTTCTCGATGAAGGTAAGCATATCACCCATTCCCAGGATGCGTGATGCCAGGCGGTCAGGGTAAAAAGCCTCCAGGGCATCCGTCTTCTCGCCGGTGCCGATAAACTTGATCGGCACGCCGCTGACCCACCGGATGGAGAGAGCCGCCCCACCCCGGGCATCCCCGTCCATCTTGGTCAGAATGAGGCCGGTCAGGTTCACCCTGGAATGAAACTCTTCAGCCATCCGCACCGCGTCCTGGCCGGTCATTGCATCAACCACCAGCAATGTCTCGTCCGGCCCGAGCACCTTTTTAACGCGGGTCAACTCGCCCATCATCTCCTCATCAACATGGAGACGTCCCGCCGTGTCAACCAGGACCCAGGTAGCCCCGAGAGCTTTTGCTTTTGCCAGAGAACGGGCGCAAACATCCTTGTTCGAAACGTCTGGTGATTCGCGGTAAACCGGAATATCCAGCTGTTCTCCCAGAACAACCAGCTGCTCTATCGCCGCCGGACGGCGGTTATCCGCCGCCACAAGCAGCGGGCGCTGCCCGGAACGCTTCAGATGAAGTGCCAGCTTGGCGGCGGTAGTCGTCTTGCCACTACCCTGCAGCCCGACCAGCATGGCCACCGATGGAGGCTGGTCTGCTGACACCAGACGGCTCTGCTCTCCGCCCAGGATAGCGGTGAGTTCTTCGTTAACAATCTTGATTATCTGCTGGGCCGGAGTCAGGCTTTGCTGCACCTCAGCCCCGAGAGAGCGCTCCCTCACCCTGGCAACAAAGTCCCTGGCCACCCTGAAGTTTACGTCCGCCTCCAGAAGGGCCAGCCTCACCTGGCGCATGCCCTCATCTATATCCTTCTCGCCGAGCTTGCCCTTGCTGCCCAGCAGGTGAAATACCTTGCTTAGCTTATCGCTCAGAATCTCAAACATCTGACCACCAGGCCCATTCTAATCAAGACGGCCACGGCCGTCAAACCGGAGTCTCCCGGGTGCGCATATTAGCAGCGCCATCAGCCCCGCCACCTGCGAAGCTATACCACAGAGCCCGGCCGCAATTCTCATCATATCTCTTTCACCTGACCATAATATCACTGTCCGCAGATGCCGCCGGTTCACTTCAGCACCAGGCTCTTCGGAGCCCGCCTTATCACCATGAAAATCCCGGCGAGAATGAGAAAGCCGCCTGTTATTTCCCTGGCGGTCGGCATTTCACCGAGGATAAAATATCCCAGCAGTGTCGCCCCGACAGGCTCACCCAGAATCGCCACCGAAACGAAGGTCACCGGTATCAAACGCACCGCGATGTTCAAAAGCGAATGGCCGATAAGCTGAGGCACGAGCGCCAGCATAACCATCATCACATACGTAGAAGATGAGTAGCCGACCAGGCTGTAGCCAAAGCCCACCGCAGCCAGCAGCAGCAGCACCGCCGAACAGGAATAGATAATGGCCAGGTAAGTAACAACGTCAATGCGCGCCCTTAACTGACCGCCGATTATGAGGTAGGCCCCCATTGCCAGACCGGCCAGCAGAGCCAGCAAATCTCCCAGAATAACCTCTGAACCAAAAGTAAAGCCGCCATAATTGATAAAAATGACGCCGGATAGGGCCACCACAACTCCGCCTACCGTCAGTTTGCCCAGCCTCTCACCCCACAGGAAATAGGAGATTACCGCCACAAAGGCGGGGTGGCAGGTAACCAGAACCACCGCGCTCGCGATGGAGGTATAACTCAGCGACGTTATCCAGAGTCCAAAATGCAGCGCCACAAAAACGCTTGAGAGCAATATCAGCAACGCATCCCTTCCGGACAGTTTTTTCAGCCCGCTCAGGGACCTCGTCGAGGCAATCGGTATCAGGATAACGGAGGCTATGGTCAAACGGTAGGCGGCGATGACCAGCGGCGGTGCCTCGGCCAGGCGAATAAAAATAGCGGCAAAAGAGACAGCCAGTACCCCGACAAAGAGGGTTAAATACGGCTTCACCCTGCCCTCCGCCTTGAGCAGGCTTTGCCCCTCTCGAATCCATAGCGGCATATCTACCATCCTGCAATCTAATCTTAAACCCGATGCTAGAATATAATAAAAAGTCTAACTTTGCCACTGCCATGCCCGGGAGCAGGAAACACGGGGACAAATAATCGCCGCAATTATGTTAAAATAGGATGTTAGAGGCTGCTGTTCATGGAGTTTGGCTATAAATGATTCCCATAAAGCTGAAGATGCGTAATTTTATGTGTTACCGGGACAACGTGTCACCGCTGTACTTCGCCGGCATACACACCGCCTGCCTTTCCGGCGACAACGGCAACGGCAAATCAGCCCTGATTGACGCCATGACCTGGGCGCTATGGGGGCGAGCCAGAGCCAGAAGCGATGATGACCTCATTCATTCCGGGCAGACGGAAACGGAGGTGGACCTCGAATTCGCCGTCGGCCAGCAGCCATATCGCATAATACGCAAACGCTCCAGACCCAGACGGCCAACAGGTGCCGGACAGTCCTCCCTGGAACTTCAGATAGCCAGCGGAGACGGCTTCAGGTCAATCACCGATAACAGCATCGCACGAACGCAACGGAACATTACCGATATTTTGCACATGGACTACGATACCTTCATCAATAGCGCCTTCCTGCGCCAGGGACACGCCGACGAGTTCACCATCAAACGACCTGCCGAACGCAAAGAAGTGCTCGCCGACATTCTCGGCCTTGCCTTCTATGACGAGCTCGAAAGGCAGGCTAAAGAACTGGCGAGGCAGCAGGAAACAGAAAAGGCACAACTTGAGAGCACCCTTCAGGAAATCAGCGATGAACTGGCCCGGAAGCCAGCTTACCAGGCCGAGGCCGAGCAGGCACAAAGTGAGCTATCCCGGATAGAAACGATGGTAAAGGAAAAAGGAAACAGGCTGAGCGAGCTGAGGCAGGAAAAAGAGTCCCTGGAGAAAAAGAAAGCACAACTGGAGCAGCTGGAAGCAAATATAAGGGACAAGGGACTAAGCCTGCAGGCGCTGGATGAGCAGCTCAGGCAACATCACTCCCGCCTCAAGGAGTATGAAGCGCTGATAGCCCGGCGTTCCGCCATAGAAGAAGGCTACGCCCAGTTTTCCCAAGCCAGAACACTGTACGACGAACTAAACCAGAAATCATTCCTGCTCAACAGGCTGAACGAGCGCAAAAACCAGCTTGAGAGAACCATTGAAAAGGCTCAGGCAGCGCTCACCACCGAACACGCTTTAGCCCGGAGCAAAATCAGTGACCTGGAGGCCAGGGCGCAAAAGTCAGCCTCTCTCAAAAGCATGCTGTCATCATTGCACGAGCAATCAAGCCAGCTGGCAGAACAGGAAAAAATACTGGGCGATAAAAAACAGGCCGGCCAGGCGCGGCGGACTCAAATCAGCCGCCTGGAGTCAGAGGAGACCCGGCTGAAGCAGGCAATAAATGAGGCGGGAGAAAAACTAAACCTCCTGTCCACCCAGGCTGAGGCCAGATGCCCCCTGTGCGAGAGGGAGCTTGAGGTAAACAGCCTGAAACTCATTGAGTCCAAATACACGACGGAGAGGCACGACAAATCAGAGTCCTTGAAATCAGTCGAAGATGAGATATCCCGCCAGAAAACGGAGCTTGAGTCGCTGGAAGAGGAAATATCCCGACTGGAACCGCGGCTGAACCAGGAGAAAGTCTCCACCCAGAGCAAAATCGGCATCCTCAAGAGGGAGATAACCGAATCCGAAGAGGCAGCCAAACAACTGGACGAGGAGAGAAGCAGGCTGGGCGAAATTGAACTGCGCCTGGCCCGGAAGGATTTCGCCACCGCCAAGCAAGAAGCACTGAAAGAGCTTGAAGCCGAGCTAGCCAGACTGGGCTATGACGCCGAACAGCACGAAAAAGCGCGCTCCCAGGTGCGCAACCTGGAACAGTACGAAAGCTCCAAGCGAAAGCTGGAAGAAGCGGACAGGTTTATCAACCAGGAAAAGGAAGCGGTTTCCAGAGCCGAGACCACCACCCGGGAGCTCCAGCACAGCCTTGAGGTTGACCAGCAGAAAAGGCAGGAACTGGCAGTAGAGCTCGATGCACTCCCCGGGCTGACCGGCGTTATAGAGCAGACCGAAACGGAACAGCAGGCACTGGAATCGCAGCAGAAACAAGCCCACGAGATATTATGGGCGGCAAAGTCCAGGTTACAGCGCTGCACAGAACTGGAGATGAAAAAAGAAGAAAAAACGGCGCTGATGGCACAAGCCTCAAAGCAGGAAGGAATTTATAAAGAGCTGGTCAAAGCCTTTGGCAAAGGAGGGATACAGGCCCTTATCATAGAGATGGCGCTCCCCGAAATTGAAACCGAAGCCAATAGACTGCTGGGGCGCATGACAGACAGCCGGATGCACGTAAAGTTTGACCCCCAGAGAGCGTCAAAAAAGGGCGGCATCATCGAAACCCTGGACATCAATATTTCCGACGAACTGGGAACACGGAATTATGAAATGTTCAGCGGCGGTGAGGCTTTCCGCATCAACCTTGCCATTCGCATCGCCCTGTCCAAGCTACTGGCCAGGCGGTCTGGAGCACCACTTCCCACCATAATCATTGACGAAGGTTTCGGAACACAGGACAATGCCGGCCTGGAAAAGTTAAAAGAAGCGATAAACTCCATCCAGGACGATTTTAAAAAGATATTCGTCATTACCCACATTGAGGAACTCAGGGATGCCTTCCCCAACCGGATTGATGTCGTCAAGACTGCTGCCGGCTCAACGGTTACCATGAGCTAGGATACAACGAAGCTCTTGCCCCCGGTCAGCGCGGATAATGTCGAGCATCTCCTCACGCTTCCGTCCCTGCCTTTCCCCCGGTTGGCTTCAGCAACAGGACCAGCACGAGTCCAGCAACACTGAGTACGGCAAAAATCAAGAAAGCCAGGTTGTAACTCCCCGTTATGTCAAATATAAAGCCGGTCAGAACCGGGCTAACTCCGGTACCCAGGTTGGCCAGGACCAGAATAAGCCCCATGATGATACCATGTGCCTGCAGCCCGAAAAGTTCAGCCAGCACCGGCGACATCAAAACAACCATCCCGCCATACCCGAAACCAAACAGGGCGGCAAACAGGTAAAGCATCCATACCTCCTCGGCCACCAGCACCCAGAACAAAGCTGCCGACATGAAAGCAAACCCGACGATAAGGGCCCGCCTGTGACCAATCCTGTCGCCAATGATGCCCAGCATGACTCTGCCGGTAGTATTCAACCCGCCGATAATCGATAGAATGACCGCGGCACTGGCGGCCGGTATTCCCATGACTATGGCATGAGGCACGATATGCGCCATAACGGCCCCCAGGTCCAAACCAAGAGAGAGCCAGGCCCCACCGAGCACCCAGAACTGCCAGGTACGTATTGCTTCCCGCATGGAAAACCCCGTGACTGGCAGTTCCTCACTTCCTGCCACTCCATTCCCACCATAAGGTAACTGCCCTATTTTGCCCGGGCTGTGTTTCAAAAACTGCGCCCCCAATAAAGCCAGCAGCATACTCGCTACACCCACAACTACATAGGAAGTACGCCAGCCGTAGCTGGAAATAAGCCAGTTCGCCACCGGTGACATGACCAGCATACCTATGCCCAGCCCGGAAACGGCAATGCCCGTCATCATCCCTCTCTTCCTGACAAACCATCTGGCGACCGTAGAGACCGGTGGAATAAATGAGCCGCTGATGCCGGTGCCAATCAACACGCCGTAAAACAAATATAGCTGCCAGACCGAGTTGACCTGCGACATCAATACACAGCCCAGGCCAAAAATCAAGCTACAGACGGTAACAACTATCCTGGGCCCAAACCGGTCAGTAAGCCTTCCAATGACAACGCCGGAAATGGCAAGGAAAACAAAAGCCAGCGAGAAAGCGCCCGAAGTCGCTGCCCTGGTCCAGCCGAACTCAGCCAGCAACGGCTCGAAAAAGATGCCGAAGGTGTAATATATTCCCCACATCACCATATAAATCAGGAAAGAAGCCGCGACGATAATATAGCCGTAAAAAATTTTTGGTTCTTTATGCCGGTTCATAGCTTCTCTCCTGTTAAAATCTGGCATTTCCAGTTTATCTATTTAAACGCTTTAAAATCGGCCTTCACCGGCGGTATTTTTTTCAGGGCAATCGGTTTCAGCAGGTAAATCAGCAAAACGCTCGCGGAGCTAAGCACCGCGCAACTCAAGAAGGCAAGGTAATAGCTGCCCGTGACATCAAAGATATAACCAGCCGCAACGGGGCCAATGGTCTCCCCAATAGCACAGCTGAAAAGAATCATGCCCAGAATTATGCCGAGTGAGTTCAGCCCGAATTGTTCGGCGGCTACCGGTGAAATCAGGACGGCTATGCCCCCGTAACCAAAGCCGAACACAACCACAAACAGGTAGAGCATCCACAGCTCTTTTGCTGCCAGCAACCAGTATAAAGCAACCGCGGCAAGGCCATAACTTATAAGAAGAGCCAGCTTATTGGCCGTCCTGTCGCCAGATATTCCCATGACGACCCTGCCGAGGGTACCCACCCCGCCAATCAGGGCCAGGAGAATAGCCGCGCTGGCAGCCGAGATACCCAGGTCGGTGGCGTGAGGCACAATATGCACCAGCATAATTTGCAGCGAAATGCCAAAAAAGAAGGAGGCCATACAGAGCAGCCACAACTGCCTAGTTTGCATTGCCTGCCACAATGAAAAGCCCGCCGGTGTCTGAGACAGGTTATCCATTTCCACCTCGCTACCACCATATGGCGATAGCCCCATCTGTCCCGGGTCCCGTCTTAAGAGCTGTGCCGCTGACATAACCACCAGCAGCACGGCTATCCCGACAACAATGTACGAGGCGCGCCATCCGTAGCTGGAGACAAGCCAGCTGGCGACCGGCGGCATTATCAGTGTGCCCATTCCCAGACCGGAAACAGTGAACCCGGTCATCATTCCCCTTCTCCTGACAAACCATCTCGCCACCGTAGCCATCATCGGGCCCACCGCCCCGCTCAAACCACCGCCTATTAGCACCCCATACAACAGATACAGCTGCCAGATGGCGTTTATCTGGGATACCAGCAGGCACCCCAACCCCAGAAGAAAGCCACAGGCGGTAACAACTACCCTGGGGCCGAACCGGTCAGTCAATCTCCCCGCCCCTATGCTCAGCAGGCCGGTAAAAAACATGGAAATTGAGTACGCGCCCGATGTCATCGCCCTCGTCCAGCCGAACTCTTCCAGCAGCGGTTTGAAAAAGACTCCAAAGCTGTAAGAGGCCCCCCACATGAGCAGCATGCTGATGAAACAGACGAATACCACTATGTAACCATAAAAAAACCGAGGCTTCTCAGTTTCAGTCATAACTATTTCTATATCCTATCCGCGGCAATCCAGCCATTCCCATTCCCCGGCAGGCATCAAAAATCACGCCGGGGCAGCGTAGCCTTTCGCACCAACTGGCTTCAAGCGCAGGATGAGCAACAGGCTTACAAGGCTGGCAACGGCACAGATTAAAAATGCCAGACTATAGCCGCCAGTGACGTCAAATATATAGCCGGCCAGAATGGGGCCAATAGTTTCGCCAAGGGTAACCGCAAGCTCGGTAACCCCCAGAATGACGCCGTGCGAAATCAGCCCAAAATGCTCGGCCAGCGTTGATGATTGCAGAGTGGGCAGGCCACCGTACCCGACGCCAAATAAGACCGCAAAAAGATAGAGCATCCACAATTCCCCGGCTATTAGAATCCAGAATAAAGCAACTGCCATGAAGGCAGCACTAATAACAAAGGCTTTTTTGTTGCCAATCCGGTCACCGGCAATTCCCAGTATAATCCTGCCCGCGATGCTCAACGCACCGATGGTTGCCAGAACAGAAGCAGCCTTTGCCGCCGAGGCTCCGGTTCCGATAGCGTGCAGAACGATGTGCGCCAGGACAGTCCCCACACTTAAGCCAAAACCGAGAAAAACTGCCATCAGCATCCAGAACTGCCGGGTTTGCAATGCTTCCTGAAGGGAGAAGCCCGTGATCTGCAGGTCATTCTCCCTTTCCCCCTCGTATTCCCCGTAGGGCAGCTGTCCCACCTGGGCCGGGTCACGCCTCAGAAGCTGAGCGGCCAGCGTAATCAATACCAGAACGGCAACGCCCATTATGATATATGAGCTACGCCAGCCATAACCGGAGATAAGCCAGCTGGCGAGCGGCGACATAACCAGCGTGCCCGCGCCCACTCCGGAGATGGTGATGCCTATCATCATTCCCCTTCTTTTGACAAACCACCGGGCTGCCGTAGATGCCAGCGGGACAAAGGCACCACTCACCCCAACCCCTATCATCAGTCCATAAAGCAGATATAACTGCCAGGCAGCGCTGACCTGCGATACCAGTATAAAGCCCGCGCCCAGAAAGATGCCGCAGACCGTTATAACCAGCCGCGGACCAAACCTGTCATTCAACCTCCCGGCAAACACCCCCAGCAGCCCAACCAGAAAGATGGATAGTGACAGAGCGCCTGAAGTCATTGCCCTGCTCCAGCTAAACTCGGCGAGCAAGGACTCAAAGAAGACCCCGAAGGTATACAGTGACCCCCACATTATAGCTATAACCAGGAATGCTGCCGCGACCACCGCGTAGCCATAAAAAAATACCGGCTTTCTGCTCTCAGCCATAGACAAACTTTCTTTTGCTTAAAGTGCCGCCGCCCGCTTATTTAGCCGTACCGGAGTCAATCAACCAGGACCCGCTCCGCATCCCTGTGGAGCACCCTGTTTAAATACTGCCCGGTGGCTGAAGTGTCCACCCGGGAAACTTCTTCCGGGGTCCCGGTAGCAACGATATAGCCTCCCCGGTCTCCCGCCCCGGGTCCGAGGTCAATAATGTAATCGGCATTCTTCATAACATCCAGGTGGTGCTCGATGACCACCACCGTGTTGCCAGCATCCACCAGGCGCTGCAACACACCGAGCAGCGCCGCCACATCCTCAAAGGACAGACCGGTGGTGGGCTCATCCAGGATGTACAGCGTCCTGCCCGTGGACCGCTTTGACAGCTCGGTAGCCAGCTTCACCCTCTGCGCCTCGCCGCCGGAAAGGGTGGGTGCCGGCTGACCGAGGTGGATATACCCCAGACCCACATCATGCAGGGTCTTGAGCTTGTTCTTTACTTTGGGGAAATGCTCGAAGAAAGATAGTGCCTGCTCCACCGTCATATCCAGCACTTCCGCAATATTCCTGTCCTTAAACCTTATCTCCAGCGCCTCGCGATTGTAGCGCTTTCCCTTGCAAACCTCACAGGGCACCGTAACATCGGGCAGAAACTGCATCTCAATCTGGATAAAGCCGTCTCCCCGGCAGGCCTCACAGCGCCCGCCCTTAACGTTAAAGGAGAACCTGCCGGGAGCATAGCCCCTCATCCGGGCTTCAGGGACGGTGGCAAAAAGCTCACGAATCGGCGTAAAAGTACCGGTGTAGGTTGCGGGGTTGCTGCGGGGGGTGCGCCCGATGGGGGACTGGTCAATATTGATTACCTTGTCAATATGCTCGATACCGAGAATATCATCGCAGTCGCCGGCTCTTTCCCTTGACCGATAGAACAGCTGGGCTAACTTCTTGTAAAGGATTTCATCCACCAGGGTGCTCTTGCCGCTCCCGGACACGCCGGTAATGCCAACGAATTCGCCCAGTGGAATATGAACATCTATGTTTTTCAGATTGTTTTGCCTCGCTCCGGTTATCACTAGCTCCCCACCCGAGCCGGAACGGCGTTCCCGCGGCAGAGGAATCTGTTTCGCTCCGCTGAGGTACTGCCCGGTGACTGACTCTTTGCACGCCGCAACATCAGCCAGAACGCCCGTCGTCACAACCTCTCCCCCGTGTTCCCCGGCTCCGGGTCCCATATCAATAATATGGTCGGCCTCCCGCATCATAGCCTCGTCATGCTCCACCACCAGTATGGTGTTACCCAGGTCCCTTAACCGCTTCAGGGTACCAATCAAGCGGGCGTCATCAGCCGGATGCAACCCCACCGTGGGCTCATCACAAATATAAAGCACGCCCATGAGTCCGCTGCCAATCTGCGTTGCCAGGCGAATCCGCTGCGCCTCACCGCCGCTCAGCGTTGCCGAGGCACGCTCGATGGTAAGGTACTCCAGACCAACGTCCTTCAAAAAGCCAAGGCGGGCTTGAATTTCCTTCAGAATTTGGCGGGCTATCATTTGTTCGCGCTCGCTAAGCACCCTGCCGCCAACAGCCGTCACCCAGTCCAGCGCCTGAACAACGGACATAGCGCTGACGTCCATGATATTCTTACCGTCGATGGTAACCGCCAGAGACTCCGGCTTGAGCCGCTTGCCCTGACACGCCGGACAGAGCCGCGATATCATATAACGCTCGATATCAATCCGGGAGCTTTCCGACTCGGTATCACGGTAAAGCCTCTCCATGCGGGGGATTACCCCTTCAAACTCATGGTAATACTCTCTGACCCTGCCGAAGCGGTTCCGGTAGCGGTATGGCTCATGACCATCGCCATAGAGAACCAGATTAAGCTGCGCCTCGTTCAGGTCCTTTACCGGAGTATGCAGGGAAAAACCGTGGCGCTGAGCCACAGACTCGAGCTGGTAGGATAGCCAGGAGGAAAACTGCCAGGCACGGATCGCTCCCTGGGCGATGGAAAGCTCTTTATTCGGCATGACCAGATCAGGGTCTATCTCCAGCTTGACTCCCAGGCCGGAGCATGTGGGACAAGCACCGTGAGGGCTGTTGAAGCTGAAGCTCCGGGGAGCAATCTCGCCAAGGCTAATGCCGTCGTAGACACAGGCAAAATGCTCCGAGAACAAAAGCTCCTCCCCGCCAACGATAGATACCAGCACCACTCCCGCACCCAGTTTCAGGGCAGTTTCCACCGAGTCCGCAATGCGGCTCTGGCTTCCGCTCTGCCCGATGACCAGCCTATCAACCACCGCCTCAATAGAGTGCTTCCTGTTCTTGTCCAGATGGAACTCTTCAGACAGGTCGTGAATATCGCCGTCCACCCTCACCCGCACGTAGCCCGACTTGCGCAGGTCATCAAACACCGATTGATACTCGCCTTTACGATCCCTTATCAGCGGCGCCAGAATCATAATGCGGCTTTCCTCCGGCAGGTTCTGGACGGCATCGACAATCTGCTGCACCGTCTGCATGGTAATTTCGCGCCCGCACCTGGGACAATGGGGATGACCGACCCGGGCGAAAAGCAGCCTCAGGTAATCATAAACCTCCGTCACCGTACCCACGGTCGACCGCGGATTCCGCCTCGGCCCTTTCTGGTCGATGGAGACGGCTGGACTCAGCCCCTCAACATAATCGACATCGGGTTTCTCCATCCTGCCCAGAAACTGGCGAGCATAGGCAGACAGGGACTCAACATAGCGCCGCTGCCCTTCAGCGTAAATGGTGTCGAAGGCGAGCGAGCTTTTACCCGAACCGGAAACGCCGGTAATAACCACCAGCTTATCGCGGGGGATAACCACGTCTATATTCTTCAGGTTGTGTTCGCGTGCGCCCTTGACAATGATTGAATCTAACGGCATGACTTTGAGAACCTCCCCCGACCCGAATTTATTCTAGCACTTGGACTCAAGTACAACAAGGACGCACCGGGAATTCATTTGTCTTCTGCTCCCCGCAGTGTTAAAATCAGCGTAGCTCTGAGTATAATGTATAAGAACCAATACCACCGCGATACGGCACCAGCCGCAAACGAGGTACACGTTCGCCATCTCACCGTAGATGAAGCTCTATTGAAGCTCGACCAGTACCTCGATGCCACATTTATGGAAGGTCTGCACCAGATTAGAGTCGTCCACGGCAAGGGTGCCGGAGTCTTACGCGAGGTGGTCCGGAAATGGCTGCACACACATCCCCTGGTCAAATCCTACCGGCCCGGCGAGTACGGGGAGGGGGGAGCCGGAGTCACCATCGTGCAGCTGGCCGAAAAATAACCGCCCAGCCTGCCCAGCCCATCAGCGCATTGAAATATAAGGCGCTTTCAGTGTATAATAGCAACCGCAATCCATGGTGAGTGTAGCCCAGTGGTCTAAGGCGCCAGGTTGTGGCCCTGGAGAACGAGGGTTCAAATCCCTCCACTCACCCCACTTCATTCCTGCCCGCACCACAGCGAACAGTCCTCCGGTCTTGGCCGACCGGTTTCAAGAGGGAAATCAGTCCAAGACCGAGAATACCAAACGCCGCCAATATCCAGAAGGTCAGACTGTAACCAGAAGTAACATCAAATATGCGCCCGGCTAATAGCGGACCAATGGCTCCACCAATCGTCCCGCTGAAGAGAGCAATGCCGAAAAGAGCGCCATGCGAACTCGTCCCGAACAGCTCAGCCAGTAACGTTGAAATCAGCGTGAAAAGCCCCCCGTGAGCAAATCCGTGCACCACCGCAAACAGATACAACATCCACAGTTCACTGGCAATCTGCAGCCAGAGTAAACCGGCTACCAGTAGCAGAAAACAGACCGTTATTGACCGCCTGTTGCCAATTCTATCGCTGGCACTGCCCATCACCAGCCTCCCGACCATGCTCACTCCTCCAATGGTAGACAGAATAGCTGCGGAATTCGTCGCTGAAATACCGGCGTCAATGGCGTGGGGGACAATATGTACCGTAATAGTAAGCGCACACAGGAAAATAGTGAGATTTATCGCACAAACCATCCAGAATTGCCTGGTATGAACCGCCTCATAAAAAGACAGTCCCTCTTCTACCGCATCCAACCCATCCGAAGATGGCTCTCGCCCGGTATCAGGAGCCAGACGCATTTGACCGGGGTCACGTCTTAAGAACTGAGCAACTGCCACGATGGTAACCAGGACAACCACACCAATAATGATATAAGAGTTACGCCAGCCATATGCAATTATCAACCCGCTTGCCACCAGCGGTATCACCAGCTGGCCGGCACCGGTGCCAACTTTGACAATGCCGGTCATCATCCCTCTTTTCCTACTAAACCATCTGGCTGCAGTGGACAGCGGTATTAAATCAATGGCGCTCATGCCGATACCAACAACAATGCCGAAGAATAAATACAGCTGCCAGATAGCACCGACCTGTGACATCAGGAGATAACCCAGGCCTAAAAAGAGTCCGGAGACAGCCATAATTATCCTGGGACCAAACCTGTCGTTCAGGCTGCCCACAATAATGCTAAGAAACCCCGAAAGAAGAAAAGTCAAAGATGAAGCACCCGAAATTGAGGCTCTTGACCAGCCAAACTCATTTAACAGAGGGGTGAAAAAGACTCCAAAGGTGTTAAGTGTGCCCAACCCCAGACCCTGGATTATGAAGCCGGCCGCTACTATAATATAGCTATAGAAAAGAGTCGACCTCTTGCCTCTGGATAAAGGAGAAACAAACCGCTTACGCAAACAACCTATTCCCAGTATTCACACGGAACCAATAGTAGAGCTACCTAATTCTAGGTTCTTATCCATAATAAGTCAAACGGTTCATCAGGCACTCTCTGTATTTCCACCAGCAGTGCAGGAAAACCGTTGCTCATCTTCACCTGCCTGAGTTATAATTGAGCGTGACCCGGTGCGCCTATAGCTCAGCGGACAGAGCATCGGTCTTCGGAACCGGGGGTCGTGGGTTCGAATCCCTCCAGGCGCGTGCCTAAATCATTCTGTGTTGGCGACATTTTCTTCGCCTAGCCAAGGCTTAAGGAGTTTATCAAAGC
>CAZRBS010000004.1:28775-59799 GCA_964598405.1 uncultured Dehalococcoidaceae bacterium
CTGGATCATCACTGCTCGCCAGCATTTTGCCCACATTTTCGTTCAGCCATGGCTCGAATAGCCTGTCAAACTTCTCCGCTGCGGACTTGCCTGTCCCGGGCAGAAGGTGGCTATAGATATTGAGTGTAATGCTAACGCTGGCATGTCCCAGAGCCTGCGAAATCGCCTTTATGTTCACTCCCGCGGCAAGCATGATTGAGGCGTAGGTGTGTCTCAGGTCATGCAATCTAACCTTCAAGCCGGTTCGCCGCGCTATTTTTAAGAAATGATGAGTGACTGTAGGCGGGTCTAGAGGGCTCCTGTCAGGATGGGCAAAGCAAAGGTCATTAGGAGTCAAGGGCTTACCCGGAAGAAGCCTCTGCATCTCCACCTGTGTCCCGTACTCTCGAAGTGGAAGAGCCAAGGGAGGCGATAGAGTCATGAGGCAGCGCACGAAATTGGGCGGTTAGCTCAGTGGCTCAAGTCCGACGACAGACACGTCAATCCAGAGCTTCCCTCCCCGCTCCTGTATCCCTTCTCAATCGCCTGCCGGTCCATATCTACTGTCAGCAGGCGTTCGAGGGGTAAAAGAATGTCCTCATCGGTTTTCCGCAAATCTATGGCTTTCAGGTAACTGTGGCAATGCTGGCAGGTATAAAGGCGATAAACCTCCATCTCATCGGTAAGATAGCCCAGAGCGCCTTGTTCCTGGCAGCCACAGAAGGCACATTCCAAACGTTGGAATACCCATTCCATGTCACAGCGTGAGCATAAAAGCCATCGAGAACCCCGCTCCTTGTCCAGAAAAGAAAAGTCAGGCCTGCCCCCGCAGATCGGGCAATATCGTCTGCGCCAACGCTCCTGGTCAACCATCCGGGCTAAGCCCACGGCGTAACTGGCTAGCAGTGGTTTAAGTGTGGAGTGAAGTATTGCCTGTATGAGCTCCGGGTGGTCACCGGATGTCAATGCGGCAGGCAATTTCTCCCCAGTGAACCATGCCCTGATTGCCTTCTTGGTTAGCAGGCGCTTAGCTCCTGGGCCAGTCAATTCCTCCGGTATTTTGCCAAACAGTTCCGGATATTTATCATAGACGGCAACAACCTCGACAAATAGCTCTCGCAGGGGGAACAGGTTGATAGCTAACTCGTCAGGCTCTATCAGCGGCTTACCCTGCTCCAGTTTCTCACGCACAACTGCACTGCTGGGGCCTGTCCCGGGGACACCCATCTTTTCCGCTATCCTGGACTGGGCAAGAAGCAGGTCTCGATAGAACTGCAAGAGGAGGGGACTCTTCCCCTCCTCTTGCACCCGTTTTCTTAGCCTTTGCAGAATGTTATGAATTACTGCTGTCATACCTGTTTACCTCTGCTGACCTCCTGATACCACTTGCCGTGGTGCGACTTAGCATATTCAGCAGAAACCTTACCTCCGGTCATGGCCTTCCATGACTCTCTCATCAGTGGATGGAATACACCGAGGTAAATGTGGACGAGTAACATAGCCCCGGTAACAATGAAGGCAATATCATGAACAAATACGGCCCACTGCAGCAGCGCCGCAGGGGCAGTTGTCTTGAAAGCCCACATTATTACCCCGGTTATCACGAAGAGCACCCCGAAGACGATCACTATGAACCACCACATTTTCTGTCCGGTATTCATATGAGGTTGGGGCGGCATGCTCTTTTCATCATTAAGGAAGTAGTATCGCGGCGCTGCTTTCAGCCAGTCAAAGTCATATCCTTCCCAGGAAAATGCTTCTTTTATGCCTTTCCATGAGGTCCTCCAGTTGAGCGAGAGATAGATAAGCGGTGCAACTATGAAGATGACCGCAGCCACGCGGTGTATGATCCTTGTCCAGCTATCCTGCGCCAAGAACCCTAGCTGTGGTATGAAAAGTATGAGACCCGTCAGAAATAGCAGTACGAAGGCACTCGCATGCACCCAGTGCAGTATTCGTATAGGCTTCCTATACTTCTCAACTTCGTGCGGCATCTTTTTCCTCCTTTTTCGCATTGGCCCGAGCGACCAGCCAGTTCAAGCCAAGCCCCAGTATGGTAACTCCACCCACCGCCCAACCAAGTGGTTGCATTACATCTTGCCAGGCAATGGTCGCTGCAGAAATCTCTGGTCTAGCTGGCAGTCCGTAAACGGCGGGGTGGTCATCAAGAACGTACAGCACGTGCAAGCCACCCAGCTCGTTTTCTCCGTATAGACCAGCATTGGCCCATCCCTTAGCTTTAAGCTCGGCCACCTTCTCGCGTCCTTTCAACACCAGTGCATCCCGGTCGCCGTATTGCAGGGCGCCGGGCGGGCATGTCTTGACACAGGCTGGTTCCCAGCCTTCGGCAACACGGTTTAGGCCGGGCGTGGTACAGAATGTGCATTTGTCCATCTTGCCAATGCCTGTGATGTGGTTCTTGTCCGAGCGAGGCACGTCAAAGGGGCAGGCTTCAAGGCAGTAACCGCAGCCGGTGCACAGATCCTTGTTGTAACCCACAAACCCGCCAGAATCATGATAGAGGGCGCCGCTCGGGCAGACCTTGACGCAGCCAGCATCAGTGCAGTGCATGCAGGAGCGGCGGGTAAAGAGCCACCGTACTTGCCCTCCGGCCTCAACCTCGCGGAACTCCATCTTGAGCCAGGTGGTCGGTGATAGGTCTGGGGGGTTTTCATAGCTCCCACGATTCTTGGTCCCTACCCCGTTTTCCCAGTCAGGAATAAACTCGTCGTTTTCGTTCCACTGCTTGCACGCCACCTGGCAACCGCGGCAGGCTGTACAAAGTGTAGCATCATACAGGATCGCTTTATCTGCCATATTATCCTCCGACTAGGCCTTTCTCACATTGACCAGAAAAGCCTTGTATTCCGGTATCGTAGTATTAGGATCACCCACATGGGGAGTGAGCACGTTGGCGCTGTCACCGGTGGACAGGCCCGTATAACCCCAGTGCCATATCACACCGACCTGATGTATTTTATTTCCATTGAGCTGAAAGGGCTTGAAGCGCTTGGTGACCACGGCCACCACATTTACCTGACCGCGCTTTGATTCCACGATAACTCGGTCGCCATTGGCAATGCCTTTCTCAGCGGCGAGCTCCTCACTCATCTCACAGAATGGTTCTGGCATCGCTTCAATCACCCAGGGCATATTCCGTGTCATCTGTCCACCCTGCCAGTGTTCACAAACGCGGTAGGTTGAACACACAATGGGATATTTATCTGGAGTCCCTTGCTCCTCAGAGCGCCAGATGGTTATCGCCGGGTTTATCTGTTGGCCAGACATGATGTTCTTCACTGGGGACTCCCATGGCTCGTAGTGCTCGGGTAGCGGACCATCAGCTCTGCCGAAGCCAAACAGCCTGGCAAACCCTTCCGGTTTCATAATGAACGGCCATTTGGTCTTTTCCGGGTCAACCGCCATCGGTGGCCAGCCGCCATCGGGGACATCACCGGTCCACTTGCCGTCCTTCCACCAGATGACCGGCTGTTCCTTGTCCCAGGGTTCGCCGTAGAGGTCAACTGAAGCACGATTGTAGATAATTCTTCGGTTCACCGGCCAGCACCAGGCCCAATTGGGATGGAGGCCAATGTTATAGGGGCCCGGAGAGGGATCACGGCGGGCGGCCATATTACCATCCTCGGTGTAGCTGGCGCAGTAGAGCCAGTTGCCGGAAGTGGTAGTACCATCGTCCTTCAGTCCGCCGAAGCTTGCCATTAGCTTCCCGGTGGTCAGGTCATAGCCATTGATTTCTTTGGCTACGGTATGTACATCCGGGTGGTCATGACCATAGTCCCAGGCGAGCCGGGTAATGGAATCGGCACTGGGTCCGCCTTCGCTTGCATAGAGCTCCTGGAGGTTCCTCACGATCTGGTTTTGCATCCAGAGGTCTTCCCTCGCTTCTGCGGGGCCCTCAGCCCCTTTCCAGCGCCACTGGCTCCAGCGGCCGCTGTTGGTAACGCTGCCTTCCTTTTCAAAGGAGTTCAAGGCTGGCAGGAGGAAGACCTCCGTCTTTATGTCTGCGGGGTTCACACCGGGGCGTTTCCAGAAGTTGGCCGTCTCGGTGTGCCAGATATCGGTAACCAGCAGCCAGTCCAGCTTCTCCAATGCCTTTCTCTCAAGGTTAGCGTTGGGACCACCCACCGCCGGGTTCTGGCCCCAGCACATCAGTCCCTTGATAGTGCCAGAATACATTGCTTCAAACAGGGCAATGTGGGTGTAGTTCTCGCCCGCCTGCACTTTGGGCAGCCAGTGGAAGCCGAAATCATTGGTTTTGGTAGCAGCGTCCCCATACCATGCCTTGAGCAGGCTGACAATGTATTTGGGATAGTTGCTCCACCAGTTGGCACTGTTGGGGTCGTTTGAGGTTGGCGTTACCCTTTTGAGGTAATCAGCCAGGGTAGCATCTGTATTTACCGGTACGCCCAAGTAGCCGGGTAAAATATGAGACAGGAGGCAGTGGTCTGTTGAGCCCTGTACGTTGGACTCGCCCCTCATGGCGTTAATGCCGCCGCCAGCCACCCCGATATTGCCGAGCAACAGCTGCAAAATGGCATAGCCCCGAATATTCTGGGTGCCGTAGGTATGCTGGGTGGTGCCCATTGCATACAGTATGGTGCCTGACTTACCCACCCGGCCGCTGGCAGTATAAGTTCGGGTCGCCAGCAGGAATTTATCCTCGGGGCATCCAGTAATATGAGAAACCATTTCTGGTGTATAGCGGGCAAAATGCCGTCTCATTATCTGGAAGACGCAGTTTGGGTCTTTCAGGGTCTTGTCTTTCTTGGGCATACCCTTTTCATCAAGCTGGTACTGCCAGGTGGACTTATCGTACGATCTTTTCGTCTCGTTGTAGCCCGAGAACAGTCCATCCAGTTCTGCCGGGCCTTTGAATTCGGGATTTACCAGGATGGGAGCATTGGTATATTCGGTGATGTAGGTCATGTTGTAATTACCGGGATTGACTTCGATATCGTCAAGGACATATTTGATCATGCCGTTGATGAAGGCGATGTCTGTTCCAGAGCGCATCTGGCAGTAGATGTCTGCCTTGGATGACGTTCTGGTAAACCGTGGGTCAACGCTAATCAGCTTAGCGCCCTGCTGTTGGGCCAGGGTAATCCAACCAAAAGCAGCGGGGTGATTTTCCGCTGGGTTGGAGCCGATAGCCATGATTACATCGGCATTGGCGATATCGTTCCAGTGGTTGGTCATGGCACCGCGCCCGAATGTTTCCGCCAAACTGGCGACAGTCACGGAATGTCATATGCGGGCGTGGTGCTCCAGGTAGACGATACCCAGAGCGCGGGTCATCTTGGAGAGCAGTTAGCATTCCTCGTTATCAAGAGCGGAGCCTCCCAGATTCGCGATGGCTTCGGTGCGGTTGACAAGGTTGCCCCCGCTATCCCGTTCAATGAAGCTGGCGTCCCTGGTATCCTTCATGCGGCGGGCAATCGTGTTCAGCGTCCAGTCCCAGTCTTTTTCTTCCCAGTCTCTTGCACCCGGGGCACGATAAAGGGGTTTGCTCAAGCGCCAGGGGTTGTCTGCAGAAAGCTGCCGCATGGAAGCTCCCTTGGCGCAGGCAGCCCCCCGGTTGATGGGATGATCGGGGTCTCCCTCAATGTTGACCACCTTGCCGTTTTCTGCGGCGACGATAAAGCCGCAACCTGAAGCATCGTAGGGGCATATGGTGGCAGTCTCGCCCCGTTTCTTCCTGAGAGGGAGTTCTTTGGGTGCAGCTATGGCAACGCCGTCACTCAGCGCCCCCAAAAAGAAAAAACCTCCAACTCCAGCTCCGGAAGCTTTCAGGAAATCTCTTCGACTAAGTTCCATTTTCCCTCCTTCCTAAGAATTAGTGATAACCAACTTTTTACTCACCGGTTTTCTTAATTTAGCTTCAAACCTGCACCGGGTAGTATCCCCGTGCCTTTAATCTCAGATAAGTTTCTCGGGCACACTCGCATCATCTTACTATAAACTACCCATGTTGTCAATCAAAAGTACCCAGATTATTGGTGAAAAACACCCTACATCCTTGCATAAATAACCCCGATTGAACTGACCAATAAAGAAGGGGGGCGTCTCATGGAAAGGCCCCTTAACGGATGGCTCTGTGCTACCTGATGTTAGAACCTGGGTGGCATCTCAATCAGCCCCTTGCCAATGGCATACTTCATGAATTCGTACGGTTATGGAAACCCAGTTTTCCCATCACGTCTGGCCTGTGCCTGAGGGCTGTCTTGACACTTATGAACTCTCGTAACTTGTTGAGAATAGAGCCGAAGGTTTTCCTGCAACCGCGTTTGTTCCGTGATATCCCTGGCAATGTGTTGAAAGGCTACAGGTCGGCCCTTATCAAATACTAAACTCGTCATCAATTGTATGATTGCCTCGCCTCTCGTCTTTTCTGGTTAGATGCTGTTCATAGGGTTGTTCTACAGGTTCATCTGCCATTAACTTTTCGCGGACCTCGTGAGCTAACTTCTGGCTCTCCAACGACAGAAAATCCCTTACATTCATTTTTACTAGTGCTTGTGTGTTATATCCAGTAAGCCTCTCTGCAGATTGGTTAGTAGCTATTATGTTGCCTTGGAAATCATGAAGCCAGATTGCGTCTAAGGCATTTTCAAATAAACCACGACACCTCTCTTCAGAAGTCTAATTTAACGACTTGTTCAATAGACCTATGGCCGTCCGATTACAATATGGTGCCAATCTTGTACCATCAAGCTCCAGGGCGGCATAAATTTACCCAAAACCAAAATTCTTTCTGCCGAATCTGCGAAGCTGGCACCCGCGTTCGCACCCATCAAAAAAGCTAGAAAAATGCATTTTGTTAGCACAGGCGGCAATGGATTTTGGTCGCTAATTACCCTGCTGGCGATTTTGCGGTTGCCAGCCAATTTGACAGTCGGATGCGTCTGTGAGAAACTGATAACGCTCCAGGTAACTGAAGCAGTAGTGGTGACTCACCGAGAGGCGACTGATTAAGATTTAATCCGAAAGGCAGCCAGGAAGTGGAAAATCATGAAGGTGTAGGTTACCTGGGGCGCTTTTTATGGCTGGTTTCGGCACCAGTTTAAGCTTTGTGGCGACTGGATTTCTTTCTCAGTTTCTTCTCAATGGCCGGAATGCCAATAAAGGGTAAATTCCGGTATTCCTCCCTGTAGTCCAGCCCGTAACCGACCACAAATTCGTCCAGCACCTCAAAGCCGACATAATCAAGGGACACGTTTAATATTCGCCGCACCCGTCTATCCAGTAAAGTGCACACCGCCAGGCTGACGGGTCCTTTGGCTTGCAGGTGGTTGAGGACGTAATTGAGTGTTATTCCGGTGTCAACGATGTCCTCCACCATAATCACATGCCTGCCGGACACGTTGAGGTCCATATCCTTGGTAATTTTAACCACCGAATCATTCCCACCACCGTAATATGAAATCGCCATGAAATCCAGGTCAATGGGGATGGTTATCTGACGGATTAAATCAGCCATAAAGCAGAGAAAGCCCCGCTGCACACCTACCATGATGGGATGGCGCTCAGCATAGTCCCGGGTTATCTGCTCCGCCAGTGCCCGCACTCTCCGTTCGATTTCATCAGCCGAATAGAGCACCCGGCTCAAACCATGAGCCCGGACCTGTGCCAAGGGGCCGACACCATATTTGGCCAGCAGGTGGTCGTAGTCTTTCCTGTTGAGCAAAGTCACCTTAACCTCGGGGTAAAGTTCCTGCAGACGACGCAACTTGCGGTTCTTCCCGGTGACCAATCTCTGCTTGAGGGTAGTGAGCTCAATATAGAGGTCAAGGTCCGGCAGATAAAAGTCAGGCGTGAGCATTTCGGTGACTCTCCCATCTTCCCACTTCAGCGGAAAGGCACGCGGCTCATATACCCACTCAATATTGTAGAAGTCCAGTATTCGGACAAACTCCTCCTCACTGGGGTGGGCAAAGGCCACCGGTAGCGCCTTGCGGAAGGGCGTTACTTCAGCCGGGGGCTGACTTCTCACCGGCCCTGCTTTATTCTCCTGCGGTAGCCGGCTTTGGCTCAGGGCCAGGGCAGTCAGGTTTGCCATAGTGGTGACAAAGTTGATGTCCTGATGGCTGAACTCGCTGTGCTCCCTGGCGTAAATCCGCAGGCTTCCCACCGCCTGGCCATCAACCATTACCGGTATGCCCATTATGGAGGCAATGCCAGCTTCGACAGCTAATCCGGGATACTGAACTCGATTATCCCTGTCCATTTCGGTAATGATAACCGGTTGTTCCGTAATAACTTCAGAAAGGCTCCGGGCGGCATCCAGCACACCCTTGTGCAGATAGAAGTGGGGCAGCCCTCTTGTGGAGCTATGAATCAGCTTCCTGCCGTTTGAGTCCAGAAGCACCACTGAGGCACCAACCTTCATGGACCTGGTAATGCCTCTGAGGATGGCATCAAGCTTCTCCTTCAAGGTCGCGGGGGAGTTTACCACCTCAACTGCGCGGCGGACTGCCTTATAGTAGGACTTCTCTTTAGCTGGCGCCACCTGACTCTCCTGAGCTCATTGTAGATGGGCCGGGTCTTGACGTCAACAGTTCTTTCTTTCGGCGTTTGACCGCATCAGGTCAGGAAACCGGGTATGCCTGGCTCTGTCAGGCATGTATCATTATGTGTTCCGTAAGCGTCTTTTTGAGAAGATAACGAAGCCCGCAGGTTCAAGTGTTGAAAACAGGTTGAATCGTTCGATGGGGAACATTTTTCCAGACTGTTTGGCTTACGTTGACAGTGGTGTTACAATTAAGATAACGAGTGAGGAAAGGGGGAACAGGAATATGCCGCCAATCTTCAAAGCTCTGGTGACCATTACTGTCTGGATACTCTTCGTTTACGGCTGTCTGGGGATTTTGGGGGGAATCGTACTCTGTATCATGAGTGGGGCTGGTGCCACTGTCTCTGGCTCAGCAGTGGTACTCCATCCTTCAATCGGCGTTGCAAGCCTCATTCTGTCATCCGTAGCCGCGTGGCTCAGGAGAGGCCTCGAATAGCCGGAACAGCGTGTGGTGAACTTAAGTAAATAAGTTCATCGGGATAAATGTGCAATATTAACGGCAGGCCCTTTCGCTGGTGCTGTGGCCGGCGAGACTGGTGCTTTGGGCGACTCCCGATGCTGACCAGATAGACTACCGCTTCCCCTTTTCCGTCAACCTCCACCAGTCGGTTTACCTCATCATCGAAAAAGGCGTCAATAGCACATGCTCCCAGCCCCAGAGAAGTAGCCGCCAGATAAAGGCCCTCGGCCCGGTGCCCCGCCTCCAGAAGAACATACCGATAGGTATATCTTCTTCCGGAAGGGCACCGGGTAAAACTCATCCAGTATCGCCTTGTGGCAGCGCTCACAGACGCCGCTGCCTGCGCACTCCCCGTGGCCTTCTGTGAACAGACCTGCTTGCAGGTTGGTTTACCCTCTCCACTCTACCCTATTGACTTGAACCTCAAGGAGTTATAAGCTATTCTCTATCAACCAAATCGCAGTAAAGGAGGATTATCATGCCAGCTTTTGATTTCAATTTTGGTCTATCAGCACTTGTTAACGGCGCGATTCAGGTAGCAATCATTATTCTTGTAGCCGTCATTCTAAGCATGGTTATTCGACTGGCGATACCAAAGCTCATACGGGCAAGAATGCCCAGGCTACGTAGAGAAACAAAGGAACAGTTAGCTGTTCGCTCAAAAACGCTCTCCGGGATAATAATCCAGGTTTTTACCGTACTCCTCTGGGTTTTCACACTGGCAATGATATTGAGCCAGCTAGGTGTAGATATTGCACCATTACTGGCCGGCATTGGTGTGGCATCTCTGGCGCTTGGCTTTGCGGCACAGAATATCATCCGGGATTATCTTCACGGATTCTTCATTATCATGGAAGACTGGTACCGTGAAGGAGAAGTCGCGATAATCCAGGGCACAGGTGGCTTGGTGGAAAAAATTACGCTGAGGCGGACAATACTTCGAGACCTCAATGGTACAATGCATATTTTCCCTAACAGCAGAGTAGAGCAGGCCAGCAATATGACTCGTGGCTGGTCCCGTGTAAACCTGGACATAACGGTAGCCTACAAAGAAAACCTGGACAATGTAATCAGCGTCATTAACGAGATTGGTCAGGGCATGAAGGAAGACCCTGAGTGGGGGAAGAACCTGCTGACAGCTCCGTCAGCTGTGCGTGTTAATAATTTAGGCGACCATGGTGTTGAAATTAAGATACTGGCCGATACGAAACCGATAACACAATGGGGGCTGATGGGGGAACTCCGTAAACGGCTGAAGGACCGCTTCGACGAGGTCGGCATCGAAATTCCGTGGCCCCACACGAAAGTATATTTTGGCAATGCGCCGGGTGGCAATGATGGCAACAGTGCTAACTCAGGATGACAAAGACGTTACTGACATGCTGCCGGAACCAGATTATGAAACAAGTACACACGCCTTATGACCGGCAAAGTAGCTCTCGCACCCGCCAACGGGTTTCCTGACCTGCTATGCCAGATTTAAGAAAATGAAAAGGAGACAGAAAATGACAAACCCTCTCCAAGATGCCCGGCGCCTCGGTCAATCAATATGGCTTGACTTTATCAGTCGGAGCCTTATCACCAGCGGGCAGCTCAAAAAGCTGGTGGAAGACGGGCTCTGCGGCATGACCAGCAACCCCACCATCTTTCACAAAGCGCTAACCAGAGGCACCGATTACGATAAGCCAGTAAGGGACATACTTAACTCCGACCCTGACATTGATACCAGAACCCTCTATGACCGCCTCGTCGTCGAGGATATTCAGATGGCGGCGGACATCCTGCGCCCCGTATACGAAGAGACCAGCGGCATTGACGGGCTGGTAAGCCTTGAGCCGCCGGCTCAGCTAGCTTACGATACGGGAGCCACCATTAACGAGGCAAGGCGCCTGTGGCAACTGGTTGGACGGCCCAACCTGATGATAAAAGTCCCGTCAACACCACCGGGCATACCAGCCATAGAGAGGCTTACTGCAGAAGGGCTTAACATCAATATAACCCTGATGTTCTCCATGAAGCACTACGAAGATGTTTCTCACGCCTACATCCGGGGCCTCAAGCAGAACTCCAACCCGCAGCAGATAGCCTCGGTGGCTTCCTTCTTCGTGAGCCGGGTTGATACATACGTGGACAGGGAACTGGAAAAAATAGGCACTGAAGAGGCACTATCCCTTCGGGGCAAAGCAGCTATCGCCAATTCAAAGCTGGTCTACCGCCGCTTCCGGGAACTGGTTTCCGGGGAAGAATTCGCTGACCAGCGCCGGCGCGGCGCCCGTGTCCAGCGCGTTCTCTGGGGCAGCACCAGCACCAAAAACCCCGCCTATCCCGATACCCTCTACGTAGATGGACTTATTGGACCGGATACGGTGAACACGCTTCCGCTGGAAACGCTCGAAGCATTCCGCGAGCACGGACAGGCACGGCGGACGCTAGACGAGAAAGTAGAAGAAGCGGAACAGGTGCTTGACAGCCTCAAAAAAACGGGCATAAACCTGGATACCATCACGGAGCAGCTGCAAGAAGATGGCGTGAAAGCCTTTGCCGATTCCCTTGACCAGCTGCTGAACGCTCTGGACGAAAAGCGGAAAAAGGTATAGCTTACCAGTTAAACCCAGCGGTACCGTATCCCGGCAGCACCGGGGCACCGCTTCAGGGCCGAGGAGCCAGGCTAACTAATTCCGAAACGTCGTTTCAACGCCCGGTATTCATGCCACATCTCATCGGGAAATCTGTCGCCGAACCTGGTAAAAAACTCCTCAATCCTTTTCATTTCGCCCGCCCATTCAGCCGCGTCAATAGAAAACAGGTTTTCCATTATCCCGGACTGCAAAGCAAGCCCATCCATATCGAGCGCATCAGTAGTCGGCATGTAACCGATTGGCGTCTCCCTGGCATCGGCATCATCACAGCACCGCCTGACTATCCAGTCCAGCACCCGGAGATTCTCGCCAAATCCGGGCCAGATAAACTTGCCGTCCTCACCGGTACGGAACCAGTTAACGTGAAAGATTTTGGGCGGATTGGTCAGCCGTTTACCCATCTCGAGCCAGTGACCAAAATAGTCGCCCATATTGTAACCACAGAATGGCAGCATCGCCATCGGGTCACGCCGAACCTCGCCAAATTTACCAACCTGGGCAGCCGTGCGCTCCGATGCCATGGTGGCGGCAACAAAGACGCCGTGCTGCCAGTTAAAAGACTGGTATACCAGGGGCGCCAGACGGGCCCGGCGGCCCCCGAAAATAAACGCTGAAATCGGTACACCCCCGGGGTCTTCCCATCTGGGGTCAATGCAGGGGCACTGCGCCGTGGGGGCGGTAAAACGGCTGTTCGGATGGGCTCCGGTGATGGCTTCACCGTCTTCATCAGTGATACCCGGTCTCCAGTAATTACCTTTCCAGTCCACCCCTTCAGGCGGTGGTTCCCCTTCGCCGTCTTCCCACCAGACGGTCCCATCCGGCCTGAGGAGAACGTTGGTATAGATGGTATTCTTCTGGATGGTAGCCATGGCGTTCGGGTTCGTCTTCCAGTTGGTACCGGGAGCTACGCCGAAGAAACCGGTCTCGGGGTTAATCGCCCAGAGCCGCCCGTCCTCTTTAATCCGCATCCAGGCAATATCATCGCCGATGGTAAATATCCTGTACCCCTTCTTCTTGAGCGCCTCGGGGGGCACCAGCATAGCCAGATTGGTCTTGCCGCAGGCACTGGGAAAGGCTCCAGCGATGTACGTTATCTTACCCTGCGGGTCCTGAATGCCCGTAATGAGCATATGTTCCGCCATCCAGCCCTCATGACGGCCCAGGTAGCTGGCGATACGGAGGGAGAGACATTTCTTCCCCAGCAGGACGTTCCCGCCGTAGCCACTGCCCACACTCCAGATGGTGTTGTCCTCCGGGAACTGAAGAATAAGACGTTTCTTTATATCCCGCTCCGCCTTGCCATGCAAACATCTGGTGAAATCACCGTCAGTACGCAATGCATCAAGCACCGGCTTTCCCATGCGGGTCATGATACGCATGTTCAGGACGACATAGATGCTATCGGTGATTTCAACGCCAATCTTGCTGAAGGGTGAATCAGCGGGCCCCATGGAAAACGGGATGACATACATGGTGCGCCCTCTCATAGAACCCCGAAAAATAGCCCCCGCCCTTTCATAGCCCTCCGCAGGACTCATCCAGTTGTTGGTCGGGCCGGCATCCTCTCTACGGCTGGTGCAGATAAAGGTCAGGTGCTCTGTGCGGGCAACATCATCGACCGAGGTACGATGATAAACACATCCGGGGAGCTTTTCCTGATTAAGCTGAATTAGCTCGCCGGTGGCGAAAGCCTCTCCCTCCAGACGCTCCCTCTCCTCATCCGAACCGTCACACCAGACAATCCTATCCGGCTGGCAGAGCGCGGCGCATTCTTCAACCCATTTCTTAAGCTCAACATGTTCCGTCATCTATATTCCCCCCGATTCATCTGACGCTGGATTCACCTTTATTATCAGTTGCAGTCCCAGAACTTATAAACCAAAAGGGGCTGATACCCCTTTTATTAACCTGCCCTGCAAAAAATTAAACAATCAGCGATTTTCAATACCCGGATTCAAAATATTTTGACTCCCCAGTCTAACATAAAATACGCTCGTTTATCCACCCCCTCCGTCCTGAAACCCTCTCATCAAATGACCCGCTATGGTATAATTCAGGTGGTGCTTTATGATACGCAAATGTGAAGCTACCGATGCCCGGAGAATATACCGCATCATCAACGAGGCAGCCAGAGCCTACGAGGGAGTTATACCGGCTGACCGCTATCACCGGCCTTATATGTCAATGGCGGAACTGGAGAAGGAAACGAAGCGAATGACCTTCTTCGGCTGGGAGACAGAAGGAAAACTCGTCGGCGTAATGGGGTTTGAGCCGGTTAAAGATGTTACCCTCATCCGCCATGCCTATGTGCTGCCTCAATGGCAAAGGCGGGGAATAAGCAGCGAGCTCTTAAACTACCTTAAAAGCCTGGCTACCACGCCCCGTCTGCTGGTGGGAACCTGGGCTGATGCCCGCGGGGCAATCGCTTTCTACCGGAAACACGGCTTCCGCCTGCAACCGGACAAAGATGAATTGCTCAAGACCTACTGGGACATCCCGCAGCGGCAGATTGAGACCTCGGTGGTACTGGGGATAGACATCATTAAAAACACAAAGGAGCTGCCATGAAGAGTAAATGGCCCATCAGAATACTTCAGGCTACCGCAATCACCCTTGCCATGGTTGCGGTGTGCCAGGAACTGGAGAAACCCCGGGAAGAAAGAAAGTGGCACGGCAAAGTTATCGGCTTCATACCGTACGACTTCCGGCTGCCCACCCTGGAAAAATTCAAGGAAAGCTACTGGAACCCTTATGAAAGGCGGATTCTTACTCCTGAGGTATTCGGCATCGGCTGGGCAGTAAACTTCTACGCGCTGCTGGAAAAGATGGGAATCATCAGACCGGCGGGCTCCGAAGAAGATTTTCTGATGCCGGGCAAACACATGAAAGAGGTGCTGACACAGGCCCTGGAAGAGGAGTGAGCCAGACGCTTAAATATCTCCCCGCACCCCGTCCCTGAAAACATCCTTCAGCCTGACCGGCAAAAGTTTATTGGTCAAATCCTCATTGCTCTCAGTATAAACCCTGATATAGTTGCCGGTAAGCCCGGACCAGATGCCGGCAGCCTGCTTTTCCCACAACACGGGCATTCTTCTGCCGAGAAACTTCTGCCGGAAGCGGCGGGCACTTTCCTCGGCTAAAGCCAGCATCTTTTGAGTCCGTTCCTTTTTGGTCCCGTCATCTACCTGCTGCGGCATCCGGACGGCCTCCGTTCCCTGGCGCGGTGAATAGGCAAAGACATGAATGCGGGCAAACCCGGCCTGCCGGCAAAAGTCATAACTCTCCTGGAACTCCGCCTCAGTTTCCCCCGGAAAGCCGACGATAACATCGGTGGTAATGGCCGCATCCGGCACAACGTTCCGAATCAGCGAGACGGCACGCCGGTAGTCCGCAGTTTTATAACGGCGCTTCATCCGGCGAAGCACCCCTTCGCTGCCGCTCTGGAGGGACAGATGAAAATGCGGGCACAGCCGCTGGTCGCGCCAGAGTCCGACAAGCCCGGCGGAAATTTCCTGCGGCTGCAGAGAAGATAACCTCAGCCTGGTTATCTCGGTCTCGCTCAATATCCTCTCCAGCAACCTTTTCAGATTGAACCCGTCACTCTCATAGGTGCCAACTTCAGTCCCGGTCAGCACTACCTCTTTGCAGCCTCCAGCTACCCGCTGCCTGACTTCGGCAATCACCCGGGCAGCGGGCGCGCTTTTCTCCCTGCCCCTGACCAGAGGCACGATACAGTAGGTGCAAAAACTGTTACAGCCATCCTGAATCTTGATGAAAGCACGGGTTCGCAGCCAGTCGCCGCGGTGACGGGCTGCATCCCGCCGGGCAGAGACCGGACTGTCCGGATATATGGAATCTTTCAGGTGCCGCGCCAGACAGAGCTTGTCCTCATTGCCCAGGACAAGCTCAACTCCATCTATCCGGGCCAGCTCCCGGGGCAGCCGTTCCGCATAGCAGCCAACAGCCACCAGCTTTGCCCCCGGGTTTTGCCGGTGGACCCGGCGGAGCAGCTGACGGGACTTGCGGTCAGCAATGTGGGTAACCGTACAGGTATTCAGGATATAGACGTCAGCCTTATCCGCAGACGACACCAGCTTATACCCTGCTTCGTCCAATTGCTCGGACAGGAGCTCTGTCTCCGCCTGATTCAGCTTGCAGCCCAGGTTATCCAGGGCAACCCTTGGCACCTTATTCACCTGATACCTCCTGTCCACGTGCTGTGAGGGATGGTACTTTCCGCAACATGTCTTATTTTATCATCTTCCGCCGCTCACATTACAGTCGGGTAAAGTTGAAAACGCACTTGCAAATGGTCCGGAATTATGGTAAAAAATTACTCGAACCCACAAAACACTGTCCATCAGGAGGAAAATCAGATTAATAATTCCGCTAATAGAGTCGTAGTTACCGGTACGGGTATGCTTACCCCCCTCGGCCTGGATGTCTCCACCACCTGGGAAGGCCTTGTTGCCGGCAAGTCCGGCATTGACTATATTACCTTATTCGACCCCGAGTCCATGGAAACCAAAATCGCCGGTGAAGTAAAGGGGTTCGTGCCCACCGATTACATTGAACGCAGGGAAGCCCGCCGCATGGACCGCTTTGCCCAGCTTGCGGTGGCCGCCAGTCAACAGGCGATAGCAAATTCCGGACTAAAAATTGATTCCAGCAACCACCATGAAATCGGCGTCATGGTGGGCAGCGGTATCGGAGGGCTGACCACCTTATTTGAGCAAGCCAAGATACTGGTGGAAAAGGGACCGGACAGGGTAAGCCCGTTCCTGATACCGATGATGATAGCTGACATTGCCGCCGCCCAGATATCAATCGTGCTGGGGGTTAAAGGGCCAAATCTCTGCACCACGTCAGCCTGTTCCAGCGGTTCGGACGCCATCGGGGCTGCCTATGAGCTCATCAGGCACGGGGCTGCCCAGATAATGATAAGCGGGGGCACAGAGTCGATAATAAACCCCCTTGGGGTTACCGCTTTCAACTCCATGAAGGCCATTTCCGCACGAAACGACGAGCCACAAAAGGCCTCCCGCCCCTTTGACGCCGAGCGTGATGGTTTCGTCATCAGTGAAGGGGCCAGCGTCCTCATCATCGAAAACCTCGAGCACGCCCGGAGGAGGGACGCCAACATTCTGGCGGAAATCGTGGCGTATGGAGCCACCGCCGACTCCTACCATATTACCCAGCCGATTGAAAACGGTGAGGGCGCTGCCAAAGCAATGCAGATAGCCCTGCAAAATGCCGGACTTGCCCCCACCGAAATCGACTACATCAATGCCCACGGTACTTCCACCCCGCTGAACGACGTCACGGAGACCAGGGCAATAAAGAGCGTCTTCGGTGATTACGCCTACCGCATCCCGATAAGTTCCACCAAGTCAATGACAGGACACATGATAGGATGCGCCGGAGCGGCGGAGGCAGCAATCTGCATTCTGACCATCCAGCACGGTATAATACCTCCGACCATCAACCTCACTCATCCGGACCCTGAATGCAATTTAGACTACGTGCCCAATGTTGCCCGCCCGGCTAAAGTGACCACCGCCCTTTCCAATTCCTTCGGCTTCGGGGGACACAATTCGGTCCTGGTTTTCCGACGTTTTTCTGAGGCGTAAGCTTGAACCATTGTCGCTGGAATCTGCTGCCACCGGTTCCGGATGAACATCTGGCTGAACACTCAAGCCTTCCCCGGCTATTCGTACAGATACTGTACAACCGTGGTCTGACCGAACCGTCACAGTTCCGGTCCTTCGTTGCCGGCGATGCCAGGCTCACCGGCGACCCCTTTCTGCTGCCCGATATGCACCAGGCCGTCGCCAGAACCTACCGGGCATTACTCTGCGGGGAAAAAATCGCCGTCTACGGGGACTTCGATGCCGACGGCATCAGCGCCACCGCCCTCCTCGTGCAGGGTTTGTCCCTCCTCGGTGGCAAAGCCATCCCTTACATACCGCACCGCCTGACTGAAGGTTACGGGCTGAAAAAGGCTGCCCTGGAAAGCCTGCGCCAGCGGGGAGTCGGGCTGGTTATCACCGCTGACTGCGGCATCACCGGCCTGGCCGAGGTCAAGAAGGCGCGCAGGATGGGGCTTGATATCATCATTACCGACCATCACACTCCCCTGCCCGAGCTTCCACCCGCCATTGCCACGGTCAACCCCAAGCTGACCGGTTCAAAATATCCGTTCTCGGAACTGACCGGCGCCGGCGTGGCGCTGAAGCTGCTCCAGGGCTTGTTCCAGAGCATCGGCAAGGAAAAAGAAGCGGAGAGACTGATGGACCTGGCCGCCCTTGGCACCGTTGCCGATATATCACCCCTGCTCGGGGAGAACCGCTATCTGGTTAAAGAAGGGTTGAAGCTAATCAATGCGGCTCCACGCCTCGGCATCAGGGAAATGATAATGCAGACCGGACTGAACCCGGGAAGTATCAGCGCCGAAAATATCTCCTGGACCATAGCCCCGCGCCTGAATGCCGCGGGCAGGCTGGAACATGCTATGAGCAGCTACAAACTGCTCACGACGGATTCGCCGCAGGAAGCCCGCCATCTGGCCACATGGCTCGACCAGAAAAATACGGAACGACAACGCATAACCGCAACCACTCTGGCTCAAGCCAGAGAGCAAATCCTGGCACAGGGGATTTCACCGCTCCTGTTCGCCAGTGGCAGTGATTACCCTCTCGGCATCGCCGGTCTGGTAGCCAGCAAGCTGACAGAGGAATTTTACCGCCCTGCCATTGTGGTCAGAACCGGCGCCAAGGCAAGCAGCGGCAGCTGCCGCAGCATCCCCGAGTTCAACATTACCGCTGCTCTGAACCAGTGCCGCCACCTCCTTTCCCAGTTCGGGGGGCATTCTCAGGCAGCCGGTTTCACCCTGCCGACCAAAAACCTGCCCCGCCTGCAGGCAGGGCTTCTGCAGTTAGCCGCCGCCGAGATAGCCGGGGCAGACCTCCGCCCCTACCTTGACATTGATGCCGAGGTCACCCTGGCCGAAATCGGTGGGGATACCTTCCAGACAACCCAGCAATTAGCCCCGTTCGGCCGGGGTAACCCGGTGCCCACCTTCCTCAGCCGCAGGGTAGAGATTGTAAATTGTCGCCAGATGGGTAATAATGGAGACCACCTGAGGTTGAAGTTGAGGCAGGCTGGCTGCGTGTGGGACGGAGTTGCCTTCAGACTGGGCAGCTACCGGGCAGAAGTAGCCTCACCGATGGATATCGTCTATAATCTGGAGATAGACCAGTGGGGCGGGATGGAGAAACTCCGTCTCAACGTTCTGGACTTCGCTCCAGCCCGGTAGAATATTTTCGGGGACGTTTCAGAACATGGAAAACCAGATACTATTGATAGCCATCGCCATCATAAGCGCCTACCTAATCGGCTCCTTCCCGTCAGCTTACCTGGCGGGCCGCCTGAGAAAAGGGGTGGACATTAGTGAAATAGGCAGCCGGAACGTGGGTGCCATGAACGTCTTTTACAAAGTGGGCTTCGTGGAAGGGCTCCTGGTTCTGGCCGTGGACATAGGCAAAGGGGCAGGTGCGGTTGCCCTGGCTCGCTGGCTGGGCGTGCCGCTGGTAGCCCAGCTGGGCGCCGGGCTGGCGGTTATCATGGGGCATGGTTTCCCCGTGTTTCTCAAGTTTCGCGGCGGGAGAGGAGGAGCCGCCTGCATTGGCATTCTCGCCTTTCTCATACCCTGGGGCGTTCCTTTTTATGCGGCTCTTTTCGGGATCAGTCTCCTGCTAACGCGGTATCCCACCCTCAGCTACAGCCTCGCCTTTCTCAGTTTTCCCTTCGTCGCCTGGCTGAAATATCACTCACCGGAACTGATAGCCTTCTCCGTGATTATTCTGCTGCTCCCCGCAATCAAGTATATCCCCAGAATAAAAGAAATGCGCACAAGCGGGGGCAACTGGCGTCACGTCTTTCTCCGCAAGAATCTAAAGGACAGGCTCTAGAGCCAGCGCCGCATACCGCGCATCAGGGCTGCTCTGAGGTACTGGCAGGAGGCGTGGTCACCATGATGGCGGTGCCTATGAGGGAAAGCCCGACAAATGCCAGCCAGGTACCCCGGTAACTTCCCCAAGTATCAAACACCCAGCCAGCCAGAGGTGGTCCTACCATGCTTACCAGAGCTATTATACCCAGGGCAAACCCGAGAATAGTCCCGAAGTTGCGCCTGCCAAAATACTCCATCAGCAGAGCCACCCGCATTGGAACGTTACCCCCGAAACTGATGCCGAAAAAAATAAGAAAAGGTACCAGCAGCCAGGAGCGCCCGGCGGAGGCGTATTCAAAACAGATCAAACCCAGAATCATCAGGACAAAGGCGCTCGCCGTCACCCACCGTTTATCAAACTTGTCCCCCAGCCAGCCGACACTGAGGCGCCCGGCAATGCTCACCAGGGGGATAGCCATAGCCACCACGCCAGAAACACTCCTGCCAATATTGACGCTGGTAAGGTAAGGCATAACATGAGTGATTACGGCCATCACCACCGTCATCTGGACCGTCAGCGTCATGGATATGTGCCAGAAGACCCGGCTCTTCAGCACGCTGGATATGCCCTTGCTTCCCCCTTTTACCTGCGCTGATAACCGGATTTTATCCTCTGCCACCGCATCACCTGTATCGCCGTCGGGAAGGTAGCCATACTGCTCGGGACGGTGCCGTATCAGCAAGGAAAGCGGCAGGCCCACGGCCAGTATGCCTGCGGCAAGGATAACCATCGTCGTGCGCCAGTCATACACGTGAATGAGCCTGACTATTACCGGAATCAGGATACCGCCAAAGCCGAAGCCACTGGCCGCTACGCCCGTAGCCACGCCCACCCGCCGGCGAAACCAGTTGGCCACCGCCGCCATCAGCACGGTGCTGGTGGAAGCGCTCACCCCGATGGACATCACCCCGAAGGCCAGGTAGAACATCGCCAGAGAAGAAGTCCGGCTGAGCAGGAACAGCCCCAGGGCGACGATAAATACCCCTCCCACTATCAACCTTCGGGGCCCCAGGCGGTCAACCAGGATGCCAACCACCGGCGCCAGGAAGCCCATCTCCAGACCGCGCAGTGAGGCTGCTACCGATACCTGCGCGTACTCCCAGCCAAATTCATGAGCAATTGGTTCGAAGATAGCGGTAAAGCCAAAAAAGACGACTCCACCCGTATATACCGCAATAAAAAAAGAGGCAACAACAACCCACCACCCGTAGAATATCCCCGGTGGTTTTTCCTTTAAATGCATCACAGGCTCAATTCTAGCTCAAAGTCCCCGCAGAGGCTTGAGAGTGTCGACCCTATTACATCATCTGCACGGCAGCCTAACACCAGCACCCGCGGGCGGGCAAGCCTGATTACGGCGCAGCCCTATCCCCGGCTTTCATCCACCGCGTCCTCAAGACAAGCAGCGGAATGACAACCGCCAGGACGATTATGGCGATTACCTGAGCCTGGTGCAGACCCAGAAGAAAAGATGTACCCTCGCGCAGGAAGTCACCACCGAGCCGCCATGCGGAGTACAGTCCGAGGTAAATGAGAAACAACGACCCATCGGGCTTTATCCGCCCTTTCAAGCCGAGCAACATGCCAAAAACGATTAAAAGCCATATTATTTCATAGACCGTGGTGGGATGTGACGTCAACCCTACGGGACAGAGGCTGTTGGGAGAGGTATAGGTTATCCCCCAGGGCAGAGCAGTCTCCACGCCATAACAGCAGCCATTTATGGTGCAGCCCACCCTGCCCAGAGTCTGGGCCAGAACTATACCCGGCGCCACCGTATCGGCAAAGTAGCCGAACTGGAACCGGCTGAAACGGCTGTAAATCCAGATGCCCAGGGTAGCCCCCAGCACCGCTCCATAGGCAGTCAGACCGCCACCGCCGATAATCTCCCCCGGGTTCTGGCTGTAATAGCCCCACATATCGATAACATGAAGCACTCTGGATAATACTATGCCGGAGGGGATACCCACCAGCGCCGCGGTGAAAACGGTGTCATAGGAAATGCGGGCCCCTTTCCTGACCTGCATGACAGTCCACAAGATAAGCACGGCGATGCCCAGGGCAATCATAATGCCGTACCACCTGACCTCAATGGCACCTATGGTGAAAGCTACCGGGTCTACACCTATGATAATCATCTTCCCTCCAACAAATCAGGAGCAAAGCGCTTCCACAAAGTCCTCCGCATCAAAAGTCGCCATGTCTTCCAGCCGCTCGCCAGTGCCGACAAACTGGATCGGGATTTTCAGCTCATTGCAGATAGCCAGCACAATGCCCCCCCTGGCCGTGCCATCCAGTTTCGCCAGAAAGATACCGGTCACACCCACGGCATCGGCGAAATGCCTTGCCTGGGTCAGGCCATTCTGTCCCGTAGTGGCGTCAAGTACGAGGATTACCTCATGCGGGGCTGCGGCATCCATCTTGGCCGAAACACGCTTAATCTTCTTCAGTTCCTCCATCAGATTGAACTTGGTGTGTAGCCTCCCCGCCGTATCTATAATCACACCCTCAATCTGCCGACTGCGCGCAGCCTGCAGCGCATCAAAGACCACAGCTCCAGAATCGGCGCCCGGCTGGTGAGCAATAACATCCGTTCCCACCCTTTCCCCCCAGCGTTTGAGCTGGTCAATAGCCGCCGCCCGGAAAGTATCCGCCGCCACCAGGAGAACCTTCTGTCCCTTTCCCTTCAAATTATGGGCGAGCTTGGCAATTGACGTCGTCTTGCCACTGCCGTTGACCCCCACTACCAGTATAACCCGGGGCGGGGAGAAGCCTTCAGGTACTTCATGAGGAGAAAGCTTCAATATATCGACCATCTCCGCTTTCAAAGCGGCGCGTACCCGCGCGCCGTCAGCAATCTTCTTCTCCTCCGCCCGGCGCTTTACTCCCTGGATAAGTTTTCCCGCAGTGCCAACGCCGACATCCGCCGAAACAAGCAGCTCTTCCAGCTCGTCCCACACCTCACTCCCGACCGATGCCCGGTCAAAGAGGTGCATTGCCCGCTTGAACCAGGTATCGTGGGTGCGCTTCAGGGCCTGTTTGATATCTATCTGCTCTCCCCCCTGATTTCCCAACTAAAGAGGGCTCCATCCCTCTAAATTCCAGAAAAGTTACTTTCCAAGATTGCCCGTCTCAAGCAACCCTTCCAATAAAATCAGGGCTGCCTTTTTGTCCAGCGGCTTGTTATTGTTGCCGCATTTGGGCGACTGTATGCAGCTCGGGCAGCCGTCCTGACAGGGACATTCCTCAATCGTCCTGATTGTAGCTTGCCACAATTCGGCCATCATGTCAAAACCATTCTCCGCAATGCCGATGCCGCCGGGATAGGCATCATAAATGAACACCTGGGCTCTGCCGGTATCGGGGTGGAGGGGAGTGGATACTCCGCCAATATCATTGCGGTCACAGAGGGCAAACAAAGGGAGGATGCCGATAGCCGCGTGCTCCATCGCGTGCAGCCCCCCGGCAAAATCAAGCTGGAACTCAGCCGCCTGAGCTTCAGCCCCGGGCAACAGGTCGAACCAGACGGCAACCGTCAGGAAGCGCTGGGGCGGCAGGTCAAGAGGCTCTTCTCCAATCACTTCTTCGGTAAACTGCGCTTTCTTTTTGAAGCCGATTACAGCCGTGGTGACCTCCACTTCACCCAGGTACACTTTTACCCGCCCCAGGCTCTTGCCGCGGCTTACCTTCATGATGTGCAAATCGGTGATTTCTTTGGTCTGGGTGTAATAGGCGACTGTGGTCGGCACGGCACAGGCAACATGGTTGGTCAGGTCCAGGCTGGTGACCAGATAGGACTCCCCCTGGTGAAGATAGACGGCGCCGGGATGTATCTGAAACAGGGCGACACTGGCCTCCACGGTCTCCAGCAGCGAGTCGGTCGAGGTATCCATAACGGCGAAGTTCTGACCGGTGGTAGACCGGATATTGATTGCCTGGGCCGGATAGGTGAGGGAGGGTGAAATAAACCACTTCCTGTTGCGTTCTTTGAGCATGCCCTGCTCTTCCAGCACCCCCCTTTCCTGAATCAGGGCAGCGCCGAAGATTTCCTCATCCCGGGCATCCAGAGGGCGTTCCCAGGCGGCGCAGAGCAGGTGGGCTCTCAAAATATAGGGGTTACCGGGGTTAACCAGGGCGTTCTCAAAACTTTTCTGGAAAAAATCCTCCGGATGACGCATAAAATACTGGTCCAGAGGACTGTCCAGAGCGATTAAAAAGCTCAGGGATTCGCCCTGACTCCGGCCGCTTCTTCCCGCCTGCTGCCAGGCGCTGGAGATGCTGCCCGGGTAGCCAGCAAGCACCGTAGCCTCCAGGTTACCGATATCTATGCCCAGCTCCAGGGCATTGGTCGCCACCACGCCGGTAAGCTCGCCGCCGAAGAGTTCCCGCTCTATCTGCCGCCGCTCCCGGGGCAGATAACCGGCCCGGTAAGGTTTAATCCGCTCCGGGATGACACCGCCCGTCTCCGCCATTCGCCGTTTCGAGTAAATGTAGATAAGCTCGGTCAGGCGCCGGGTGCGGGCAAAAGTCAGCGTGCGGATATTGCTGCTCACCAGTTCGGTAAACAGATTGGTCGCTTCGCTGTTGGCGCTGCGCCTGACGCTTTTAGCCCTGTCAACGACCGGGGGGTTCCAGAAAACGAAGTCCTTGCTGCCGTGAGGCGAGCCGTCACCATCAACCACCTCGAAAGGCAGACCCGTCAGCCTCTCCGCATGTTCCCCGGGATTGGCAATGGTCGCCGAACAGCAGATAAACTGCGGGGACGAACCATAAAGGTCGCACAGGCGGCGCAGGCGGCGGAGCACGCCCGCCACGTGAGAACCGAAGACACCGCGATAGATATGTGCTTCGTCCACGATTACGTAACGCAAATGACGCAGCAGCCTCAACCAGGACTGGTGATTGGGCAGTATGCCCAGGTGCAGCATGTCCGGATTGGTAAGCACTATTCTGGACTGTTTCTTTATCTCAGCCCGCTCTGCCTGCGGCGTATCGCCATCAAAAGTGGTCACCTCATCTGCCGGCAGCAGACCGGGGCAAAACAGTTCGCGCAGACCCCGCAGCTGGTCCTGAGCCAGGGCTTTGGTCGGGAAGAGGTAAAGAGCCCGACTTCTCCTGTCGGACAAAATCGCTTCCAGCACCGGGATGTTATAACACAGGGTCTTCCCGCTGGCGCTCGAAGTTGCCACCATGACATTCTTTCCCCGGCGGACTCCGTTCACCGCCTCCGCCTGGTGAGTATAAAGGGGCAACAAACCGCGCTTGCCGAGGCAGCCCTGAAGTTCGGGAGGCAAAGGTTCATCCAGCTCGGCACAGGTCGCCTGGCGGGATGGAATATGTTCAATATGGGCAATCTGACCGGCGTAGCCGGGCTGAGCCCTGAGGTGGTTGAGAAAAGCCAGGGTGTCCACTACAGCCCTTCACCAGACAGGTAGAATCTCAATCTCATAATCGAGCACCTCTACCTCAAAACGACTTTGCACGATAAAGTCAACCACCCTGGACAGGACCTCGTTCGTATACCGCCTATCATTACTGACGCAGCAGATTCCTACGGTAGCTAACTGCCACCGGTCATTGTTGCCGATTTCAGCAACCGAGACGTTAAACCTGTTCCTGACCCGGCTGGTGATGGACTTTAATACCTGCCGTTTACCCTTCAGGGATGAATTTTCCGGTATACGGAGGTCGATTCTGCAAACGCCGACGTTCATAACTTATCTAAAGCAGTGCGAAAGCTGTAGTTCGAATTTCCAAATGCCCGGTCTGGAAGTTGTCTTAACTCATAATCTATCATCCCTCTTCATGAGTGTCAAACCAGAAACAAAGGGATTTGCTTTTACGATATATGTATGTTATGATGAGGCAATGCTTCGAATAACATGCCTATAACCGAGCATTCTTTACTATATCCTGCGGGAAAGGAGCTAAATGGGCAAAATTTATATTATCGACGTGACCAATCGAGACGGAGTGCAGACCGCCAAGCTCGGACTGTCCAAGCTGGAAAAAACTTTAATCAATGTCTACCTGAATGAGATGGGCATATTTCAGTCCGAGTTCGGTTTCCCCACCACCAGACACGAGACCCTCTACCTGCAGGCAAATCTGGAACTGGCTGAGACGGGAGTCCTGAAACCCATCCACCTGCAGGGATGGATACGTGCCCTTGTCAGCGATGTAGAGCTGACCTTCAAGCTGGTGCCGGGCATCAAACACCTCAACCTCTCAATATCAACATCAGACCAGATGATTAGGGGCAAGTTCCAGGGGAAGAAAACAAGGGACGACATCATAAACGATATGGTGCGGGCAGTGGATTACGCCCGGGCTTTCGGTGCCGAGACCGTGGGAGTCAACGCCGAGGATGCCTCCAGGACTGACCTGGAGTTCCTGATTAAATTCGGCCTGGCCGCCAAGGAGCACGGAGCAGACAGGCTCAGATACTGCGATACCCTCGGCTATGACAATCCCTTCACCATTTACGAGACCACCAGAGCGCTGGCGGAGAATGTCGGCCTGCCTCTGGAGGTTCATTGCCACGGCGACCTGGGGATGGCGGAAGCTAACTCCATCGCCGGAGCCAAGGGCGCCATAGACGGCGGGCAGGATGCCTACATCAACACCACCATCAACGGAATCGGCGAGAGGGCCGGCAATGCCGACCTGATAGCCGTCATCCTGGCCATAACCAAGTCAAAAGGCTTCTCCGAGAAATATAAACTGGGAGCGCCAATCAATTTATCAAAGGCGTCAAAGACAGCCGAATTTGCCAGCTACGCCTTCGGCGTGCCAATTCCAATAAACCAGCCGGGAGTCGGCGCCAACGCCTTTGCCCATGCCTCCGGCATCCACGCCGACGGTGTTTTAAAAGACCCGGAAAACTACGAGCTGTACAGCTTCAGAGAGCTGGGCAGGGGCAAGCCAAAATTCGTCGAAACCGGCAGGGAAATCATCGCCGGACAGTACAGCGGCATATCCGGCTTCAGGCATTTGATGGGGAAGATGGAAGTCTCCTTCTCAAGCAAGGAAGAGGTCAATGAGATTCTGGAACTGGTAAGATACGCCAACGTGGAATCACAGAAACCGCTTGTGGAAGACCAGCTGCTGTTCATCGCCAAGTACCCCATGATTGCCAAAAAGCTTTTAACCCTGACTCCGCTGGAGTAGAACCGCGCTTCAGGCACCAACCAGGAGGCTGCATTGAAAAGCAGCCTCCTTTCATTTATGATGAAGATGTTATTATAACTGTTTAAAACACGGCGGCAAAATGACTGCTAAATTAAGCACAACCTTGAAAATAATCGGCACCGTCAAGAACGAACTCAAGCAGCCGTCAAGGCGCGACTGCCGGGACGTCATCTCCGAAATCATGATTGACGAGAGCCTGACCGAGGCCCTGGACAATCTGGACGAGTTCTCCCATATTATAGTCATCTACTGGATGCATAAGTCCGGTGGCCAGGCACCCAACAAAGTCAGGCCCATGGGCAAACCGGGACTTCCGCTGGTCGGGCTTCTTGCCAGCCGGGCCCCACACCGACCGAACCCGATAGGAAAAACCACGGTCAGGCTGCTCCGGCGGCGGGGCAACATCCTCAAAGTCAAAGGACTTGACGCCATCAATGGCACACCGGTAATCGATATCAAACCGTACATTCCGGGATATGATTCGGCAGCCAGAGCCAGAGTGCCGCCGTGGGTAGTAACCAGACAAAACAACCGCCATAAAACTTCTTATCAAAAGCCCGGCATCAAAGTAAAGGAGCGGACATGAAAGCCAAAGAGGAGATAGTAAGACTGGATGACGTATGGGTGCACTACGACAGCACCCCGATACTGGAGGGCATAAACCTGTCCATCAAGTCCAAGGACTTCCTCGGCATAATCGGCCCCAACGGCGGGGGCAAGACCACCCTGCTTAAAGTTATCCTGGGACTGATAAAGCCGGGCCGCGGCCGGGTTTCAGTAATGGGACAGCCCCCCGAGAGGGGACGCAAATTCATCGGCTACATTTCCCAGTACAACCTGTTCGACCACGACTTCCCGATAAGCGTCTTCGATGTGGTGCTGATGGGGCGTTACGGCCGGTCCGGACTGCTCCGGGGCTACGGCGATGAAGACAGAAGGATAGCCACCGAAGCCCTGAAGACCGTGGAGATGCTGGACTACAAAGACCATCAGATAGGCCGATTGTCCGGCGGAGAGCAGCAGCGGGTTTTCATTGCCCGGGCGCTGTCCACCAGGCCCAGGCTGCTGCTTCTTGACGAACCCACTGCCAGCATCGACCCGAATATGCAGGCCGAGTTCTACGAACTCCTGGAGAAACTGAAGAAAAGCATGGCGATAGTACTGGTCTCACACGATGTCAGTGCCGTTTCCATCTTCGTGGACGAAATCGCCTGCCTCAATCACCAGCTATTCTACCACGGCTCAAAAGAGATAAGCGCCGAGGAGATGGAAAAGTCCTACCACTGCCCGATACAGGTTCTGGCTCACGGTACTGTTCCCCACCGGGTACTGAAGGAGCATTAATGCTGGAAGCTCTCCAATACGACTTTATGCAGAATGCGCTCATTGCCGGACTGCTGGCAGCCGTCGCCTGCGGCGTCGTCGGCGTCTACGTGGTGATAAAGAAGGTCGTCTTCATCAGCGGCGGGATAGCCCATGCTTCCTTCGGCGGTATCGGCCTGGGCTATTTCCTCAGCATAAACCCGGTACTGGGTGCCATGGTCTTTACCATCGCCTCGGCACTGGGCATGGGCATGATAATCAAGAGGACAAAACTCCCTGAAGATACCGGCATCGGCATCCTGTGGGCAATGGGGATGGCATTGGGCATCATCTTCATCGGGCTGACTCCCGGCTATGCCCCGGACCTTTTCAGCTATCTCTTCGGCAATATCCTGATGGTACCCGCCTTTGACCTGGGGCTTATGCTGATTCTGGACGTCGTCATACTTGCAGTGGTGTCTCTGCTTTACAAAGAACTGCTTTTTATTTCCTTCGATGAGGAATTCAGTACCGTGCTCGGGGTTCCCACGGAACGCCTTTACCTTCTCTTGCTGTGCCTGATAGCGTTGACCGTGGTTGTCCTCATCAGGGTCGTGGGCATCATTCTGGTCATTGCGCTCCTCACCATTCCCGCCGCCCTGGCCCGGCAGTTCACCCATAACCTGAAGAAAATGATGCTTCTGGCTATCCTGGTCGGCGGGGTTCTCACCTTCAGCGGGCTGTGGCTCTCTTATTTGCTTGATTTAGCCTCCGGGGCAACCATCATCCTGGTCAGCGGAATCGTCCTCTTTGCCTCTTTCGGCATCTCCAGGCTCCGCCACAAGACCAGAGATTACAACCGGCAAGCATCTCAGCAGCCCTGACAAAATCAATACGAAGTTGCCCTACCAAGAGATATAACATATAATCAATATCAATTAGAAAGAGGGACTGATATGAAGCTCCGGGTTACTACCCTGAGTGAAAACACTGCCGGCTTCAATGAAAACACCACCGGTATGGTTAACTTTCTGGCAGAATGGGGATTGAGTGTACTGGTGGAGTCTGAAGAAGGGAATGTCTTGCTGGATGCCGGGCAGGGTATCTCTGTCAGCCACAATGCTGATATTTTAGGCATTGACCTCACCCGAATTGACAAGATTGTCTTGAGCCATGGACATCATGACCACACCGGTGGCCTGCGCCAGCTACTGCGCAACAAGATGAGAAAAGAGGTTGAGATAATCGGTCACCCTGACATATGGGCAGCTAAGTACCGCCGCCGCAAGGGTGAGAAGGATAGATATATCGGCATACCCTTCCAGCGCCAGGAACTAGAGACTTTTGGAGCGCACTTCAACCTGACAACACAGCCGGTGCAGATAAGCGAGCACCTGATGACTACCGGCGAAGTCCCTATGGTAACCGATTATGAAGAAATAGATTCTTCCCTGTTTGTAAGGGAAGATAATGGCTGGCAACCGGATAAGCTCCGGGATGACCTGTCACTTATCATCAATGCTGAACCTGGCCTGGTCATTGTTCTGGGCTGTGCCCACCGCGGCGTCATTAATATCCTCTACCACGCCCAGCAGCTTACCGGCATAAAGTCAATATATGCTGTCATTGGTGGTGCTCATCTATTCAGAGTGCCCGGGGAGAGATTACAGCAAACAATCGCCGCCCTGAAGGAGCTCAAGGTGCAAAAATTAGGCCTGTGTCACTGTACTGGCTTGCCGGCAGTCGGCCTCTTATCCCAAGAGTTCGGTGAGAAGTTCTTTTTCAATAATACGGGCACAACTATCGTTTTATCATAAGGAGTAGTTACGAGTCTCTCAGTCCGGTTAGCTCCAAAGCACAAAGCAGGTCTAACCCTGGACAACCCGGTAATGACCGCCGCCGGCACCTTCGGCTACGGGACCGAGTACAACCAGCTCTTTGACATTCAAAGGCTGGGAGCCATCGTGTGCAAGGGGACCACCCTTGAACCCAGGGAGGGAAACCCGCCACCGCGCCTGGTGGAAACCGCTTCCGGCCTGCTTAACTCAATCGGGCTGCAGAACATCGGCGTCAAAGCTCTCATCAGGGAAAAGGCCCCGGTGTGGGCGGGCTGGCGTGTGCCGGTTATCGTCAACATTGCCGGGGAATCCATTGACGAATACGCCCGGCTGGCAGAAGAACTGGACGGTGTGCCCGGAGTCAGCGCCCTCGAAGTAAATATAAGCTGCCCGAACGTTGAGGCAGGCGGTGCCGAGTTCGGCGCCAGGGCTGATTCAGCCGCCGGAGTAACCGCTGCCGTCAAATCGGCGACCTCCCTCCCGGTACTGGTCAAGCTGACCCCCAGCACTGCTGACATAGTCGGGATAGCCGTAGCTGTAGCCAAAGCCGGCGCCGACGCCATATCTTTAATCAACACCGTGAAGGGCATGGCAATCGATACAGCCGCCCGCCGTCCGCTGCTGGGCCACGTCACCGGAGGGCTGTCCGGTCCGGCAATCAAACCGGTAGCCCTGTCCATGGTATACGAAGCAGCCGGCGCGGTGGAACTGCCCGTCATCGGCTGCGGCGGTATTACTTCCGGCGAAGATGCCTTAGAGTTCATCATGGCCGGAGCCAGTGCGGTTCAGGTGGGCACGGCCATCTTCAACAACCCGCATGCCCTGCTCGATGTCCTGGAAGGAATGGAGAAATTCATGCAAAAAGAGGGGGTTAAGGACATCTGCGAGCTTATCGGTGCGGCAAGGTGCCGGTAAGGTCAACCGGCTTTGACAGTTTGCAATTGATTTTCGATAATCATGCATTCTTGTCCAAAATAGGTTTTCAAGCTGAATAGTAGAGAGACTCCTCGAAG
>CAZRBS010000005.1:0-20369 GCA_964598405.1 uncultured Dehalococcoidaceae bacterium
ACCGAGCCCGCGTTTATCAGATAGCACCTGGTCGACCGGTGCCGGTCAACATCGATGTGAGAGCCATCAGTAGCCATTACGGTAAACTCGGCGGGGAGGAGGGGCGGGGCTTCATAGTGCCCGGTCAGCCTGTCCACCAGGTCGGCTACCAGCCAGGTAGTCCTGCTGGCGGCAATTTTCCTTTTCAAAGCATCCAGGTCAATTGCCCCGTCACCGGCAACGGTCAGAGCATACCGCAGGCGCTTTTCCCTCTCCTCGCGGGCGTCTTTCAGCCTGGATACCATGCGGCTGACCTGAGCGACGATTTTATCTAAATCCAGCGACATCTTTCCCGTTCTCTACAGTCAAAAGTATAATTCATCAGGGTTACTAACTCAAGCAAGTTAAGACCCGTATTCAATGGTTATGAGGCATTAGACAAGTAGTGTTATAATAAAGAAGTTTTTAACCTTTACCAGTAGAAAATACCCTTTGAATTTAATAATTCTATGCTGCCCATTTTATTAAGCGTTGTTGTAATTTCATTTTCCGGGGTCATGATGCCCGGACCTGTCTTCGCCGTAACTCTGGCCAAAAGCTACAAGTCCCCGCTGGCAGGCACCAAAGTAGCCCTCGGGCACGCCGTAATCGAAGTCCCCCTGATACTGCTCATCTACTTTGGCTTCGCCCAGTTCTTCCAGAACAACCTGGTGCAACTCGTGCTGAGCGTGCTGGGCAGCGGCATGATTATCTGGCTGGGAGTGGGCATGTTCCGCGCCCGGGCGGAGGTAGTCAGAAAAGGCAGGGACGTGCCCTATAACGCCGTTGTCGCCGGTATCCTCACCAGCGGACTGAACCCGTTCTTCCTGCTCTGGTGGGCAACCATAGGCAGCATGCTCATCATGAGAATCATTGAATTCGGCACGGCGGGACTAATCCTCTTCATCATCGTCCACTGGCTCTGTGATTTATTCTGGCTTTCCTTTGTCTCCATACTGGTTTACCGGACTCATGCGCTCTGGGGACAAAGATTCCAGGAATGGGTTTTTATTGCCTGCAGTCTGTTGCTCGTTGGATTTGGCCTCTGGTTCCTGATATCAGGCATCAGGCTGGTAGTCTGACCTTTTCACAAAACAGGGCTTGAATAGCGTTCCACGAAAAAGGAGGTGGAAAATGAAAACCGGCTTCGTTTATGGCCCCGTCTACCTCAAGCACGATACCGGGAGCCACCCCGAAAACGCGCAGAGGCTGGAGGCAATCGTTTCCCATCTGGAAGGGACGGGAATGAAACCGCAGCTAACGCCCATCAGCCCCCGCCCCGCCACCGTTGAAGAGCTTTCCCTGGTACATCAAGAACAGTATATTTCCTATATCCAGCAGACAGCGCAATACGGCGGCGGCTGGCTGGACGCCGACACGGTAATGTCCGCCGGTTCTTATGACGCCGCCCTCTATGCCGCCGGAGGCGCCATCGCCGCCGCGGACGCCGTCATCGACGGCACGGTGAGCAGCGCCTTCGCCCTGGTCAGACCGCCGGGTCACCACGCCACCTCCCGGCAGGCCAGGGGCTTCTGCCTGTTCAATAATATCGCCATCGCCGCCAGACACGCCCTGACCGGGCACGGGCTGGAGCGCATCGCCATTATCGACTTTGACGTGCACCATGGCAACGGCACCCAGGAAGCATTCTACGATATCCCGCAGGTGCTCTATATCTCCACCCACCAGTACCCCTTCTACCCCGGAACGGGCGACGTTAGCGAAACCGGCAGCGGCACCGCCAGGGGGACCACGGTAAATATACCGCTCCCCGGCGGCTGCGGCGATACCGAATACCAGCGGGTCTTCGAGCAAATTGTCATGCCGGCAGCCAAGCGGTTCAAACCGCAGCTCATCATGGTTTCCGCCGGCTATGACTTTCACTGGGCAGACGGACTGGCGCTGATGCGACTAAGCGTTACCGGCGCCGCCCGGCTGGTAGAAATGGTCAGGGCACTGGCTGACGGGCTGTGCGGCGGACGGCTGGTCCTGTGCCTGGAAGGGGGTTATAACCTCACCGCCCTGGCAGCTTCAGTCAAAGCCACCTTCGATGTGCTGCTCGGCAACCAGGATATTGAAGACCCTCTGGGGCGACCAGCTCAGCGGGGGACTGCTCCCGTCATCGAACCTTTGATTGAAGCCGTAAGAGAAATACACGCCCTGCCTTAAGGCCTCTTCCGGCGCCTGCCCGGAGGCACGGGGCACCGGTCACACTCCTCATTGCAGGGCTCCACGTGAATGGTCAGGCTGGCGTGCTTCAGCTTGCTCCTTATGTCCCGCTCCAGGTGGTCGCACATCCGGTGCGATTCTTCCACACTCATGTCCTTGGGCATTACCAGATGGAGGTCAATGTACCGCTGGTCACCCGCCTTGCGAGTGCGCAGCCTGTGGAAATCAACCAGCTCGCCGACGTGCTCCATAATGGCTTCCCTTATGACGCCCTCTTCGCTCGCGGGCAGCTTAACATCAATCAGCCCGCCGAAAGACTTCTTCAAAACGTCATAAGCCGCCTTCAGGATTAGCAGAGCAACCAGCAGGGCGACGACAGGATCGAGGATGTTCAGCCCGGTAAAACGGATGATTACCAGGCCGGCTAAAACTCCCAGCGCGGAGTAAACATCAGCGGCAATGTTACGGGCGTTCGCCTCCAGCGCTATCGAATCGGTAGCCCGCGAGACCCTGAGCAGGAAACGGGAGAGGAAAATGCTGGCAATAATGGAAACAACCATCACCCCCATTCCGGCCTCGGTCAGCTCAATCGTCGTGCCCAGTATTATTCTGCGCACGGCGGAATAGATTATCAGTCCGCCCGCCGTAAAAATCAGCCCCGCCTGGACCACGGCGGCAACGTCCTCCGCCTTACCATGCCCGAAATGGTGGTCGGCATCAGCCGGTCTGGCGGCAATAAGAACGGCAAGGAAAGTAATCAATATGGCAAACAGGTCAAGGAGGCTGTCCGCCGCCTGGGCGAGGACGCTGATGCTCCCGGTTACAATTCCCACCGCCACCTTGAGCACAATGAGCCCGATGACGACCACGAGAGAAACGGCAGCCGCGCCCCTTCTTGAGGAAAACATACCCCATCACCCTCTTCTGGCTTTTGCTGCCAGCGGGGGCAGCCAGCGGACAAACCGGCCCCACTCACCCCTGTCCCAGACCACCAGCAGCGTGGGAGCAATGCAGATGGAACTATAAGTCCCGGCAATGATGCCAATCATCAGGACAACGACAAAGTTCTGGATTGACACGCCGACGAAGAGCAACAGAGCCAAGACCACAGCAAGCGTGGTCAGACTGGTATTTACGGAACGGCCCAGAGTCTCTACCAGGCTGTGATTCACCACCACTTCAAAGGCGGCATCCTCGTATGTCTTCAAATTCTCCCGTATCCGGTCGAAAATGACCACGGTGTTATTCACGCTGTAACCAATGACCGCCAGAATGCCGGTAATAAACATCAGGTTGATCTGCCAGTTCAGTATCCCGCCGATAACGGAGAAAATCCCCAGTGCCACCAGCGCATCATGTACCAGGGCAATAATGGCACAGGTACCATAGTGAAAGGGCTTTGGCATACGGCGGAAGGCCCAGGTAACATAGAGCAGTATACCCACCGCGGCTATGGCAACGGCAATGGCGGCAGTCCGTGCCGTCTCCGTCGCTATCATCGGGGAAACCGAAGAGAATTCGGGCTCGGTAAGGCTGCCAAATCTGGTTTCCAGACCCGCTTCCAGCTCCGCCTTCTCTTCCTCGCTCAGCTCGGGAGTACGGATAAGAAAATCGCCGGCCCCGGTCCGCTGAATAATGACATTGGGGTAACCCAGCTCGGCCAGCCCCCGCTCCAGCTGGCCCTGCTCTACCTCCTGCTCGAAGTCAACGGTCAGCATGGAGCCGCTGCTGAACTCAATCCCTGCCTTGAGGCCAAAGGTCAGCAAGGAAACAAGGCCGATAAAGATGACTATTCCCGATATAGCAAAAAGCCAGAACCTTCTTCCGACAATATCAAAGTTCACTTCGCCCTCACATTAACACCGAAAAGCGTGGTCTTCCTTGCCAGGCGGGTGCCGACAAACAAACGCAGCAATGTACGGGTAACCACTATCGCCGTGAACATGCTCACCGCCACGCCAATAAATAAAGTCACGGCGAAACCCTTCACCGGAGCGCCGGCGACAATGCTGTTGCCGACCCAGAAGAGGATGGCACAGACAATAAAGGTGGTTACGTTGCTGTCACGGATGGCCGCCCAGGCCCGGTTAAAGCCAGCCTCAATAGCCGCTCCCAGAGTCCGGCCGGTCCTGATTTCTTCTTTCATACGCTCAAAGATAAGCACATTGGCATCCACCGCCATACCTATGGACAGGATAAAGCCCCCCAGCCCCGCCAGGGTGAGGGTCACCGGTATCAGCTTAAACAGTGCCAGCACCAGCGCCCCGTAGAAAACCAGCGCCAGGCAGGCCAGAGCGCCGGAAAGGCGATAGTAGGCGAGCACGAACAGCATCACCAGTATTATGCCGATTATCCCCGCCTTGATGCTCATATCGATAAAACCGGCCCCCAGTATGGGGGACACCGTCTGGTCATAAACGGGTGTCAAAGGGACCGGGATGCGCCCGGCGTTAAGCAGCTGGGACAGTTCGGTAGCCTCATTCAGGCTCAGGCCCTCAATCTGTCCTCTTTCGATAATTTGCTGCTGAACAATTGGGGCAATCGGCTCACCGTCATCTCCCAGCAGCGGCTCGCCGCTGAGAAAGATACCCAGAGGCTGCCCGATGAGACGCCCGGTAATTTTTTCAGATAACCGGCTCCCTTCCTCGTTCCATTCAAAAAACAGGAGCACCTCGCCGAAACTACCGGTGCCGACATAGGTATTCGCCTTGAAGTAAGCGCTGGTCAGCGTCTTCTCTTCCCCGTTGCTTTCGGCAGTAGCCGGCACCCACTTTCCCTCACCGTCCTCGTCTATTATTCGCTCCCGGAACTCCAGCAGCGCCGTCTGACCAATCAGCCTCTTGGCTTTCTCCGCCTCGCTGATGCCGGGTAGTTCCACCATAATGCGGTCGGCACCCTGCTTCTGAATAACCGGCTCCGTTACGCCCAGGATATTGATTCTCCGCTCGATAACGGCGATGGCGCCATCAATGGCTTCGCTTCCCTTCCCTTCCTCAACCCCCGAAAGGTCAGCCTGGTAAACCATATGGATGCCGCCCTGTAAATCAAGCCCCAGCCGCAACCCCTCCCGATTGAACAAAGGGTAGACAAAGGCGCTGATGGCAAAGCCAAAGAGGGCCAGTATAACCAGCAAAACTATCCTGTTCTTAGTAAACATTCACCTGCCTGAAATCTCTCATCTATTCGGCACGGGATGAAGCCAGCCACCGCGCCACGTAATTCATAGCCTCTTCTCTGGTGGTCACCTCTCCAGCAGCCTGTGCTTCACGGACTGCTTCCAGGATTTCACCGATTTCCGGTCCGGGTCTCAGACCGAAGCCATCAATCAGGTCATGCCCGTCAACCAATCCGGGAGGTGCGGTAAGGCTCTTTTCCTCAAAATATCGGGACAGCACGTGCTCCACCAGCCGGGTATGTATCCGCCACTGAAGCAGGTCCAGATGCCGCCCTCTGGTAGCCAGATGGTCTGCCAGGCTCAGGAAAAGGATGTCAATACCGGCTTCTCCGGCATCACGAAAGTAACGGTAAATAGCCCGCCGGGAAGGGAGCGCATCCTGGCTCATCTGCGTCGGCCTGAGGTGATACCGCACCAGAACTTCCACCAGTCCTGTCTCCCTGGCGCTGAACCTCAGCCTCTCCAGAATACCGGCCGCTACCGCTGCTCCACCCGCGGCATGTCCCAGGAAACGCATGCGCCCTGTCTCATCAATGGTCCTGGTCTGGGGCTTGGCCACGTCGTGAAGCAGCGCCGCCAGTTTGAGCAACGACCTTCCGGTGCTGCCACCACTGATTCCCCGGTCAAAATGTCTCTCCAGTTCGGCTGACCAGGGAACTGCCGCCAGAAGTTCCCGCCCCCCGTGCTCCCATTCTCCCCGCCTGAGCAGAAAGTCGACGGCATCCACCGTCTGCAGCGAATGGTTGAAAACGTCCCATAAATGCATTCCGGGCTGGTCAACCCCCATTGTTTCGGCCAGCTCCGGAATGATAGCGGTGAGCAGACCCAGCTCGGCGAGGCAGGCCAAAAATCGCCCGCTTCCGGGCACAGCCAGCACCCGGAGCAGCTCCTCCCTTACCCGCTCACCGGCAACGCTCCTGACCAGACCGGCGTAGTGCCGGATTAAAGCCCCGGTCTCTTTATCAATGCTAAAATCAAGCTCGGCGGACAGGCGTACCGCACGCAGCAAGCGAACCGGGTCAGACGGAAAAGCAGTCCCGGCAACAGCTCGAATCACGCCGCGCCGGAGGTCATCCTGCCCGTTACAGGGGTCTATAAGCACCGGAGCCCGGGGCTGCTGAATGAACTCCTCAAGGTCAACCGCCATGGCATCAATGGTAAAATCGCGCCGGAACAGGTCCTGCTCGATGCTATCTCCAAAGGTAGAGAAGTCCAGCTCCCACCTGTCTCCGAGCGCGGCGTCTCCCCTGCGCAGAACCACTCTGCCCACCCGGTTTGTTTCGTCCAGCAGAACATATCTGCCGCCAAAAAAATCGGCTACCCCGGCAGAGGTCTCCAGAGCGTCTTTGTCCACCGCGATGTCAATGTCAGCCGTCTCCCGTCCCAGCAGCATATCGCGCACAAAGCCGCCGGCGAGATAGGCTCTGGTGCCCCGTTCGGTGAGAAACTGGCTGACTTCGGTCAATAGTAATAAAGCTCCGGGCTCTACAGACAGGTTCAATTCCGGCACCGTTTGAAAATACATACGTTAAACTATACTACGAGCAGCCTTTGTTTATCAAGTTTGCAAAACCGTTCCACCCCCGCCCTTGAAACTTGAACGGCGAGGTAGCATAATTTCTCCGGGGGGACAGTGATGGAGAAACAGGACATGGAATCCCTCACCGCGAGGGTGGCTGACCTTATTCTCGAAGCCGGAAGTACTGTCGTCTTCACCGGCGCCGGAATCAGCACCGAGTCCGGGATTCCTGATTTCCGCAGCCCCGGCGGCATCTGGGACAGGTTCGACCCCGAGGATTTTACCTACCAGAAGTTCGTCAGCGACCCCGCTTCCAGGAGGAAACAGTGGCAGTTACTCCGGGAGAGAAACCTGACCATGAAGGCGGAGCCAAATCCCGCCCATTGCGCCATTGCCGAACTGGATAGACTGGGCAGGCTGGGCTGCGTCATCACCCAGAACATAGACAGCCTGCACCAGAAAGCGGGCGCCCCCGATGATAGGGTGCTGGAACTCCACGGCAATATGCAGTGGGTGGTATGTCTGGACTGCGGGCAGCGTTACCCCCTCGCACAAATCGAAGCCAGGCTGAAAGAAGGTGAGGAAATCCCCGATTGCGCATCCTGCCGCGGCATCCTGAAACCGGACATCGTTCTATTCGGGGAAGCCCTGCCCGAGAAAGTGTTTGAGGAAGCCGCCTTCCGCTCGTCTAACTGCGACCTGTTTATCGCCATAGGCTCGACTTTGCTCGTTTATCCGGCTGCCTACATGCCCATCTATGCCCTTGATGCCGGCGCCAGGCTGGTCATCATAAACCTGAGTTCCACACCCATGGACCGGCAGGCTGCCGTCCTGATTAGAGCCAGAGCCGGGGAAACGATGACCGGAGTACTGAAGAAAGTAACCGGGAAAAGGGGCGGTTGATTTATACCAGCAGTATCAACTATAATTCGTTTGCTTCGGATAGCGCCCGGAGATAACTGGTGATGGTGATGGCGTGAACCGCAAAGCGACCGAAAAACCCTGCCTGAAGGATTAAAAAATGGGACTTGCCAGCAAAGTCTTGAGCGGCGATGTTTCCGCCGCAGCCAAACTCATCAGCGGTATAGAGAATGAAACGCCAGAGGCGCTTGAAGAACTGGGCAACCTCTACTCCCATACCGGAATGGCATACATCATCGGCGTAACCGGCTCCGCCGGCGCAGGCAAGAGCACCCTGGTGGACAGCCTGATAAATTCCTTCAGGAAGAGAAAGAAAACCGTCGGAGTTGTTGCCCTTGACCCGACGAGTGCCTTTACCGGCGGAGCCATACTGGGTGATAGAGTCAGGATGCAGAAACACAGCGCGGATAAGGATGTCTTCATCCGGAGCTTGGCAACGAGGGGCTGGGAGGGAGGTCTGGCTAAAGCCGCCCTGGGCGCTGTTAATGTCATGGACGCCATGGGCAAAGATATTATTCTGGTGGAGACCGTAGGCTCAGGGCAAATAGAGATAGATATCACCAGGGCAGCGGATACGACTCTTGTCCTGCTGACTCCGAACGCCGGAGACGAAATCCAGATGCTGAAAGCGGGCATCCTGGAAGCGGCTGATATTTTTGTCATCAACAAAGTCGATAAGGGAGGAGCTGACATTCTCAAAACGAACCTGGAAGCCATGCTGAGAACGAAAGCTCAGCCCGCCCCCTGCTGGCAGCCAGGCATAATAGCAACCGAAGCCATCCATGACAAGGGCACCGAGAGACTGGTCGACGAAATCTTCCGGCACAGGGAGTTCCTCATCTCCAGCGGCGAAATGAAGAAGCGCCGCAAAGAAAGGGTGAAACTGGAACTGATGGACAGCGTGGAAAGTTTCCTGAAGGATTTTATTCGTGAGATTGACCGGGGCGACTATCTGGAAAAGCTCACCGCCGATTTACTGCAAAGGAAAACCAACCCTCCCGCCGCCGCTCTGAAACTCACCAGCCGCCTGGCCGGAGACCTGTGCCGGAGACAAAGGGACAGCAAAGCAGACGGAAAGCTACCTTAGGAGAAACGATACCTCTTCAAGGAGGCAAAGATGGACTTCGCACTAACTGAAGAACAAAAGATGCTCAAGGCCATGGTAGAAGACTTTGCCACCAGGGAACTGGAGCCAATCGCTGCTCAAATAGATGAAGAGTCCAGGTTTCCTGCCGAAAGCATCAAAAAAATGGCTGAACTGGGACTGACGGGCCTCGGCCTCCCCGAAGAATACGGGGGCAGCGGTGGTGGCGCCATCGAACTGTGCATCGCCACCGAAGAGATAAGCCGCGCCTGTGCCGCCACGGGCACCATTCTGCTCGCCAGTTCCGGGCTTACCGGCCACGCCCTGTACCTGAACTGCAACGAGGAGCAGAGAAAAAAATTCGTTGCTCCTGTAGCCAGAGGAGAAAAACTGGCTTCATTTGCCCTGACGGAACCCGGCGCCGGCAGTGACCCCACCACCCTGGAGACCACCGCCGCCCGCCACAACAACGGTTACCTGATTAACGGAAATAAAATCTTCATCACCAATGGCGCTGAAGCGGGCATTATTCTGGTCTTTGCCACCACCGACAAATCGCTGCGGCACAAAGGTCTGGTTGCCCTGGCCGTGGAGAAAGGTACCCCCGGGCTTTCGGTGGGCAAGCACGAAAACAAACTGGGCATACGCGCTTCATCAACGGTGGAACTGGTCTTCGAAGACTGCTTTGTCCCCGAAGAGAACCGACTGGGCAACGAGGGGGACGGGTTCAAGATAGCCATCAACGCCATAGATGCCAGCCGGGTTACCGTTGCCGCCCAGGCGCTGGGGATTGCCCGGGGAGCCTTCGACAAAGCTCTGACCTACGCCAGAGAGCGCCAGCAGTTCGGACAGCCCATCGCCAATTTTCAGGCGGTCCAGTGGATGCTAGCCGATATGGCCACTCAGATTGACGCCGCCCGGCTGCTGACCTACCGGGCAGCCTGCCTTCAGGATGAAGGGTCGCCTTTCGTCAAAGAGGCGGCCATGGCCAAAGTCTTCGCCGCCGAAACCTCCAGACTGGTTACCAATAGCGCCCTTCAGATATATGGCGGCTATGGCTATGTCCGGGATTACCCCCTGGAGCGCTACCTCCGCGACGCCAAAATCACCGAAATCTACGAGGGCACTTCCGAGATGCAGAGACTGACTATCGCCAGGCAGCTACTTCGCTAGTTGATTTGATTACGGGCAAGCCTTAATCCTCCAGGCGGAAGACCGGGCTGGCACCATCGCCGGCGGAATACCTGTCTCCCGGAAATACCTTTACCTCCTTCATCTTCACCCTTTTGCCGATTAGCTCCATCGTGGCCGCATTCGGGTCAATACCGGCTAGATTGCCCGTTATCCACGGGCCTTCATCAAGCTCAACCAGCAATATAACGTAGGGAATCTCACCCTCACGCCCCTCCGGGGCGACATTGCAGGTGGTAAAGGTTTGAATTTTACCTCTGCCGGTCAATTCGACAATTTCCAAGTCCGTGCTGGCGCATTTCCGGCAGCCCATCTTCGGCGGTAATGTAATCGCGCCACACCCGCCGCACTTCAAGCCCAGCAACCTCTTGCCCTTAAGCGCCTCATTATAGTCCCTGAATGTAAGTTTAGGTTCCATTCTCAGCCTCCCTAGAAACCGGGTCACGGGGCGCTACCAGCCCCGCTCCAGTATCATATTGACCACCGTGCCGCCATCGCCGCCGAGAGTGTCAGTCAGCCCGGTTCGGGCACCTTCCACCTGCCGCCCCGACTCCACTTCACCCCTCAGCTGCTTCACTATCTCATACACCTGGCCGGCGCCGGTGGCACCGATGGGATGCCCCTTGGACTTCAGCCCGCCGGAAGGATTTATGGCTACCCTGCCGCCAATGTCAGCCTCGCCTTTTATCCAGGCTTCACCCGACCTGCCAGACTCAAAGAAGCCCAGACCTTCCGCCGCAATCAGGCTGGCGATACTGAAGCAGTCATGAAGCTCACAGACATCTATATCACCCGGCGTCAGTCCGGCCATATCATATGCCTGCCGGGAAGATATCTCCCTGGCTCTGAGCCTGGGCAAATACTCCTGCTGGCTGGACAGGGGGCCGGAAGAAGCCTGGCCCGTCCCGGCAATATAGACCGGCTTGCCGGTGAGCTTCTTCGCCACCTCTTCCGAAGCCAGAACGACGGCAGCCGCCCCGTCCGAAAAGGGGCAGCAATCATGCAGCTGGAGCGGCGTGCTCACCATAAATGAATTCAGCACCGCCTCCACGTTTACTTCCTTGCGCAGGTGTGCTTTAGGGTTGAGCATACCGTGGCGGTAAGATTGCACCGATACCGCAGCCATTTGCTCCTTAAGCCTGGCAAGGGGTATGCCATACCTGGCAGAGTAGAGGTGAGCGAGCATGGCAAAGACGGCGGGGAAGGTTATGCCCGCCGGAAATTCATAGCGGCTGTCGCTGAACATGGCGAAGGTGCGGGTAGCCAGAGCCGTACCCATGGTGGCCGCCCTCTCCACCCCGCCGGCCAGGACCACATCATAAAAGCCGGACGCCACCCACATAAAGGCGTCTCTGACCGCCATGCTGGCTGAGGCGCAGGCGCCTTCATACCTGTTTGCCGGCACGCCGGAGCAACCGATGTTTTCCGCAGCAAAAGCCTGCACCATGCCCTGCCCTTCAGAGAAGCCGCCCAGGGCATTGCCCACAAACAGGGCGCCGATATCCCCCGGTTTCAGGTTTGACTCACCGATTGCTTCCATGGCGGCTTCGGAAAATAGCTCCACGCTCGTCTTTTCCTGGGCCGCGCTGAACTTCGTTTCCCCGATGCCAACTACCGCTACTTTTCTCATATCATCCCTCCTCTCAAACTCTTAACTCACCGCAACACCCTATTTTACTACCTGCGTCAATTTTCAGTCCGTTGTCTCGCACAATATCTCAGCAACGTCCATAGCCCTGAGTGATTCTTCAGCTTCCTTCGCTTTTATCCCGTCCTCAAACATCTGGAGACAATATGGGCAGGCGGTAGCTATCACTCCGGCTTTGACCGCCATCGCCTGCTCCGTTCGCATCTCATTTATCCGCTGTCCCTTTCTCTGCTCTTCCAGCCAGAGGTGACCGCCGCCGGCACCGCAGCAGAACCCGCGTTCCCGATTCCGCACCATCTCCACCAGGCTGATTCCCGGGACTTCACCCAGAAGCCGCCGCGGAGCGTCATAAATACCGTTGTACCGGCCCAGATAGCAGGAATCATGATAGGTGACCGCCCCTTTCCACCCCCTGATAGCTCCCAGCCTGCCTTCCCGGAGAAGAGCAGCGATAAACCCGGTATGGTGGACGACCTCAAAATTGCCGCCAAACTGGGGATACTCGTACTTCAGATTATTATAGCAGTGAGGACAGCCGGTAACTATCTTCCCGACGCCGTAATTCTTGAGCAGCTCAATATTGGCCTGTGCCTGGAGCTGGAAGAGATATTCGTTGCCCAATCGCCGGGCGGGGTCGCCGCAGCAGGTCTCCTCAGCCCCCAGAATGCCGAAATTGACTCCGGCCTTTTTCAGTATCCCGGCGATAGCCCGGGCTACCCCTGTACTTCTCTCCTCCAGGGCCTCGGTACAGCCAACCCAGAACAGGACGTCAACCTGGCTACCATCAGCCAGAGTCCTGATATCAAGCCCGTCTGCCCAGTCAGTCCGGCTCAGCGCAGTCCCGCGCCACGGGTGCCCCCTGGCTTCAAGGCTCTTCAAAGCACCCTCACCGGTCTCGGGAATGGACGCCCGTTCCATCACCAGATTGCGTCTCATCTCAATAATCTTGGACATCGGTTCTATGCACACCGGGCAGACCTCCTGGCAGGCATAACAGGTGGTGCAGTTCCATATCTCGTCCTCCAGTACTGCCCCCCCAATTAAAGCCGGGGCATCTGCGGCGCTGGCGGGTGCTTCAGCCCTCCTGCTCTTGAGCAGAACCGGGGCCCTTTCCAGCAAGCTATTCCTGCAGTCCTGGATCATCTTTTTGGGACTCAACGGTTTGCCGCTGAGGTAGGCAGGGCAGCTATCCTGGCACCGGCCGCAGCGGGTACAGGCGTCCAAATCCATAAGGTGTTTCCAGGTAAAGTCCTCGATTCTGCCAGCCCCGAAAGTCTCCGCCGTCTCTATATCAATGGGAACCAGAGCACCGCGCGGTTCCAAGTCCCGGAAGAAAACGCTGACCGTGGAGACAATTATGTGCCACAGGCGGTTCCAGTAAAGCGAAACATAAACAATGGCACCCAGGGAGGCAAGGGCATGCAGCCACCAGGTAACTCTGTGCCAGGTCAATAAACTCACCTGACTCAGACCGCTGAAGCTTAAAGCCAGAACATAGCCTCCGGGTGACCACGGCGCCCAGTCCGGGATGGTTTTCAACTCGGTGGCGGCAATGCGAAATCCCTCCACGATAAAGCCGGTAGCCACCACGATGAGAATGAGGAGCAATGCCACCAGGTCCTCTCCCCTGTTATCCAGCCTGTCCGGCTTCTGAATGTAACGCCGGTGAATCGCCAGAATTACCCCCACCAGAACCAGTATCCCGAAGGCATCAAGAACCAGGGAAAAGCCCAGATAAAAACCGCCCTCCAGGAAATGAAAGAAGTAATGGCTGATAAAATCCAGAAATGAACCCAGGAGAAAGACGATACAACCGGCGAAAATGAAGAAATGAATTATGCCGGGGTAAAATTCCACGGGTTTGAAGTCGCCGAGGGAAACACGCCGCTTCCCCAGCCCATCGGCCACGCCAAGGAACTTGCGGTGCAGCAAAAGGTCGACCACGCCGCTGACCAGAAATGCCCGTATCCTCTTCCCCGGGTGATTAAAGCGATTCTCGGGCTTGCCCAGCCGCCACAATTTACAACGGCGGTAGATGGCATAAATAAAAACACCCGCAGCAATAACCGCCAGCGGATAAATAATCTCGCCCAGGGGTACATTCCAGAATACTTCCCGGAAAGGCTCCATAATCTGCCTCCTTCCCGCTTACAACAGAGCTTTTCGCCGTATTAGCGCAGACGGCCGACGGTAACAAAAATACCCAGCGCCACGGCAAGCAGGTCGAGAACTATGTGAAACAGCCCGGAAGGGAACCCCAGGGGCAAGGGTAAAAGGATACTGACAAGGTAACTTATGACTACGGCAACGCCGGCAATGGCGGCCAGCCCCTTGCCACGCTTGCGATTAACGGAGATACTGATTACCTCGCCAATGGCGAAGCCAACCCCCGGCCCCAGCAGCAGATTGAAATAAAAGAATGGCAGCAGACCTCCCACCACACCCCAGATAACACCAGAGACAACAGCCATGCCCAGCGCCGTGCCGGCTCCTCTCAGGTAATATCTGGCGGAAACACGGTAAGTGGGCAGTTTATACAGCCTGGCACAATCGGGACAGCGGGCTCCCACCGGAGTCTGTACCATACACCTGGGACATATCGGCTTCCCGCACTTATTGCATCTCAGACTGGTCTCAACCCCGGGATGAGCAGCGCATCTCATTTATGTCAACCCTCTTTTTGTTCAGGTTCTTTCCTCAGAATAGCCTCCACAGGCGTCCGGTACATCCAGGCTCTTCTATCCCTTATATCCCGGTCAAAAAGAAAGCGGTTCAGCAGCATCTGCCGTCTGCTGACGGAGACATCCGCAACCACTCGTGGTGCGGTCAGCCGTTTGATGGCCAGTACCACAAATATTACCAGAAAACCCAGGGTAACGGAAAGAGATTCAAAAGCCCAGCTTACCAGAGGGAGTGACGCCACGGCAAGAAATACCGGTATCGCCGAGCTGCGCAGAACAACGGAGCCGACCGCCAGAACGGTGAAAAAAACCACCGTTACCCAGGGTGTCATCTCATTTACCAGGGGAAGGATGAAGACCACCCCCACAGTGGTGGCTACTCCCCTGCCGCCATTAAAACGGAGAAAGACCGACCAGTTATGCCCGATGACGGCGGCGGCACCGACGATTATTTGTTGCGCGGCGCTCAAACCCAGCAGCTGCGCCGCCCACACCATCGCCAGTCCCTTGCCAAAATCAAAAATGCCCACCGACAGTCCCAGTTTCCAGGACGTCATCCGCCACAGGTTACCACCCCCCACCTGGCCGGTGCCGTACTGCCTCAAATCTATCTTCCGGGACATCCGGGCCACCAGATAGGCAGCCGGCACTGAACCCAGGAGATAAGCACCCAAAATTAAGATAAACCAGATTGCCATTAGCCTCTCAAGAAAAGCACCATGAAATGTATTTAAAGACTGGCCAGCTCCAGATTTCGCTTTTTCGCCAGAGCGATAAGCTGTTCTACCGAGTCTTCCGGTACTGCCGTGCCTCCCATATCCGTCTCATCGCTGCCACCCAGCCCGTGATAGTCGCTGCCGCCAGTAACGATAAGGCCGTGTTCTTCCGCCAGGCGGACCAGCTGGCTGGTTTCATCTGCCGTATATCCATTGTAATAGGCTTCAATGCCCGCCAGACCGGCTGCTTTAAGTTCAACAATCATTGCCTCAGGGTCAGCCACCGTGAACGGGTGTGCCATCACCGGCAACCCGTCCGTCCGCACTATCAGTTCCGCCGCCTCTGCCGGGGTCATCTTTTCCCGCTCGACGTAGGCGGGGCCGTCACGAGAAATATATTTGTCAAAAGCCTCCTTGATTGAAGTGATATACCCCTTCTCCAGCATGGCCCGGGCGATATGAGGGCGCCCCACGGAACCGTCGCCAGCTATTTCCAGCACCCGCGACCACTCAATGCGAATGCCAAAATCGGCCAGTTTGGCAATGATTCCCTGAGCCCTCGCCTGCCGGGAATTACGAAACCGCGCCAGGCTTGCCAGCAGCTCATGGTTATTATAATCAATGAAATAGCCCAGAACATGCACCTCGCCACTGGGAACATCAGTGCTAACCTCAACGCCGGGGATAAACTTCAGCCGGGGAAAGGTCCTGGCCACCCTTAAAGCCGGAGCGATTCCGTCTACAGAATCATGGTCAGTCAGTGCCATGGCCGATAGCCGGAGCTCCTCCGCCTTGCGGACAATTTCTTCCGGGCTCAACCGCCCGTCAGAAGCAGTGGAGTGAACGTGCAGGTCAATCTTACCCATTATTCCTCCCTCATCCGGGAAATGCGCTCAATTTTCACCGCCCGGCCGCTTTTCTCATCCACCTCAACCATTATGGCACTCAGGACCGGTTTCCCCCTCCCCACTGACAGGTGATAAGGCATCCCGGTCAGAAAGCGCTGGATTACCGCTTCAACCTCATCGCCGATAATTGAGTCCTCCGGTCCGGTCATCCCAATATCGGTCACATAGGCAGTCCCCTGCGGCAATAACCGGGCATCAATAGTGCCGACATGGGTATGGGTGCCGAGCACCGCGCTGACACGCCCGTCCAGATAACGTCCCATTGCCATCTTCTCGGAAGTAGCCTCGGCGTGAAAATCAACGATGATAACCGGCGGTTTGTGCTCGCGTTCGGCCAGCAGTTTATCCATCGCCTGAAACGGGCAATCTATATCACGCATGAACGTCCTGCCCATCAGATTAACCACCATGGTCTGCCCGGTAATGAGGTAACCTTTCCCGGGCACTCCCGGCGGATAGTTCAGCGGGCGGAGAACGGGCATCCCGCCATCAAGATAGGGAATAATGTCCTTCTGGGCCCAGATATGGTTGCCAGACGTCAATACGTCAACGCCGATATCGAGCAGTTCGCTGGTTATCGCCTGGGTCAGGCCAAAACCGCCGGCAGCGTTCTCCGCGTTGGCAATAACCATATCCAGGCCGTACTGCTGCCGCAAAACCGGCACAAACTCCTGCACCGCCTGCCTTCCCGGACGACCAATTATATCGCCAATTACCAGTACTAGCATCAATCCTCCCCGCATTTTACTTGGCGTAGTCTATAGCCCTGGTTTCTCTGAGCACGGTGACCTTTATCTGTCCGGGGTATTCCAGCCCTTCTTCTATCTTCTTGACAATGTCCCGCGCCAGCCTCATTGCCCCCAGGTCATCAACCTCCTCCGGCTTGACCAGAATACGTATCTCACGACCGGCCTGAATGGCAAAGGACCTTTCCACGCCTTTGAAGCCATCGGCGATGTCTTCCAGCGCCTTCATCCGCTTCAGGTAGTTCTCCAGCGACTCGCGCCTTGCCCCCGGTCTGGCACTGCTGATGGCATCGGCCGCAGAGATAACGAAGCCCCACAGGCCGGTATTTTCCGTCTCCAGATGATGTTCGGCAATGCCCTGGACCACCTCAGGCGACTTATCCCATTGCTTGACCAGGTCCGCCCCGATAGCCGCATGAGTGCCTTCCACCTCCCGGTCCACCGCCTTACCGATGTCATGAAGCAGCCCGGCCCTTTTGGCTATGGTGACATCAGCCCCCAGCTCGGAAGCAAGCATGCCGGCCAGATATGCCGTTTCAATACTATGCGTCAAAATATTCTGCCCGTAGCTGGTCCGGTACTTCAGGCGGCCGAGCAGCTTGATTAGCTCGGGGCGCAATCCGTGCACGCCCACCTGATAGGCCGCTTCCTCGCCGGCATTCTGGATATCCGCCTCCACTTCTTCTTTCGCTTTGGCAACCACTTCTTCAATACGCGCGGGATGGATACGGCCATCCAGGATGAGCTTGTTTAACGCCGTCCGGGCTATCTCCCGCCGCACCGGGTCAAAGCTGGACAGGGTCACCGCTTCCGGAGTATCGTCAATAATCAGGTCAACACCCGTGGCCTGTTCCAGGGCCCTGATGTTACGGCCTTCCCTGCCGATAAGCCTGCCCTTCATCTCGTCACTGGGGAGGGGAACGACGGCGACCGTGGTCTCAGCCACAATCTCGGAGGCACTGCGCTGGATTGCCCGCGATAAAATTTCCTGGGCTCTCTCATCGGATTCCTCTTTCAACCTGGTTTCCCATTCGCGAAGACGCCGTGAGGTCTCCTGCTGCATCTCAACCTCCATGGCATCTATCAGCATCTGCTTTGCCTCGCTGCTCGACAGGCCCGAAATCAGCTCCAGCTGCTTTAGCTGCCTCCCCCTGAGTTCCCCCAGCTGATTCCTGATGGAATCTATCTCCTTTTCCTTGCCGGCCAGGCTGCGCTCGCGCTGCTCAACACTTTCCAGCTTGTGTTCGAGGTTCTCAATCTTTTGCGACAGGCGGTTCTCCTGCCGTTGCAGCTCCGAGCGGCGCTCCCGATATTCCGCTTCAGTAGCTGCTTTGGCTTTCTTCGCCTCATCCTGGGCGCCATCCAGCACAGCCTTGGCCTCATTTCTGGCTTCGGCTATCATTTTGGCCGCCTTCCTCTCGGCAATGCGGATTTGGCGGTTGAACATAAACCGCCGGGAGATAAAGGCGGCCATACCGCCGAATATCACGCCGATAAGAAAAGAGAAGAAAATTGCCAGTACAATATCAATCCCCATTTCTCACCTCACTTTCACTGGTATTTTTTATTCTCCGGGAACACGCAATAGCCTGCCAGTTCCGGCATTCCGGGCTACCGCCAAAACAGAAATTCTATCTGGAGCCATTCTCTCCTTCCCGCCATACTCGTTCTACAGTACGATTTAAAGCTTCATAATCGAAGCCTCGCCGCCTGAGGTACCCGCCCAAACGACGGCGAAACTCCCGGTAATCAGACCGCGGCCAGCGCCTGGTCTTGCTGAGAGCCGCCCGATAGGCATTATCCTCATCATCAACCCCTTCGACCACCTGTTCGATAATGTTACCGGGTACGCCTTTCTGCCTCAGCTCCATCCTGGTGAGACGATGGCTGCGCGGGCTAAACGCTTCCCGGCTCTCTTTCCAGAACCGGGCAAAAGCGGCGTCATCTATCAGGTTTTGTTCCCTGAGCTTGGCCAGCACGGATTCGATGCAATCCGGAGCAAAGCCCCGCCGGCGAAGCCGCTCCCTCACCTCATACTCACTGCGTGCCCGGTAGCTGAGGCAGTTATAAGCGGCATTAAGACAGCGGTTATACTGGTCAGTCCGGGTCAGCTCCTCAACCCGGCCGGGTGACAGCTCCTGCCCCACCCGCAGGTCTTCCCTAGCGACCGTCTCACTTTCCAGGCTAAAGGCAAACCTGCTGTCCAGGAAAACGTTTACCCGCTTTCCTCTACCCCTCCCGACACGGAGGGCGGTAATCTCTGCCATTGTTTAACCCCACCCTTAAAAAACATAAGGCTGAAGCCTGCGCCTCAGCCTTACTCGAACCATATTAAGTTTATTCGAATTAATAAATGCCCTTAATTACCGGGCACGACAAAATGAGTGGTAGCGGCTGAGGCCCTTATTTTCTGTTCAATTTCCTGGGCCAGTTCAGGGGTCTGCACCAAATATTGTTTGGCGTTCTCCCTGCCCTGCCCGAGGCGAACATCACCGTAGGAGAGAAAGGCGCCAGCCTTTTTGATTAGCTCTTGCTCTACACCCAGGTCGATAAGGTTACCTTCCCGGCTTATGCCGTGGTCAAACATGATGTCGAATTCAGCGGTCCGGAACGGAGGAGCAACCTTATTCTTGACTACCTTGGCTCTAACACGGTTGCCTACAGCATCATTCCCCTGCTTGATTGTTTCAACACGCCTCAGCTCTACCCTCACCGAGCTATAAAACTTGAGCGCTCTGCCACCCGGCGTCACTTCAGGGTTGCCGAAGATAATGCCCACTTTTTCCCTCAGCTGGTTGATGAATATCACCGCTGTCCCTGACCTGCCGATGGCCGCCGCCAGTTTTCGCAATGCTTGCGACATCAGGCGGGCCTGCAAACCCACTTGAGGTTCTCCCATGTCCCCTTCAATTTCAGCCCGGGGGACCAAAGCCGCCACGCTATCAATCACTACCGCATCGATAGCGCTGCTTCTGACCAGAGCCTCAGCAATCTCCAGGGCCTGTTCTCCGGTATCAGGCTGAGAGATAAGCAGGTCCTCAACGTTAACGCCGCAATTTGCCGCATAAGAGGGGTCTAAAGCGTGCTCTGCGTCAATATACGCAACCGTACCGCCCCGCTTCTGTGCTTCAGCGATAATATGCTGGGCCAAGGTGGTCTTCCCCGATGCTTCCGGCCCGAATATTTCCGTAATACGCCCTCTGGGAATACCGCCAATACCCAAAGCCAGGTCTAAAGCCAGTGAGCCGCTGGGAATAGCTTCCACCGGCGCTGCCGCAGTCGACTCTCCCAGCTTCATAATAGAGCCTTTGCCAAACCGCTTTTCGATTTGGCCGATAGCCAGGTCTAGTGCCTTCTCTCTCTCGGTAATCATCCTTTTTTACCTTAATGGCATGATAACACAACCCTTTCATCAAAACAAGTAAAAAATGCCGGAATTAAACATCAGGCAGCGGAGGCAGCGAGCGCTTGTGCTCGCTGGCAGCTACCATAGATTCAATCTTCTTTCTAACCTCATCCGGGGCTTCACCTGAAAGAAGGTAGCGGTCAAGTTCCTCATAGCTGACGCCAAGCTCATCTTCATCGGTCTGCCC
>CAZRBS010000005.1:20379-50942 GCA_964598405.1 uncultured Dehalococcoidaceae bacterium
CTGCCCCTCCCACAGCCCCGCCGAGGGCGGCTTATCCACAATTTCTTGCGGCACGCCCAGGAAGACAGCCAGCTCCTTTACCTGTCCTTTAACCAGATTGCCCAGGGGCAGGATATCCACCCCACCATCACCATACTTGGTAAAATAGCCCACGGAAAGCTCACTCCGGTTACCGGACCCGATTACCAGATAGCCCAGCTGGTTGGCAATGTAATAAAGGGTAAGCATTCTCAGCCTCGCCTTAAGGTTAGCCCGGGCTTTATGGGCCGTCGCGTGGTCTGCCCCGTAATCAGGCAATACCCGAAGCAAGGCCCCCAGAACATCATCCAAGACTACCTCGGCAGCCGGAATGGAAAACTTGCCCGCCACCTCCCGGGCATGTGCCCTGTCCTCCGGCTGGCTGTCACAGGGCATAATCACCCCAAGAGTATTTTCCGGAAAAACACGCTTACACAGCGCTGCCACCACTGAAGAGTCAACGCCACCGCTCATGCCTATCACCGCCCCCCTGCACCCGGCAGCCCTGACCTGCTCTCTTATCCACAGGGATAACTTCTCCGCCAATCGCTCGGAATCCATGGGAAACCTCCGCTGGTGGTAATAATTTAATTTATGGTAGTATACTACCCCCCGGTTATGCGGTCAAAAGTTTAAACGTGCCCCCTTTAATCAGTGCTTTTTCAGGCCAATGTTATTATAATGTTATCATAATAACCCTGAAGGGAGGCAGCCGCATGCCCTTAAGCCATCGGGAAAGAGTCATCAGGTCGCTCAGCCACCAGGAGCCGGACAGGGTTCCTTTTGACCTCGGCAACACGGTAAACAGCAGTATCCACATAGCAGAATATCAGAAACTGAAAGCCCATTTCGGAGTTGAGGCTGAGGACTCTCTTATCCATAAAATGATGCAGACCGCCGCCGTGCATGAGCCTGTTCTGCAGGCGCTGGACATCGACTTTCGTTACGTGAAAATAGGCAGCCCGGACAGGAACCCGGAAACGCCAGCCGGAGAGGACGGCTACCGGGACGAATGGGGAGTGGTCTTCCGCAAACCTCCCGGCTGCCTCTATTACGAACTGGCGGAATCGCCGCTTGCCGGCGAGATAACCATTCATGATATCGCTAACTTCCCCACACCGGACCCCACTGACCCCGGCTACACCCGCGGACTGCGCGAAAAGCTGTTAGCCTACCGGGAGAACACAGATTATGCCATCGTCCTGCGCATTCCGGCACCATTTGTCGATGACAGCCAGCTATTGCGGGGGTTTGAAGACTGGTTCACCGACCTGGCGGCGGACCAGAAGCTGGCGGGCGCCTTATTCGACCTCGTTACGGACTATAGCTGCGCCCTGGCCACGGAAGTTCTGAAGGTGGGAGGCGACCTCGCCGACGTGGTGGCCTGCGGCGATGACCTCGGCTTCCAGAACGGGCCCATGGTCTCTCCAGAGCTTTACCGCAAGCTGTTCAAACCCCGTCATAAAAGATACTTTGAAACGGTCAGGAAACACACCTCCGCTTTTATTCACCTCCACAGCTGCGGCTCCATCTACAAGCTGTTACCGGACCTGATTGATATTGGCATTGACGTCATTAACCCGGTACAGGTTGCCGCCAGAGATATGGACACCGACAGGCTCAAAGCAGAATTCGGCGACAGGGTATGTTTCTGGGGAGGGGTCGATTCGCAGCATGTATTGCCGAATGGGACAACGGAGGACGTGAAGGCTGAAGTCAAGCGACGCATCCGGGACCTGGCTCCCGGCGGAGGCTATATCCTGGGGGCAGTACACAATATCCAGCCTGATGTGCCCGTGGAAAACATCATCGCTCTCTACGAAGCCGGAAAGGAGTACGGCAGGTACCCCATTGCCCAGGGCTGAAGTTGAGCTGTGCCACAGACTTGACCGGGCATCCGGGATGACCTAAACTATTATTAGAGGAAAGAAAATGCCAATATATGAGTATATCTGCCCGGATTGTGACCTGAAGTTTGAGCTATTACGGTCTCTCAGCCAGTCCGGAGAGAAAGTTCCCTGCCCGCGGTGTAATAAAAGCGCCGAACGAATGGTCTCCGCCTGCGCCGCCTTTTCCAGGAACGAAGCCGGGGAATCCACCAGCGTTGCCGGCACCGGCAGCTCCTGCGGTAGCTGCGGCTCCAGTGCCTGCGGCACCTGCGGCCTCTGACCGGGAGGCCTCCCTGCCATGACTGCCCGCGCCAGGACCGGCATCGCCAATCTGCCCCTCCACTACGGCAAGGCGCCGCCGTGGCTGTTCCAGCGCATGGTAAAGCTGGCACGGGAAATAACCATTGCCATCGTCACCGACTACGGTCCCGAAGAAATGCTGCGCCGCCTATCGCACCCATACTGGTTTCAGGCTTTCGGCTGCATACTGGGCTTTGACTGGCACAGCAGCGGGGTTACCACCACCCTCTGCGGCGCGCTGAAAGAGGGCGTAAAGGGGCTGGAGCGGGACCTGAAATTATTCGTGGCCGGGGGGAAAGGCGCCATCTCACGCCGCACGCCGGCCGAGATAGAAAGCTGGGCTGACCAGAACTCGCTAAATGCGGCACCGCTGGTGTATGCCAGCCGCATATCGGCCAAGGTGGACAACTCCGCGGTACAGGACGGCTATCAGCTCTACCACCACTCCTTTCTCTTCACCCCCACCGGCTCCTGGGCGGTGGTCCAGCAGGGCATGAATGAAACCAGCCGCTTCGCCCGCCGCTATCACTGGCTGGGTGAAGCCGTTATCAGCTTTGTCAACGAACCTCACTCCGCCATATTATCCGAAGCGAGAGGGCAGGCGCTGAATCTGGTTGCCCGCGAAAGCGACCCGGCACGAGCCATCATCACCGGCATCGCCACCGAAGAAAAACCGGAAAAAAACCTGGGAGAACTAAAAAAGTTAAAGACCCTGAACCTGCCTCCCCGCCACCAGATAGCGGTCAACGACCTGCACCCCGATAGCCTGAGCAAGATTTTGCTGGCCACCTATGAACGCCAGCCGCATAACTTCGAGCAGCTACTGGGGTTATCCGGGGTGGGAGCGAAGACAATTCGCGCCCTGAGCCTGATTTCGGAACTCGTTCACGGAGTCGCTCCCAGCTACCGCGACCCCGCCCGCTACAGCTTCGCCCACGGAGGCAAGGACGGCATTCCCTATCCCGTGGACAGAAAGACCTACGACCGCAGTATCGAACTGCTTTCCAGGGCCGTTAGCAAATCAAGGCTGGGGCTGAGAGAAAAGAACGAAGCCCTGAACAGGTTAAGCAAGGTGAGTCCGGAATAGCCAGGTTTTACAGATTGACCGCTTTATCGCAGAGCTCCAGTCCCCTCACCACGTCATTGAGGTCATCAAAAGGCACACAGCTGATATTTTTCTCCCGGCAGTAAGCCAGCAGAGCATCCCGGGCGAAGATGCAGTGGGCCTGGCTCGCCGGGGCACAATCGGAAGCCCCGTCCCCGATGTAAACCACGCGGTACCCCTGGCTTAAAAACAAACGGGTATAGGCGTCTTTAAAACCCGCCTGCAGTTCTTTACCGTCCGGGCCAACATATCTGACCCTGAGACCTGCCGGGTCGAACTCGGTCTCCGAGGCAAGCACCTCGATATTGTCCACACCGATATCCCTCAGGATTGCTTTGATATAGAAACTCAAGCCATTGCTGACAATGACAAATTTATGGCCTTTGGCAGAACAGTATGCCAGCAGTTCGGCAAGCCCGCTGCGGATTCTGGGACGGTTCCTGACCAGAATAAAGTCGAGCAGCGTCTGTTTGTCAGCCCTGACCATGGCAAAAGTCCTGCTGTTAAACACCCCCACCGGTATCTTCTTCTCCCTGTAATCCTTCAGGAACTTCCTCCAGTCCCCGTCCGCGAAGGCATCCAGCAGCAGGTAGCTCACGTCGTCCTCGGCAATGGTACTGTCAAAATCACACTGGACTATGGTTTTCACTCCACCAGCAGACACGATGCCGTAACTCCCCTCAAATCAGTTATTTCCGGCGTTTACAATCATTACCGGGAATATCCCAGTCCCAAATATATAGGATGCCGCGGAAATGGTCAACTCCGTTTTACCGGCCGGCGTAGAAGTCCGCCCCGGTTGATGCTAGAATACAGCTGGGAAAGGGATGTAATGGCGGGTAATTATTATATCGGCACCTCGGGCTGGCATTACGACCACTGGCGAAACAGGTTCTATCCGGAGAAGTCGAGCAAGACGGAATGGCTGGAATTCTATGCCGGTCACTTCAACACCGTTGAACTCAACAACAGCTTCTACCGCCTGCCATCGGAGGCCGCTTTCAGCAACTGGTATAACTCCTCCCCGGCCGGTTTTACCTTCGCCGTAAAAGTGAGCCGCTTCATCACCCACATCAAGCGCCTCAAAAACAGCGAGGAGGCGGTAGAGAACTTTATCGGCAGAGCCAGAAACCTGAAGGATAAACTGGGTCCATTGCTATACCAGCTTCCGCCCAGTATGCGCCGCGACGATTCGAGGCTGGCTTCGTTCCTGTCTGCTTTGCCCCGGGGAATGAAACACGTATTCGAGTTTCGTCACGAGTCCTGGTTGGATGAGAAGGTTTTTCAAATCCTGCGTCAGCACAATGCCGGACTCTGCATTTTTGATATGCCCTCTTTCCGCTCTCCGCTGACAGCCACAGCCGACTTCGCCTACGTCAGGTTCCACGGAAGCAGCGGGCTCTACTCAAGCTGCTACTCCGAAGAGGAACTGGCTGACTGGGCCAAGGAGCTGGCTACCCTGGCGACCAAGCTCGAAGGGGTCTACATCTATTTCAACAACGATGCCGAGGCATTTGCGGTAAGCAACGCCAAAACCATTCGCCGCTACCTTCAGGCCCGGCAGGAAAGGCAGGAAAGGAGATAAAGGTGAAAAACGGTTCCTACAAACTCCTGGTGGTGGATATAGATGGCACGCTGGTAAACGGAAGCGGGAATATCTCGTCAGAGGATGAAAAGGCGCTGGCTGAGGCCCGTGCGTCGGGCATCCGCGTCTCCCTGTCTACCGGGCGGGGAGTCCAGGCGAGCTTGAACATCATCAACCGGTTATCACTGGATGGCTATCATATATTCTGCGACGGCGCCCTGGCAAGCAATCCCACCCACGGGGAAGAGGTCTATGCGCAACCGATAAGCAAGGCAATGGTACGGGAAATGGTGGAATTCGCCCGCTCACACCGCATTGACCTGGAGCTTTTTTCGGCGACTCGCTATCTTGTCGAGCGGGAGACATGGTCAACCTACGTCCACCGTGAGTTCTTCGGCGTAGAGCCGGCACTGGTGGATTTTGCCGGCATCTGGGAGCGGGAGAGGGTCATCAAAGGCGGTCTGGTAACCACCGGCCCAGAGGAAGCCGCCCGGGCAAGGGCTTTCCATGAACACTTTGCCGAAAGGCTCCACTTTTCTTACGCAAAGACACCGGCTTACCCTGAAGCGGACTTCATCAACATACTTTCTCCGGGAGTGTCCAAGGGAAAAGCCCTGGAGGCACTGGCTATCCATGCAGGCATACCGCTGGACAGGGTTGTCGCCGTAGGAGACGGAACCAACGATATATCGCTCCTCGCCACCGCCGGCCTGGCGATTGCCATGGGCAACGCTGCCGAAGAAGTCAGGGCGGTAGCCAGGTACGTTACCCTGGACGTTGACCACAGCGGAGTGGCAGCCGCAATCAGCCGTTTCCTGCTTTAAGGACAACGCCGGCGGCATAAACTCCTGTCTTGCCCTTGCCGCCGGACAGAGAAAAAGCTATAATTCTGGGGGTAAGCCTCTAACTACGGGTCTTATCAAATCACACAGGTATTGAAACGGGAGGGAAATATGGGCAAAGTTCTGTTGGGCCCCACCACACACGTCTACCCCATGCCGGCACTCGTTATCGGAGCAAACGTTGAAGGTAAACCGAACTTCATGACCGCTGCCTGGGGCGGTATTGCCAATGGTGAGCCGCCGATGATTTCGGTAGCCATACGCCCCCACCGCTACACCCATAAAGGTATTCTGGAAAACTCCACCTTCTCGGTCAATATCCCGTCGGTTGACCAGATGAAGGAAGCTGACTACTGCGGGATAGCTTCCGGTGCCAAAATCAACAAGGTCAAGGTCTGCAAGTTCGGCGTTTTCTACGGGAAACTGGGCACCGCTCCACTCATCGAGCAATTTCCGATAAATCTGGAATGCAGGGTAGTGCAGACCGTGAAGCTGGACAGTCACTCGCTCTTCATCGGGCAGGTTGAAGAGACCCACATATCGGAGGGCTGCCTGACCAGGGGCAAGCCGGATGCCGATAAAATCAACCCCATCATCTACACAATGGAGCCGGCTCGCCTGTACCACGCCCTCGGGCAGGTCGTCGGGAAAGCGTTCAAGTCCGGACTGGAACTGAAGAAAGAAGAATAACCGCCAACCGCTACCCGGTTCTTCCTCTGAGGCTGCGCATCAGGTCTCAACGCGGATACTTCTCCCCCAGAGAGTATCAGCGTAAAGCCCGATGTCCTCCTGCAGCATGGCACAGCCGCTGTCGATGGGCAGGGTAATCGTCCCGGGTACGGAATCGCATATCTTCCGGGCGACGCCGTAACTGCACGTCACCGTGGGCAGCACCAGGACGTGATTCCTGAACCCCGCCCTGCCATCGGGTCTAGCGGTAACCTTTCAGTTCCATGATAAGCCTCGCGTTTGCTTCATATGTCTTGCCGGTGAAACAACCTATTGGCGCTTCCAGAAGGTGAAAAGGCGCTTCCACCAGGGCGCTTTATCGCCGAACCCCTTCACCACAAAGATATGCTCGCACCTTCCGCAGCGCCACGTCCTGAACTGTTGATTGTAATACGTCCTGGAGCTACCACACTGCGGGCAGGTGGTCCGCATTTTCTTCGCCGTCTCTTTATCAAGCCTTTTCCAGTAAGCATCATGCCAGCTGGGTCGAGTAGGCATTACCTTCTCCCGATAATTATTGCTCCGTGCTAAGCATGCAGTTCTATGACATCACCATCCTGCAAGACGTGGTCTTTCTTCACCCTTATACCATCATGCTTCCCCGAACCCCACACCCTGGCGTATTTCAGATTGGCGCGGAAGTCCTTATGCACGGCCTCAGCCGCATCCGCCATGGTGTCCCCTTTTTCCAGTATTATCGGCTCGGTGAAATCTGGCTTCTGCCCGGGAGCTTTGGTATACACGCGGATAATCCCGAGAGCCCGGTAAATTCCGAGCTTCAATTCTTCCAGGCCGACGCTTTCTTTGCTCGAGATAGCCACCACCGGCAGCTTCTCCCCGTATTGCTTCTGCAAAGCGGCGTAGTTTTCCCGGACACCGTCCAGGTCCAGTTTGTTGCCAGCAACCAGCGCTTTCTTCTTGCTCAGGACAATCTCCCCCCCGGTCTCTACATCACCGATGCCGATTCTCATTTCCTCCAGCCGGGCGCCGATTTCCTCCATCTGACCCAGCGGGTCCTTACTCAGGTCCACCATAATCAGCAGGGCATCAGCCCGCCGGAGCATGGGCGGCAGCCACCACTCGATAGATTGTGGGGCCAGAGGCGGGGTATCAAGCAGCTGTATCTGTATGTTCTCAAACTCCATCATGCCCGGACTGGCTGCATAGGTGGTAAAAGGGTAATCAGCCACCTCTGGCGAGGCGTTGGTAATGCTGGCAATGAGCTGGGACTTACCGGCATTGGGCAGGCCGGTTACGGCTACCTGAGCCGCCCCCTCCTTCTCCATAACCATAGATGCCCGCTGGGCACCGCTTTTCTTGGCTGCCTGCTGGGTTAGCTTGGCAATCCTGCTTCTCAGCTCGGCGCGGAGGTGGTCGGTGCCCTTGTGCTTGGGCATAATCGCCAGCATTTCTTCAAGGGCGACTATTTTCTCGGCAGGATTTCTGGCGGCGCGGAAATTTTTCTCTGCCTCAAAATACTGAGGGGGCAAATTAGCCGGCATTACAGGGACTCCTTTACTTTTTTCGCCAGGCTTCCGGTCATGCCTTCGGTGCCCGCCAGTTCCTCAACGGACGCTTCTCTGATAGCCTGTACTGAACCGAACCGCTTCAGCAGGGCACGCCTGCGTTTCGGGCCGATACCGACTACACCGTCAAAAGCGGAGGCAAAGGTCTCCCGCCGGTGCACTTTCTGGTAATAGCCCAGAGCAAAGCGGTGCGCTTCGTCCCGGAGGCGCTGCAACAACCGCAATCCGGGAGAGCTGTGAGGTAAAACAACGGGCCTGGTCTGCCACGGGACAAAAATTTCCTCTCTTTCCTTGGCCAGGCTGGTGACGGGAACCGTGGTAATGTCCAGCTCCTTCATTGCCGATAGAACTGCGTTGAGCTGCCCTTTGCCCCCGTCAACAAGGATAAGGTCGGGCATGATTGCCCATGTATCCGAACCGGAAGTTTGGCTACCGGAACGTTTGAAGCGTCTCCGCAGCACCTCGCGGAGCATGGCATAGTCATCAGCCCCGGCAACCGTCCTGATTCGGAAGCGCCGGTAATGGGCTGGTCTGGGCTTTCCTTTTTCAAAGACCACCATACTGCCCACCGCCGCCTCTCCCTGTATATCGGAAATGTCATAAGCCTCCATGCGGACCGGCAGGCGGGGCAACCGGAGTTCTTTTTCGATTTCCGCCAGAGCGGTATCCAGTCCGTTGCCCGCGGTCATCTGTTTCACCCTGAGCAACTCCAGGCCCTTTCTGGCGTTTTCCGCCACGATGTCCACCAGCTGCTTCTTGTTGCCGCGACGAGGCACCTGAATATCAACCCCCGCCCCCCTCCTGCCTTGCAGCCACTCTTTGAGGACAGGGATATCTGCCGCCGGGTGCTGCAGCAGCAGGAGCGGAGGAATATACGGGCTGGAGCTGTAAAACTGCTTGATAAAGCTGCTCATGATTTGCTGCGGCTCTTCATGCCGGGTGCCCTGCAGCACAAAGCTCTCACGGCCGGTCAGCTTGCTGCTCCGGATGAAGAAGACCTGGACATAAGCCTGGTCCCTGTCCTGAGAGAAGGCGATAACATCCTGCTCTCCTCTTACCGTAGCCGCAATCCTCTGCCCTTCAATGACTTCGTGTATCGCCTGAACCTGGTCCCTGAGCGAAGCCGCCTTTTCAAAGTCCAGAGCCCTGGAGGCCCTCCGCATTTTGCTCTGGAGTTCCCGGACAATCCTTTCCTGCTTGCCTTCGAGGAAAAGGACCACCTCCTTGATTACCTCGCCATACTCCTGGCAGCTCACCGCACCGGTACAGGGGGCAAGACAGCGCCCTATGTGATACTCAAGACAGGCCCGCGAATCAGCTCCGGTTATCGTCCTGGAGCAGGAACGGAAAGGGAAAAGCCCCTGAACCATCTTCAGAGTCCGGCGCACCGATTTAGCGCTGGCAAATGGCCCGAAGTAACGCGCCCCATCCTGTTCCAGACGCCGGGTAACATACACCCTGGGCCAGTCTGCTCCGGTATCTATCTTGAGGTAAGGGAAGGTCTTATCATCTTTAAGCCTCACGTTGTAATGGGGATGATGTCTCTTTATCAAATTCAGCTCAAGGATAAGGGCCTCCTGCTCCGATGCGGTAATATAGAAATCAATATCAGCCACGCGTGCTACCATTTTCTGCAATTTTGGCGAAAGCTTCTGCCCGGCACCGAAATACGACCTCACCCGGTGGCGGAGGCTGGCTGCCTTGCCGACGTACAGGATGGTGCCCCCGGCATCACGCATCAGATAGACGCCGGGGCTGTTTGGCAGTCCATCCAGTTGTTCTGCTACCGGATTGTCCGTTAACGTTAACCCCATGGCCTTCCCTCAATTATTTTAACACAGGCTTTCGGGTGGACAAAGTGCTTGAAACAGGAACGGGAAGGCGCGGTGTCCTTATATACACACCGCCCAAAAGCGATTATAATGGCAGGAGAAGAAACGGACAGTCCGCCCGCTTTCATTGAAAGCTGCACTCACTGAATAAGACTTTTAATTCAGAGAGACGGAGGTATAGATGACATACGCATATACGCCCGGAACACGGCAGCCCGACGCCGAGATTCAAATGCACCGTGGACAGGCAACCGCCGGCAATGCCATCGGGATTCTGGTGCTGGACCTCTGGTACCCCTATCTGCCGGGTAACGTGGCCAACGGCAGTACCTTCTCCTTCCCGGTGCTCTATAAAATACTGAAGGGCAGCACCGGGGAGCAAATTTTAAGCTTCGACACCGCCCTGTTCGATATGATAATTGAGGGAGGCGAAGAGCTGGAAAGACAGGGCGCGCGCGCCATCATCGGCGCCTGCGGTTATTTCGGCCACTACCAGAAGGAAGCGTCCATCAGGTTAAAGGTGCCCACTTTCCTGTCCAGCATCCTGCAGGCGCCGGTTATCATACAGGGACTGAAACCTGACCAGAAGCTGGGCATTATCTGTGCCAACGCCGGCGGTTTCACGCCCGGCCTCCTCAGCCAGTGCGGGGTGACAGACCTGTCCCGCGTTGTCGTCACCGGCTCGGAAAGCTGCGCCGAGTTTCAGAACATTGAAGAATGCACCGGACATTTTAACAGCCGCAAGATTGAGCAGGAAATGGCTGACCTGGCAAGGCAACTGGTTCGTAAAAATCCCGAGATTGGCGCCATACTGCTCGAATGCAGTGACATGCCCCCTTATGCCCGGGCAATTCAGAACGCGGTCAGGCTGCCCGTCTTTGACTTCACCAGCCTGGTCAACTGGGTCTATCACGGAGTGGTCAGGCGCCCCTTCGCCGGGTTCGTATAAACGTACCCCCCACAAGAAAATGCCTGCCCGGACAGTGTGTTGACATAAACTGGACACACGGCGGGAAAAGTGGTAAAATTCACTCATTCAGTAAACTGCCCGTTGCGAGGAGGCGCGGTGAGAGAAGAAATTAACAGTTTTCTAAACTACCTGACGGTAGAAAAAGGCTTTTCCGAAAACACGACGGCCGCCTACCGGAATGATTTGCAGCAACTGGTCAGCTTCGCCGAGGAAGAAGCCGCCAAACAGGGCCTTACGCCATCATGGGCTAATTTCAGCCGGCAGGGGATGCTCAGCTACATGCTCAACCTAAAGGAGAGGAACTATGCTTCCACCACCATCGCCCGCAAAGTAGCCGCCGCCAGGTCTTTCTTCGGCTTTCTGGTGGCCGAAGGCATTCTCAAGACCGACCCCACGGATAATATGAGTTCGCCCAGTGTGGGGAAGTCATTGCCCAAACCCATCTCAATCAGTCAGGTCCGGCAGCTGCTGGACCAGCCAGCCAGGCTGAACACCCTGGAAGCAAAAAGGGACAGGGCAATGCTGGAACTGCTCTACGCAAGCGGTATGCGGATAAGCGAACTGGTCTCCCTGAACGTGGGAGACGTTGATACGGAAGGCGGCTACGTGCGCTGCTTTGGAAAGGGGCACAAAGAGCGGCTCGTCCCGATTTACGAACAGGCAGCCAGGGCGGTACAGGAATACATGGAAGAGACCCGTCCCAAACTGACACACTACAAGCAGGAGGTGGCCCTTTTCCTCAACCCCCGCGGAGAGAGGCTGACAAGACAGGGTTTCTGGCAAAAACTGAAAGAGTACGCCAGGTCGGCCAACCTGGATAACCAGATTAGCCCTCATACCCTCCGGCACAGCTTCGCCACCCACATGTTAAACGGGGGCGCTGACCTGAGGGCAGTCCAGGAACTGCTGGGACATGCCAACATCTCCACCACCCAGGTCTATACCCATCTGACTTCCGAGCATGTCCGGCGCACCTACGAAAAGTCTCACCCCAGAGCCAAATAGCTGAGAAGGAGAAAGCAAAAAGCGAAGGAGAGGCTGAGATGCCCAGAAAATCAAGGCGCGTAAAAGCGTTTCAGAGCAAAAGAAGGCAGGAAAGACGGTCCCACCAAACCGCGGACACCCGGCAGCCAGCAGCCACCCCACCCCCCAAGCCAGCCGTCCCTTCTGATGCACCCGCACCCCCGGCTGGCGCACCAAAGACGAAATCAACGCCGAGCACAGGCCGCTACCCTTTCGTTGCCGCCGAGCTAAAGAGAATCGGCATTCTGGCCGGGATAATGCTGGTCATTCTCATCGTGCTGGTACTGGTTTTATCCTAGCCCCCTGACGGTCATTATGGACTTTGAAGCGGCAAGAGCCAGATTAATTGAGCACCTTGACAATGAGATTAAAGATAAGCGGGTGTTAGCCGCCATGTCCCGGATACCCAGAGAGCGCTTCGTGCCACCGGAAAGCCAGCACCTCGCCTACGAAGACGCCCCTCTACCCATAGGGTTTGACCAGACAATCTCGCAACCTTTCATTATTGCCCTCATGACCGAGGCGCTGGAACTCACCGGCGAGGAAAAGGTCCTGGAAATAGGCACCGGGAGCGGTTATCAGGCAGCCATCCTGGCCGAGTTAGCCCGAGTGGTAATCACGGTGGAGCGCGTGCCTGCCCTCTCGAAAAGGGCTCAAAAAACGCTGGACAGCCTGGGATACCGTAACGTCGAATTCCACCTTATCACGGAGACCCTGGGGTGGCCTCAGGAAGCACCCTATAACGCGATAATAGTTACTGCCGCCGCGCCGAGGGTACCGCCGGAGCTTCTGGACCAGCTGGCCATGGGGGGGAGAATGGTGATACCGGTAGGCTCGCGCTACCTGCAGGAGTTATGTAAAATCACCCGCCACAAGAAAAAGAACGCGGTTCAAAGTCTGGGTGGCTGCCGCTTTGTCTCTCTTATTGGCAGGGGTGCCTGGGAAGACTGAACACTAATTTTTAAAGGAGGAATAGTGGAAGTTCTGGAAGCAATCAAGACCAGGAGAAGTATCCGCAAATATCAGACCACCCCGGTGGATGATAAAACTCTGGAGAAGGTTCTGGAAGCCGCCCGCTGGGCGCCCTCCTGGTCCAACACCCAGTGCTGGCGGTTTGTGGTGGTGCGGGACGGCGAGATAAAAAACAAGCTCGCCGATACGTTAAGCGACGATAATCCCGCCATGGATGCCCTCAAACAGGCACCGGTGGTCATCGTTGCCTGCGCTGAACTGGGCAAATCTGGCTGCTCCGGCGGGGTGCCGTCCACAGATAAAGGTGACTGGTTTATGTTCGATGTGGCGCTGGCGATGCAAAACCTGGTCCTGGCTGCCCACTCGCTGGGGCTGGGCACGGTACACATCGGCCTTTTTGACGCCCAAGAAGTCGCCAGAATCCTGGGAGTGCCGGAAGGTTACTGCGTGGTAGAGATGACCCCCCTCGGTTACCCCGACCAGGTGCGCAACCCCAGGCCGAGAAAAGAACTCCCTGAAATTGTCTGCTATGATAAATGGAGTCTGAAATAAGACACTGCTGACATGAACTACCAGAAATGGATTCTTATCGCCATCGGCTTATTCGTTATCGGCATAGTTTTGGGGCTAACCGCGCCAGCAATCCTCTCTGATTTCCTTGCCGGGGACGTAGCCGCCTTAAGCGAGCTGGCGGAAACTCTGGGTCCGTTCAAAATCACCACGGCTATCTTCATCTTTCTCAAGAATACCTCCGCCCTGCTTTTCAGCTTCATATTCAGTCCGCTCCTCTGCCTGCTGCCCATCCTGGCTCTGACAGCCAACGGCCTGATTCTTTCCTTCGTTTCCGCCGCCGTGGTGCAGAAAGAGTCAATCGGCCTTTTGCTGGCCGGCCTGCTCCCTCACGGCGTCCTGGAAATTCCGGCCCTAATCATGGGCGAGGCAGCCGCTCTCAGCTTCGGCACACTGGCAATCACAGCTCTGATAGCCAGAGGGAAAAGAGAGCGCCTGAAGCCCAACCTGAAAGAAAACCTGAGGTATCTTCTCGTCGCCTGCGCTCTGCTGCTGCCCGCCGCCATAATCGAAACCTATGTCACCCCCTTGCTCATGTCAGGATAAAAGGAGGTCTTCTTATGAATGAGTTGGGTCTGTCCGTTCCCTTCTGGCTGATGGCCCTGCTGTGGATGGCAAAAACCATCTGGCTGGTCTTTATCTGCACCATCCTCGCCTGGCTGGGGGTGGGGGCGCTGGATGTCCTTACTCCCCATATCCCCCACCGCCAGCGCCTCGGGGAAAGTCCCGTTGCCACCGGGCTGTTTATCGCCGGCTTTTTTATCCTGGCCGGGCTGGTCATTCACGGGGCGATTACGGCACCGACCGCGCTTGGCGGCCCGCTGCTCGGCTACTTCTTTGATTTCAGAAGGCTGGGGCTACTGGCGCTGAGCTTTCTGGTAAGCCTGCTCGTCGGAATAGCCCTGTTCTACCTCGTCGATAAACTGACACCCAGGATACCGTTCGCCATTATTGACGGGGAGCCCGTAGCGGTGGGTATTCATGTCTTCGGTTACCTTATTTTCTTCGGCCTTATACTGCACGCGGCATTGACCACACCGCTATAAAAATATTAGGCTTAAAATAGTAGACGGGCCCCTGTCCGAGAGGTCATCCGGTGAAGAAAAATAAAGTTTTACTGACCCTGGCATTAATACTGATGGTCGGGCTTTCCGCCACCGGTTCTGCCTCGGCAACTCCGTCGGCAAGTTTCCGCGAGGTAAACGACGATATATTTGACGACTGGGGGATAAGCCGCACCAGAGCCGCTGGTGAAGACGGCTTTTACCAGGTATCCGAGACCGGGTTTCGTCCCGTTATCACCTTTGAGAGCCTGGGACAAGAGGCCGGCCTCACCTACAACCTGGGCAGCGAAATAGCCGGGAAATACCCCGACCGCCTACAGAGGGCAAACAGGCTATTTTACTTCGTGCGCGACAATGTGAACTACACGCCGGATATAGACCAGTTTCAGCATGACGAGTTTGCCCAGAATGCTGACGAGATGGCAGCCACCATCATGGAAGACGGCAGAGCTTACGGTGACTGCGAGGACAGCGCCGTATTGCTGGCGGTTATGTACCGGGGCGCCGGCTACCGCTCCGCCATCGCCGTTGCTCCCGGACACACCGCTGCCCTGGTTTACCTGCCCGAGCATAAGAAGTCCCTCTCCTTTGAACTGGAGGGTGAATCGGGATGGGTCTGGGCCGAGGCTACCGGCAGCAATAACGAGCTGGGATGGGTACCCAAAGAATTTATCGATGTCAGGCTGGCTGCCTACGAAATAACGGAAGAGACAATAACCGCGTCAGAACCGGCTACCGCACCGTCAGTCGCCATCGCCAGAACCGGGGGAGGCGGCATCTCCTTCCCCTTTTCATTCTTTGGCGTGCTGGGTTTCTTATGGTTTATATCCCTCTTCCGGAGAAGGCGTCCCCGCTAATACGCAAATGTTTTTGCAACGCCAGACAAGGGAGGCAAGCATATGAAAATCAGCGTTATCTCTGATACCCATGCCAGGACCGTTGGCGAGCTTCCAGCCGCGATTCTGAAAGCTCTGGCAGGAGCCGACCTCATCATCCATGCCGGGGATTTCACCGAAATGACCGTACTCGAAGGTCTCAGGAACATCGGCGAGGTCAAAGCCGTTGCCGGCAACATGGACTCGGGGGAAATCAAGAAACTCCTGCCGCAGAAAGAGCAGTTTGTGGTCAACGGCAGGAAAATCGGTCTGACCCACGGCTCAGGTGCCCCCTGGGGAATAGCCGGCAGAATAAGGGAGATGTTCAGCGATACGGACATCATCATCTACGGCCACTCCCACGAACCACACAACCAGTATGTCAGGGGAAGCCTCCTGTTCAACCCCGGACGGGCCCGAGATTCCTTCGGCCTGTTAACGCTGGACGAAGAGGTAAAAGCGGAGATAATCAAGGCCTGATCTCATCTTCGCCCGTGATGTAAACGCTTTACCGGAAGGAGTTATAGCTGATGGCAGAACAACCAGCCGGTGGATACAACGGCAAAATCCTGAGAGCAAACCTGACCGAAAATACCATCTCCGTGGAGACATTTGATGAGTCATTCTGTCGCAAATACCTGGGAGGCACCGGCTTTACCACCTACTTCCTGTGGAAAGAATTGCCTCAGGGAGTGGCTCCTCTAAGTCCGGAGAACAAACTAATTTTTGCCCTGGGGCCGCTCACCGGGATTCCACTGCCAGGGAGCGGTCGCAACAGCGCTGGCGCCAAATCACCGCTCACCGGTGGCATCGCCAAATCGGAAGTCGGCGAGTTCTGGGGAGCCGAGCTAAAGCGGGCCGGCTACGACATTATCATCATCGAAGGCAAGGCGGAGAAACCGGTCTACCTCTGGATTGACGATGAGCAGGCAAGCCTCAGAGATGCCTCCCATCTGTGGGGGAAAAACACCGGGGAAACGCAGCAGGCCATCAGGACCGAACTTGGCGACCACCGGATAAGAATCGCCATGATTGGGCCGGCAGGGGAAAACCTGGTGCGCTATGCCTGCATCATGAACGGGCTATATGACGCCGCGGGCAGAGGAGGGCTGGGAGCCGTAATGGGCTCAAAGAACCTGAAGGCAATCGCGGTCAGGGGGCACCGCCCGCCACGGATAGCTAACTCCGGACCGGTGAGAGAGCTGAGAAAATGGCTGGCGGACAATATGCACCTGGTCAGTGACTTCCACGAGTTTGGCACCGGCGCCGTTACCGAAGCCTCTGAGGCAATGGGAAACCTGCCGGTGCGTAACTTCCGCGACGGATTATTTCCCGGGGTGGAAAAAATCGGCGCCAGAGCGGTGAAAGACACGATTAGAATCGGCATGGATGCCTGCTTTGCCTGTACGGTGCGCTGCAAAAAGATAGTCCAGGTGAAAAATCCGTACTCCGTGGACCCTGCCTACGGGGGCCCCGAGTACGAAGCACTTGCCTCGCTGGGGTCTGACTGCGGCATAGACAACCTCAAAGCCATTGCCAAGGGCAGTGAGCTCTGCAACGCTTACTCGCTGGACACAATCTCGGCCGGTGCTGTCATCGCCTTTGCCATGGAATGTTTTGAAAACGGGCTGCTGAACAGAAAGGATACCGGAGGCATCGACCTGAAATTCGGCAGTGAGGAAGCCATGCTGAAAGCCGTCGAACTGATTGCCCGCCGGGAAGGCATCGGAGAGCTGCTGGCCGAGGGCGTCACCCGGGCAGCCCGGAAAATTGGCAAAGGGGCACCGGAGTTTGCCATCCAGGTCAAAGGGCTGGAAGCCGGAATGCATGAACCAAGGGTGAAACCCGGTCTCGGGCTTGGCTTCATGGTCAATCCTCACGGCGCCGACCACTGCTGCAACCTGCACGACACGCTGTATGTCAACGACAGCAACTGGCGGGTGAAAGAACTGAAGCCCCTGGGGATAACCGGGGCCCTCCCGTCCGATGATATTGGCCCGCGCAAGGTAGCCTTATTCAGGCTGGTGCAGCTCAAAATGATTTTATTTGACTCCCTGTTAATATGCCAGTTCCTGCCCTACACCTATGCCCAGTTCAATGACATTTTAGCCGCGGTTACCGGATGGGACATTGGTGCAGCGGAGCTGCCGAAAATAGCCGAAAGAACCCTGACCATGACAAGGTTATTTAACCTTCGAGAGGGACTCACCGCCGCCGATGATGTGCTGCCACAGCGGTTCTTCCAGCCCAAAACCGACGGCGTTTTAGCCGATAAGCCCCTTGGCCCCGCCAAAATGGAGGAAGCCAGGAAGTGCTATTACGCCCTGATGGGCTGGGATGAACGGACCGGGACACCAGAGCCGGAGAAACTTGCGGAACTGGACATCCGGTGAACGGTTTTCCCCAGCCGGTAAGGGAGAGACGGCACATCCTGTTTGGAGTGACAGGCACGGGTCAAGCAGACATGATATGGACGAACTTTTTTTATTTAAGCTCGTTTTAAGCTCCGTTGTTGGCGGCGCCTGGACTGCTCTGGTGATTACTATTGCCGAAAAATTCGGCACCAAAACAGGCGGCATAATCACCGGGCTGCCCGCCACGGTGGCAATTTCTTTATTCTTCATCGGCTGGACTCAAACGCCCGCTTTTGCCGCCCGGGCTACCACCATCATGCCCCTGGTCATGGGAATCGATGCCCTGTTCGTCGTGGTCTACGTCTGGCTCTATAGATTCAACTTTCTCCTGGCCCTTACCGGCGCATTGATTTTCTGGTTTCTCATGTCGTTGGGCTCAATATTCCTCGGGTTCAACAATTTCGGTTATGCACTGGCGGTGTGCGCCATATTTCTCGCCTTTACTTACTTCATCCTGGAAAAGAAAATCGGCATCAAGTCCGAGAGCAGGAAGATTGTCCACTATACTGGCCGGCGAATATTGCTCAGGGGCGGGTTGAGCGGAGCGGTTATCGCTTCTGCCGTTTTAATGGCAGAAATCTGGGGTGAACTGCTGGGCGGAGCCTTTGCCGCCTTTCCCGCCGTAATTGTTGCTTTAATAATCATCGCCCACTTTGCTCAGGGAAGGTCGTTTTCCTGTGCCATTCTGAAAGTAGCGATATTTACCGGTGAGGTCAACGTTGTCGTTTACGTTACTACGGTAAGATACTCCTATCTGCAATTCGGGCTGGTATACGGAACGCTGATTGCCGTCCTGGTTTCCCTGGTAAGTGCTTCCTGCCTCTATTTCTACGTCAGCAAAAAGATAGCCTGAGCCGGTAGAGGCCATTGAACGTTCGCATTTCTGCCCCCCGCACTGGCGAAGGGTGCTTCCGTGAACCCTGAGATTGCGGTAAAATGTAACCGGGAAAAGCGGGCAGGTCCCGGGAAAATACTGCCAGTCCTCGCAAGCCGGGGCAGCATTTCCGGACCGCCTGAATAGCTCCCGCAAATTTAAGAAACGAGGTGACATGTATGGTAGCAGAAAGAGTTCCCTATTCGTCTCTGGACACTCCCGCCGTGCTCGTGGACATGGACAAGCTGGAGGCAAACATACAGGAAATGACCCGCCGGGTAGCCGGGGCAGGGGTCAGGCTGAGGGTACATGTTAAGACCCATATGTCCGCGGAAATAGCCAGAATGCAGCTTGCCGCTGGAGCCTGCGGCATAGAGGTGGGCACAGTTAGCCTGGCGGAAGCCATGGCGGAGGAAGGGATTGACGATATCATCGTTGCCCACCCCGGCTTTTACGGCGGGCACAAACTGGAAATCCTGAAAAGGCTCCTCGGCAAACCGCAGCTCAAACTTGCCATCGTGGTTGATATGCTCGAGCAGGCGCAGGGTATCGCCCGGGCGGGGCAGGCGGCGGGACGAAAAGTCCCCGTGCTGCTCAAGGTTGATGCCAATGCCATGTTTGACGGGCTCGTCCGCTTCGGCACCACCTCGAAAGGGTCCACCCTGAATCTGGCCGAACAGCTCCACCAGCTGCCCGGCGTTGATTTTACCGGCCTTTATGCCCATGAAATGCCCGCCGATACCACACCCGAAGGCATGGACAAAATGGCCTTTGAAACGGCCGCCTTCCTGACCGAAACTGCCAGGACATTGAGAGAAAAGGGTATCCCGGTAGAGCATGTCTCCGCAGGCGCTTCAAACACGTTCCGCCCCACATGCCGCTACCTGAAGGAAGGAAAGTTCTCCGAAATAACCGAGCTGCACCCCGGCACCTGCGTCATCGGCGACCTCATGTACATGAACGAGGGAGGCGTTACCCGCGATAGCTGCGCCGCTACCATGCTGACCACCGTCATCAGCACCTCGCACCCGGAGATGGCGATAATCGATGCCGGCTACAAGACCTTCGGCGCCGATTACCTCATCGGAGCGGTACAGGAACCGGACTATTTCTGGAACGGCCTGCCAAGCTTTGGCTCTGTCCAGGGACGAACAGACCTGCGGGCGGGGTTCCTATGCGCCGAAACGGGAATGATTTACTATATGGGCCCGAACCGGAAGCTGACTCTCGGTGAGCGCTTGGAAATCGTGCCCAACAACGCCACCCTGGTAATCAGCATGCATGACCGGCTCTACGGGGTCAGGAACGGCACCGTGGAGAAGGTATTTACCGTAAACGGCAGAGGACGGTACTGATTCAGATAATGGCAGGGAGGCTAAGATGGACTTTGACCTGACTGAAGACCAGTTAATGCTGCAGACAACGGTGAAAGAATTCGCCAGCCGGGAAATCGAGCCGGTAGCGGCACAGATTGACCGGGAAGGCAGGCTGCCGGATAGCCTGATTAAAAAGATGGCTGGACTGGGTCTCCTGGGCATGACCGTTCCCCGCCAATACGGAGGGACTGAAGCCGGCAGTCTAAGCTGCGCCATAGCCATCGAGCAGCTGGCCTACTCCGGAACGGGAGCCTGGTGGCTGGCGGGATTTAACAACAGCATCCCGGAAAGCATTGTTCACTTCGGCACGGAGGAACAGAAGGAGAAATACCTGAAGCCCCTCTGTGACGGCACCGCGTACGCCAGTATCCAGTTCACCGAGGAAGATACCGGCTCAGACCCCGCAGCGCTGATTACCACCGCCAGGCCGGAAGGGGAGAGCTACCTGATTAACGGCATGAAGCGCTTCAGCACCTTCGGAGCCAGGGACGGCCATGCCACCCTCTGGGCCAAAGATGAGACCGAAAAGTGCAGCTGCTTCTTGATAGAGAAGAACGTAGCAGGCTATTCCGCCCCTAAAATCTGGCAGTTGATGGGCGGGGGAGGCATGGAAGCCGCCGACGTCTATTTCGAAGATGTGAGAATTCCCCGGGAAAACCTGCTCGGCGTCAAAGGTGAAGGTATCCAGGTGCTCCTGTTCTGGATTGCCATCGAAAAGATAGAGCAGTGTGCCGCCTGCGTGGGAATGGCCCAGGCCGCACTGGATGAAGCGGTAAAATACGCCAAGTCCAGGCTGGCAAGAGGGAGGCCAATCTCCGAGATGCAGGGTACCCGCTGGATGCTGGCCGATATGCAGTCGAAACTAGAAGCGGCAAGATGGCTGACCTACCGGGCGGCTTTTTTGCAGGACCGCAAGGCCGGAGACTGGATGACACAGGCAGCGGTGGCCAAGTTATCGGTTGTGCCCGCCACGATGGAAGTGGTAGAGACCTCAAGGCGAATCCACGGCGCCTACGGCTACACCAAGGAGTTCAAGATAGAGCGGCTGTACCGTGCCATCGCCGGGGCTACGGCAATCGCCGTCAGCCTTGAAATAAACCGGTCAATCGTGGGCGGAGCCCTGGCCAGGTAGCAAAGAGAAATCGCCAGGGATACAGGCCGCCGCCAAACCCTCCCGGCACGGACCTTCGCTTGCCGTGCCCTCCCAACTGTGAGTATAATAGTAACGAATAATTTCAACGAGAAGTGGGTGATTAGATGGAGCAATATGGACTGGAGAAAATCAGGAACGTTGTTTTGTTATCCCATGCCGGTGCCGGCAAAACATCGACAGCGGAGGCGATACTATATACCGCCAAGGCAATCAGCCGGTTCGGCAAGGTTGATGAAGGCACCAGCACCTCGGACTATGACCCGGATGAAGTAAAACGCAAGATTAGCATCAACCTGACGCTGCTTCCCTGCCAGTGGCAGGACACCAAGGTCAATCTCATCGATACTCCGGGTTATGCTGACTTCGTCGGCGAGGTCAGAGCCGCCGTACGGGTCAGTGAAGGAGCGATTATCGTGGTCTGCGCCGCCTCCGGCGTTGAAGTCGGCAGCACCCAGGCGTGGGAATACTGCACGGAGGCCAGCTTGCCCCGCCTCATCTTCGTCAACAAGATGGACCGGGAGAATGCTGACTTCTTCCAGACCGTGGCTGACATCCAGTCCAGATTCGGCTCCAGATGCCTGCCGGTTCAGCTGCCGGTAGGTGCCCATAATGATTTCCGGGGTGTCGTTGACCTGCTGACCATGAAAAGTTACACCGGCTCTCCGCCAAAGGAGGAGGAAGTGCCCTCCTCTCTGGAATCCCAGGTCAATTCCTTCCGTGAAAAGCTGGTGGAGGCAATAGCGGAAACTGATGACCGCCTGATTGAAAAATACCTGGGTGGCGAGGAGCTCAGCCTGGAAGAACTCAGGACGGGATTACGCCAGGGAACGGTGAGCGGGAGCATCGTGCCCATCCTAGCCGGCTCGGCACTGCAAAACGCCGGCATAAACTGGCTGCCGGACGCGGTTCATGATTACCTGCCGTCACCGGCGGAACGGGAAGTAGCCGTTATAAGCGACTCTACCGAAAAGAAAATCAAGCCCAGCCAGGACGCCCCTCTGGCCGCGCTGGTGTTCAAGACCAGCGCTGACCCGTATGTCGGCAAACTGACCTACTTCCGCGTTTACAACGGTACCATTGAGAGCAATTCCCAGGTATGGAACGCCACGCGAGGTGGAGCGGAGCGGATTGGTCAGCTATTCATGCTGAGGGGCAAAAACCAGGAACCGGCACCTCAAATCGGCGCCGGAGACATCGGGGCCGTAGCCAAACTGAACATGACCGGCACCGGGGATACGCTATGCCGCCAGGACAACCCGGTAAAAATAGTCCCCATCCTGTTCCCGGAACCCATCTTCGGCGAAGCGGTATATCCCAAGACCAAAGCTGACCTGGACAAACTCGGAGAAGCCCTGACCAGAATAAGCGAGGAAGACCCCACCCTCCGCGTGCGCCGGGAAGCCGATACCGGTGAAAGCATTATCTACGGAATTGGCGAGACCCAGCTTGCCGTGGCCGCCGACAAGATGCAGCGCAAGTTTGGCGTTGGCGTGAAGCTGGAAATTCCCAGAGTTCCGTATAAAGAGACCATCACCACAACGGCCAAGGCGGAATACAAACACAAGAAGCAGAGCGGGGGACACGGCCAGTACGGGCATGTCCTGCTGGAACTGGAGCCCCTGGCCCGCGGCAGTGGCAACGAGTTCGGAGAGAGGATAGTCGGCGGCTCCGTGCCCAAAAACTACATCCCGGCGGTAGAAAAGGGAGTGAATGAGGCAATACAAGAAGGGGTGCTGGCTCACTATCCGGTGGTCGATGTAAAGACAACCCTGTACGATGGAAGCTACCACCCGGTTGACTCTTCCGAAATATGCTTCAAAATCGCCGGGGCACAGGCGCTGAAGAAAGGGCTATCCCAGGCCCAGCCAATTCTGCTGGAGCCAATAATGAACATACGGATAACAGTTCCCGGCGATCTGACCGGTGATATTATCGGCGACCTCAATACCAAGCGAGCCCGGGTACAGGGAATGAACCCGGAAGGTGATATCAATATTATCGAGGCCCAGGTACCGCTGGCGGAAGTCCAGCGCTACGCCATCGACCTGAAGTCAATGACACAGGGAAGGGGCAGCTATACCCTGGAATTCAGCCATTACGAAGAGGTACCGGCCCACATCACCCAGAAAATCGTCGCCGAAAGTCAGGCCGAAAAAGCGTAAAAGGCCCGGCCTTGTATCCCCCGCCTCTGAATCAGGTGGCTCTTACTTCCTGCCGCATAAAGAGGACATAGCTCGCCCCAAAGCAGATAGCACTCAGACTGACCAGGCTGGTAAGGTGGGGCCAGATGAGAATCAGGCTCTGCCCAAGGCTGACAGGATTGGGCAGCATGTAGGCTGCCTGGCTCATGGTCACCACTCCCAGGCTCCTCACCAGAGGAAGAAGCAGCACCGTGGTCGCCTCTTGAAACAGGGTGTTCGGGGAAAACCGCATTATCATCCGCTGTATCTCTGAATTACGCACCAGCTCCGCCTGAGAGCCGTCGGCGGTGGGAACCAGGGCATTGGCTATCGCCGGGGCTATCAGCAGGATGAAGACACTGAAGAAGAGCCAGATACCGATTGAGGTCAGCAAAGACGAGGCTATCCTGCGGAGCACCACGGAAAAAAGCATGGCCAGCCCCAGCCAGAAAGCGCCAAAAATAATGGTGAGAATAAGATAGATAAAGAGCCTGATGATTTCTTCGGCGGAGGGCGGCACGCCAATCATCCTCAGGCCGTACCCGGAAACGAGCAGCAGCATGGTGGTAATCATAACCGTCAGGGTGACCAGGCCCGCCAGGAATTTCCCGTTGATGACGCTGTCCCGGTAAATGGGCTGCGAGAGAACCCGGCTCAGGGTGCCGCCGCTGCGTTCACTGTTAATCGCATCGAACCCCAGGGCAATGCCGATTATGGGAACCAGCAGGGCAACAAGGTTAATCAGCGACGGGATTACATTCCCCGAAGTAATGAAAAGGCCCAGAAAGACAAACCCCTCCGGCAGATTTGCCGAACGAATACCCTGATAGGCGGTAAAAAGCCCGGCAGCGCTGGCAAACAGTATCAGCAGAAACAAGGTGATGAACCTTATACTGGTAAAATAGTCGGCCAGCTCTTTACGTAAAATAGCTCTCACTCGTTAAATCACTCCTCACGAAAATACTTCATATAGATCTCGTCCAGAGAGAACTCCTGTATCTTTACCTGGATCAGCGGCACATTGTTTTCCACCACCGCTTTGGATATTTCCGCCCGCAGGTCAGATTCTGTGCTTATGACGAGCGTGTTACCCTCAGCCTCCACGTTCACCACTCCCTTAATTCCCCTGATGACATCGATGAGCCCGGGGCTCGCCTGTGCCGTTTCAACCTCTATCCGGTAGCGCCCTCCCGCCAGGGCCTCCCGGCCGAGCTTATCAATGGCTCCCTCAATCACCATTTTACCCCTGGACAGTATGCCGATGCTGTGGCAGACTCTCTGCACCTGGTATAGCTGGTGTGAAGACAGCACCACGGTGGTATTCATCCTGGGCAGCCCCTCTATCAGGTCGAGCAGGTGGTTAATCCCTTCCGGGTCCAGCCCTGCCGTCGGCTCATCGAGAAAAATCACTTTCGGCCTTTTGATTAACACGTCAGCTATCCCCAGGCGCTGCTTCATTCCCCGGGAGAACTTGCCCACCGCCCAGTCCGCCCTATCGGTCAGGCCCACCATCTCCAGAACTTCACCCGCCCTCTTGTTAGCCTCAGCATAGCCGACATTGTTGAGTTCAGCAATAAACCTCAGGTTTTCCCGGGCAGTGAGGTTCTCATAGAAGCCCACTTTCTCCGGCAGATAACCAATCAGGCGCTTTGCCTTAAGCGGCTCCCTCGTCGGGTTAAAACCGAAGACCCGCGCGGTGCCGGCTGCCGGCTCGGTCAGGCCCAGAAGCATGAGGATGGTGGTCGTCTTGCCGGCACCATTGGGGCCCAGCAGACCGAACACCTCATTCTCCCTGATGTGCAGATTGAGGTGGTCGACCACGGTCATCCCGTCATACCGTTTGGTCAGGTCTTTTGTTTCTATGGCTAATCTTTCGCTCATCAACTACCGCCGACTAAACCGCATGAAGACAACGACCAGGCCAACCACCACTATGGCAATGATAACAACCCCAACCCACCCCCAAACGGTGGGGGTTTCCACGGTGACTCTGATGCTCATCTCCTTCGATGCCGTCTGTTCTCCTGATGCCCTGACGGTGATGGAGTAGTCTCCAGCTATGGTTTCCGCTGGTGGAACTATATTCAAATCTATTGTCTGGCTGTCCATCGCCGGCAGCGAATCTATCTGCTCCGGCTCAAACTCAATCTTCCACCCTTCCGGCTTGGTCGGGGTAAATTTGATATTATCGACCGGAGCTGTCCCCAGATTGCCCAGCTCCACCGAGAAGATATTGCCCTCACCGGCGGTCGCCTTGGTATTATAACGCTCCGAAACCGGTTGCATAGTCAGGTTATATCTGGCCGTTACTTCTGCCGTCAGTGTAGTCGAAGACTCCCACCCGTCGGCAGAAACCGCTTCCACGGCTATTTCATATTCCCCGGGCTCGGGCAGGGGCCAGAATGGGGCCCTGGCAACAACCCTTATTTTATCCCCGGCCGCCTTGAGCGGCTCCAGCCTCAAGGCGGATATTTTCTTCTCCTTCTCATAAGGCGGTGTCATGTAGATTTCCCAGCGTGGGGGAGCCGTGGTGCGCAGGTTAAACTCGCGGGCTTCTGCGCCAACATAATAGAATTCCACCTCAAAGACGAACTCTTCCCCGGCAACCGCTTTCAAGATGGGATAAGTGGGCTTCAGCTCCAGCTGCTCTCTGATTACGTTTACCTTGACCCTGATGTCAATTTCCTCTGCCGATGTCTGGTCATTTGAAGCCCCGAATTTAAGCATGTAATCCCCGGCCTCAATGTCCTCTGGCACCGTCATGATTGCCGTTATTTCCTGAGTCTCCTCAGCTTCCAGCAGATTCAGCTTTTTCGGGGAGAATTCCACCGCCCACCCTTCCGGCGCTTCGGCGGAGAAGGTGATATTATTGAGGGATTGCGTACCCAGGTTCTCCACATCTATCAAAAAATCTCTGGTCTCACCCTCCCTGGCTGTAGTGTCATAACGCCCCAGACTGGGCGAGATAGCCATGGCGTAATCCGCTTCCTGCGCCAGGGCGCTGCCAAGCGGAGAAAGCGCCATCAGGCTTACCAGCAAAAAACAAAATACTCTCACTATTTTCATTTTCCACCTCACAAAAGTTTTTGGAATTTAGCCCATAATGAGATAGGCGACTTGTTGTCTATTTTACATCAACTACTATCTAAAACTCAACAGCTTCAATAAATCTTTCTTTTTCTCTCACTGAACCGCAAACTTCACCCGGCCAGAAGTTCCCTAACCTTGCCGGTGAAGGCAGGCAGCACCTTTTTCCAGTCCCCGACGACCCCGAAACGGGCCTCCCGGAAGATATTTGCCTCAGGGTCTTTATTGATGGCGATGATATTCTTGCACCCGGAGCATCCCGCCATGTGCTGGCTGGCGCCGGAAAGGGCCACCGCGATGTAGAGTTCCGGGGCGACAATCTTGCCGGTAAGTCCCACCTGCAACATATCCGGTACCCAGCCGTTATCACAGGGTGGCCGGCTGGCACCCACTGCTCCCTTCAACAAACGGGCCAGTTCCTCCAATTGCTTGAAACCTTCGGGGCCGCCGATGCCCCTGCCACCGCTGACAATTACCTCGGCATCTTCCAGCCGGATACCTTCCGTCTCCTGGGGCACCTTCTCCAGCACCCTGGTTCTTATATCCGACGGGCTGAGGCCGGCTTCGATAGCGATGACTTCGCCCTGCCTTGAGGCATCTTTCTCCAAGGGTGCCATCGCTTTGGCCCTGACCGTGGCGAGCTGCGGACAGGAATCGCTGGCGAAGACGGCCCGGGCGTTTCCTCCGTAAACGGGCTTGGTCTGCAGCAACTGCTTTGACTCAGGGTCAATAGCCAGCTCTATACAGTCCATAGTGGCGGCTGTCCCCAGCCTGAAGGCAAGCCTCGGTGCCAGGTCACGACCGCTGGATGTCTGCCCCAGAAGGAGAATGCGGGGCATCACCTGTCTGACCACTTTTTCCATAACCAGCAGGTAAGAATCCGTCCGGTAGTCGTCAAGCAGCGGGTCTTCAACCACATACACCTTATCGGCACCAGAGGCGATGGTTTCCTGAGCCAGAGTGCTGACATTGCTGCCAATCAATACCGCGCTCAATTCCTGCCCCAGGTCATCAGCCAGTTTCCGACCGCAACCGAGCAATTCCGCAGCTATTGAGGACAGCTTATCCTCGCCCGCTTCGGCATAAACTATCACACCCCTGTAATCAGCCATCAAGGTGCCTCCCGATGTATTAACTGCCATTTTAGCAGCAAAATGTTAAAAAGCTGTTAAGCCGTTTTAAATTATTTTAGTTTCCCTGAGTTTCAGAGCCAGATTAGCCCCCGTCTCCTCCGCGTCCTCTCCCTCCACGAACTCACACCTGCCTTCGTGGACTGGCTGGAACAGCTTGAGCAGCCTGATGCGCCGTCCCGCCGCTCCTATCTGGTCCGGTGCGGCACCAATATCGGACGGTTTCCAGATTACGGGCTCGATTTTCTTCGCCGCCATAATCCCCCTGATAGTCGGATAGCGGGCCTCGCCAAGTTCGTTGCTCACCGTAACCAGAGCCGGCAGGGGTACCTCAATGACCTCGTAACCGTCAGCGGTCACCCGTTCCACCCTGGCTTTCCCGTCCCCAGCTTCTACCTTCCTAGCTACGGTTACAGAGGGTATTCCCAGCATTTCAGCGATACCCGAGCCCACCTGCCCCGCGTCCCAGTCAGCCGCCTGTCGGCCGCAAAAGATGAGGTCGTAGTTTCCCGTCTTTTTAATCGCCATAGCCAGGGCATAGGCAGTTGACCAGCTATCCCCGCCATCGAAAGCCTCGTCTTCCAGCAGGATAAGCTCGTCCGCCCCCATGGATAGCGGCTTCTTGACCACCTCGCGCAGCAAGCCGGAGCCCAGGCTGACAACCGTGACTTTACCTCCCCGAGCGTCCTTGATTCTCAGCGCTGCTTCCACCGCATTCTCATCAAAGGGGCTGATTACCGGGGATACTCCCGGTGGCGACACCACCTCACTTCTGGCAGGGTCAATCTTAAAACTGGCCGGTGGCGCCTCGGGGTCAATCACCTGCTTGACGCAGACAACCACATTCATAAAATTCACTCCTCCTTATCTTCCCAAACGCCAGCCCTTCCGCTTCAGACAGAGCTCATCCAACTAATCTAGCATCAGGACAATCTTGAGTCAAGCGTAGAGTTATCACCCGGTCGATACCGCCCAGGTCCGGGGCGATTTCCACAGCAGCCGAGGGAAATAAATCGCCCAGAAAGCCGGTCAAGGGTTCCCCCTGCCCCTGTCCGATTTCCAGCAGTAAAAACCCCTGACGGCATAGCCTTTTACCCGCCTGACGGCATAGCTGCCGGATTTTCTCCAGCCCGTCCTCACCGCCGTCCAGTGCCAGTTCGGGCTCAAAGTCAGCCAGTCCTGCCCGGAGGATTTCGGGCTGCTTAACATAGGGGAGGTTGGCTGCTATCAGGTCAACCGGCCCGGGCAGCGGGGCGAGCATATCGCCCTGCCGAAGATGAATTCTGTCCGCCACTCCGTGTTTTCGGCAGTTGAACAGCGCAACTTCAAGCGCCGGGGCGGATATATCGGTGGCATAAATCTTCGCCTCCGGGAGGTTCAGCGCCAGGCTGATGGCAATGGCGCCGCAGCCGGTGCCGATTTCGGCGATGGCAGACATGGAGAACCGGCGGGCCAGGCCAATAGCCTTTTCCACCAGCAGTTCGCTTTCCGGACGGGGGATAAGGACGGAGGGATTAACATAGAAATTGAGCCTGTAGAACTCCCGGTGCCCGGTGATATAGGCAGCCGGTTCCCCGCCCAGGCGGCGTTCAACCAGATGCCAGAAAACCTTACCCTGCTCTGCGCTCAGCTCCTGCTCGAGGTTCAGGTACAGCTGAGCCCTGTTTATGCCCAGCACATGCCTCAGCAGCAGCTCACCCTCCAGAGGGGCATCGGCAACGTTATTCGTCTCCAGAACTTCCCTGGCCTGCCTGAGAACCTGTTTCAGGGTCACGCCACCTGTTCCTCCAGTTGCTTCGCCTGGTAGCTGGTAGCCAGAGCATCAATAAGCTCGTCAAGCTCCCCCTGCAGTATCCGGGGCAGGTTGCGGAGAGTCAAACCGATGCGGTGGTCGGAAACGCGGTCCTGGGGGAAATTATAGGTCCTTATCTTTTCCGCCCGATCACCGGAACCCACCTGGGAACGCCTTTCCGAGGTTATTTTCTCTTCCTGCCGGCGCTGCTCTATGTCCAGGAGCCTGGCCCGCAGCACTGACATCGCCCTCAGCTTATTTTGCAGCTGTGAACGCTCGTCCTGGCAGACAACAACCATGCCGGTGGGCAGATGAGTGATACGGACGGCGGTGGCAACTTTATTAACGTTTTGCCCCCCGGCACCCCCGCTGTGAAAGATGTCGGTCTTCAGGTCATCGGGGTTGATGGATATGTCCACCTCTTCCGCTTTGGGCAGAACGGCCACCGTGGCCGTCGAGGTATGGATTCTGCCCGAGGACTCGGTGGTGGGTACCCGCTGCACACGGTGTACACCGCTTTCATACTTCAGCCGGCTGAAGGCACTCTTTCCCTTGACCTCAAAAATGATTTCCTTAAAAGCGCCGATTCCACTCTCATTAAGGCTGATAATATCCAGGTCCCAGCCTTTGACCTGAGCGTACCGACTGTACATACGAAAGAGGTCAGCAGCAAATAGCCCGGCTTCATCGCCTCCCGCCCCCGCCCTGATTTCCATAATGATGTCCTTTTCGTCATTGGGGTCTTTGGGCAGGAGGGCGCTTTTCAGTTCCCGAACCAGGCGGTCCTGCTGCCGTTCAAGGTCCTCTATCTCCTGCCTGACCAGTTCCGCCATCTCCTCGTCCTGTCCGTCATCCAGCATCGCCCTGGTTTCCTCCAGCGACTTTGAGGTCGCTTTATATTCCCGGTACTTCGCCACCATGTCTTCAATGCCAGCCCTCTCCTGGGCCAGTGCCTGTAGCTGTTTCAGGTCAGAGGCCACTTCAGGCGATGACATCTGCCGGTCAAGCTCCTTATAGCGCTCTTCTATTCTTTCCAACCGGTCCATCATGATTCAAGCCACTCCGCCCGTATTATATCACAGCTTTAAACAGGGCAGAAAGGAGCCAGGCTGCCTCCATCCCCGACAAGACACGGCACGGGTTATTGTAGTATAATGAGTGAGAAATAACTCCACAGGAAAAGAAATGAAAAAACAGATAGCCAACCTGACCTCAAGTCTTACCAACCCCTTCCTGGTGAGCCTGGCCATAATCGTA
>CAZRBS010000006.1:0-3961 GCA_964598405.1 uncultured Dehalococcoidaceae bacterium
ACCCGCGATCTCCACCGTGACAGGGTGGCATGTTAGACCGCTACACCACGGGGCCATGCTGGTCAGTGATATACGGAGCAGACAGGTTCGTTGCGGCTCTGTTTTGCTCAACAAGAGTCTAGCAGAGGTTGTATGCTCTGTCAAGCTGGGGCAGATGCGGCGTCCCCGTGAGTTGACCGGTGGAACGAAAGATGTTAATTTGGACTGGCGAAGAAATGACGAAGGAGGAAAGGTCAAATGCCAATGGTAACCGTAGAGGCGTTCGAAGGGAGAACCGTTGAACAGAAGAGGTCTTTGGTCAAAGATATAACTGAAGCGGTGGTAAAGAATTTCAAGGTTACGCCGGAGGACGTGCACATCATTCTGTATGACCTCAGACGGGAGAACGTAGCCAAAGCTGGCAAATTGCACGCTGATTCGTGAGCTCAGACCTTATCCGTGGCGTGCAGAGCGGCTATCTGAAGCAAACGTATCCGGTTCGGGTTATTCGCCGGGCCGGCTGGCGAGTGCCTGGTTTCGGCACGGGTCAGGCTCCGAAAACCCCTGTTTCACAGCGGGGAAGAGAGCTGTTTACCGGGCGTTGTTTGTATTTTCCGTTTTGTGGTATAATGGGCAATAAACTTTTCAGGGTAGCAGATGACAGCTAAGAATAAGAGTGAAACGGTAAAGACAGAAGAAAACCAGCTACGTGACTACGAATTGGTATTGATTGTGAATCCGGATGCCGGAGAGGAAGCCCTTGAAGCCACCATAAACGGGATTAAAGAGTTTGTTGGCGGCAAGGGCGGTAACGTTTCCGATGAGGAACGGTGGGGTAAGAGGAAGCTGGCCTATCCAATAAAGCGTTTTATGGAGGGCAACTACGTGTTAACCCGGTTCAAGATGGACCCGGCGTGGGGTAGGGAGCTGGAGGCTAACCTGCGGATTTCCGAGGATGTGCTGAGGCATCTGTTGATAAATACGAGCAGTTAGCTGTGGAAATTATCCGCTTCCGCGGATATGGGAGGCGGGTAAAAGGAGGTGTGTAAGGATGCCAAGCTTGAATAAGGTGATAATTATAGGGAATGTCGGGGGAGAACCGGAAATGCGTTTTACCCCCAACGGCAAACCGGTGACTTCATTCCGTGTGGCTACGAACTGGCTGTCAACCACTCCGGAGGGTGAGCGCAGACAGGAGACCGAGTGGTTCAGCGTGGTTGCCTGGAACAAGCTGGCCGAGCAGTGTAATCAGTTTCTGGCCAAGGGGCGACTGGTCTATGCGGAAGGCAGGTTGCATACGCGGAGCTGGGAAAGCCAGGACGGGCAGCAGCACTCCAGGACTGAAGTAATCGCCAATAAGGTGATATTCCTGGACAGGCGGGGTATGGCACCGATGTCCGAGGATAAGCTCGAGGAGGGCGCCGGCGCCGGAGAGAAGTCGGGAATGGGTGGTGGCGCCGAGCTGGAGCCGGACGATATTCCATTTTAGTTAGAATTTGTGTTAGAAGGATAATATATGGCAGGAACTGGAAGACCGAGAGTCAGGAAATGGGGCAGGTCGAAGTATACGCCAAAGCCCAGGGTTTGTGCTTTCTGCAAGGATAGGAACAGGGTCATTGATTATAAAGATGCGGCGCAATTGCGTCATTACATAACCGATAGGGGCAAGATTACGCCTCGCCGTAAGAGTGGTACCTGCGCCAAGCACCAGCGTCTTCTGGCGACGGCGGTGAAAAGAGCACGTTACCTGGCTTTATTGCCGTACGTGGCAGCGCATGTCTACGAAACGGGAGGCGCCGGTCTGCAGAGCTAGTTTGGGTAAGTGGATTTTTCTCTTTGCCTCCTCCATTTTGTCAGGGAATAAAGGGAAATAGTCTGTTTTTCCCCGGGGAGTTAAAGTGCCGAAGAGGACTTATCAACCAAAGAAGATTCCGAGAAAGCGGGAGCACGGTTTCCTGGCCCGGATGAGTACCCGGAGCGGGCGTGCTGTGCTGAAGGCAAGGCGCCTCAAGGGCCGCAAGAGATTGACCGTGGTATGACGGTGGGATTAATAGCGGCTTTGAGGAAGGAAGGGGCAGGAGCCGGCATATTGAAGGGGGAGGAGCATCTTACCAAAACGTCGCAGTACGCGCTGGTTTACAGTAAGGGTAGCTCGTGGGTCAGCGACCTGGTGGTGATGAAGGTTTTGCCAAACGGGCTCGGTCTAACCCGGTACGGGTTCTCGGTGAGCCAGCGGGTAGGTAAGGCGGTGGTGCGAAACAGGGTAAAACGTTTGCTTCGTGAGATTTTGCGCCAGACGCCATTGCCGCCAGGATGGGACATCGTCTTTATTGCCCGTCCCCCCGCAGCCAGTGTCCGCTATGCCAGGCTCGAGAAGTCGGTCAGGGTCCTGTTATCCCGGGCTGGATTATTAACCGAAAAGAATGAAGAAGTTAGCTTTAGCACTAATTAAACTATATCAGTCAACCTTATCGCGGGTTACGTTGCCATCATGTCGCTTTATTCCCAGCTGTTCTCAGTATACCTATGAGGCGGTCCTGAAATATGGCCTGCTGAAAGGAATATGGCTGGGGGGGAGACGGCTGAGCCGCTGCCACCCTCTCCATACCGGCGGTTATGACCCGGTACCCTGATGTAGTTTGGAGACCGTTTTGAATTTAGCACTATTAGTTAGAAGGATTACCATCTTCAGGAGGAAAGGGATAAGTGTCCTTTAGGTTCCCTCCTGGCAAGGCGTTGCTCCTGCTGGTCATGCTCCTTGTGATTGCCACCGGGTTCACCACGTTTGGTTGTGCCAGCGAAGCGGCCATTCCCAGGGGCTGGTCAGGGGTGGCGGTAGCTGATGGTGCCATATTCCTGGGTTCTATGGAGGGAGAGCTTGTGGCTCTGGACGCAGAGAGCCAGACCCGGCTATGGCCCGATATTCCGTTTAAGGCGGCGGAGCAGTCCGGTGGCTTCGGCTGCGCACCGTCGTCCACCTCGGTGGCTTTATACGGCACGCCTGTTCTGGCGGGCGAGCTGGTCTACGTTTCCGGTTACAATGGCAAGATTTACGCCATTAATGCTGAAAGCGGAGCCTTGAGATGGGTGTATCCCCGTGATGAAGAGCTTGAACCTATCATTGGCGGTCCCGCCGTTGCTCTGGACGGAGTTTATGTCGGCGATTCTGCCGGCAAGATTTACGCTCTGGACGCGACTACCGGTGACAGGGAGTGGGAGTTCGAGACCGGCGACCAGATATGGTCCACTCCGTCCGTCGAAGGGGACACGCTGTATATTGGCTCCTTTGACAAGAAGGTCTATGCCATAAGGGCTGCCGATGGGGTTAAAAAATGGGAGTATGAAACTGAGGGCGCCATTGCTGCTACCGCCCTGGTCCATGATGAGACCGTTTATATTGGTTCTTTTGACCGGCGTCTTTATGCCTTGAATGCTGACACCGGTAGTTTGCGGTGGAAGTTCGGGGCCGAGAACTGGTTCTGGGCCCGGCCGGTGGTTTATGACGGCGTTATTTACGCCGCTTCTATTGACGGCAAAGTTTATGCCCTTAACGCGGGGAACGGGAATAAGATATCTGAAACCGACCTGGAGAGCCGGATTATCTCATCGCCGGTGGTAGTTGATGGTTCGGTCATTGTCGCCGTGGAGGAAGGAAGGGTATACTCTCTGGGCACCGGCGGCAATCAGAAAAGGCAGCTGGTTGATATCGAGGAGAAGATATACGCTCCGCTTGCCGCCAGCGACGGGGTGGTTTATATCCACAGCGAGCTGGATGTTCTTTATGCGGTGGATGCCCGTTCTGGAGTGCCGCTCTGGAGTCTTTCATTAGAGAATTAAGGGGGTAAGGCTCAGTTGATTGGTGAAATATGGGATTTAATTATCCTTTCACCGATGATAAATATCCTGATTGTGATATCCGGCTATTTGTTCAATAGCTTTGGCATGGCGATTATAGCGCTGACCATTATCGTCAGGCTGGTGA